>JBAZGO010000023.1:0-24172 GCA_041652995.1 Prolixibacteraceae bacterium
AAGTTCATTGAGATGGGTGAAATTACAAAATTAAACCCTGCCTGTCAAACGGGTGGGGTAAAAAATCATGTAATATACTCATTATTAGAAATATAAAAATTAACTTGACGGCTATGCCCTCCGGGGGAGTTAGAGGGGGCTTTTTACTCGTACCGCAGCGCCTCCACCGGATTCCTTGTGGCTGCTTTCCAGCTTTGCCAACTAACAGTCAGCAGCGCAATTCCCAATGCCAACAAGCCGGCCAGGGCAAAAATCCACCAGCTCAGTTCGGTTTTGTAGGCAAAGTTTTCGAGCCATCTATTCATAGCGTACCAGGCAATTGGCGTAGCGAACACAAAAGCAATAACGACCCATTTTACAAAGTCTTTGTTGAGCATTGCCAATATTTCGGCCACTCTGGCACCGTTCACTTTCCGAATACCGATTTCCTTCACACGGCTGTTGAGCAACAAAAACGTGATTCCGAATAGTCCCAGAACCGAAATCAGGATTGAAATGCCTGTAAAAATCATCAGGATGGTTATTGTTTGCTGAACATCGGCGTACATGCTTCCAATCCGGGCATCCAAAAAGAAATAGTTGAACGGCTGATTGGGCATAATTTTATTCCAGATGCGTTCAATTTGCTTCAATGTTTGTGAAATATGATCAGGAGTTACTGCAATTGAAAGCGTATAAAAATTGGGTTGCCGTTCCTTGGAAATAATGAGCGGCGGTATTTTTTGGTAAATGGAAGATATCTGGAAATCTTTCACCACACCGATGATTTCATGATTCCCATCACGAAATATCGTTTTCCCAACCGGGTTTTCCCAGCCTAATTGTTTCGCCAATGTTTCGTTGATGATGAACGACTTGCTATCGGCATCTTTGCCTTCCCTGAAATTACGTCCGGACAGAAGTTTGACCTGATAGGTGTTAAAGAAACGATCGTCAACATGCAAGGCATTATACATTTGCCATTGATCCTCACCTTCAGGTTTGTAGCCATTTTGTGTTGACTCGAGCCCGGGTATACCAAAGCTGGCCGAAGCATTAACCACGCCGGGCAGTTTTTTCAGTTCTGAAATAAGTGTTTCACCTTTTGTACCAATGCCTTCATTCATCAGATTAATAATGTTTTCAGGCTTAAAACCTAAATCTTTGTGAAGGGCAAAATTTAGTTGCTTGTAAACAATCAGCATGGAGGAGATCAGCGCAATGGAGATACAGAACTGGAAAGCTGAAACGTATGCAATCCGCCTGTTCCTGAAAGGAGAAGAACTTGAAGCAGATAATTGAATGCCTGATTTATTCCGGCGGAAAATAATATATTGAATCAGACTGGCGGCGCCACTGATTAAAAAGAGAATCAGGATTAAGTAGGGAAGGGTTCGTTGCAATTGATAAATGATAAATTCATCGCCAAACAATTGAGTAATGGCTGGGCGCAGAAGCAATAAAATAAAGATTGCGATTGCTCCGGCTGAAGAAAACAGAATCATTGATTCGGTAAATAACTGCCCGATAACTCCATATTTTCCGATTCCCAAAAACTGTTTAATGCCAAACTCTTTTGTGCGAAGCGCCAGTGTTCCATTCGAAATAAAAAGATAGTTTGCGAATGCAATAAACATAACCAGCAATCCAATAAAAAAGATCGTCATCACGTTGGAATACGATTTTTTATTAATGTCCCAGTCAACCTTCGAATAAAGATGAATTTTGGGAAGCGGCTCAAGTACAAATTCTGTAAAGAAGCCACTGCCTGCATCTGATTTATTTACCTTTTGCCATAAAAAGTCTGGTATTTTGGCGGCTAGTTCAGGTTCCTGACCCGCCTTGTGCAATTTGATAAAGGTGGACGCCGACATACCTCCATTCCACGCAATATAAACACCGGGAGCGGTTATCAATGGTTCGAGAGGAAACACAATGTCAAAACGGAGATGTGAATTTTTAGGTACATTTTTGGCTATCCCGCTAACAACATAGGGTTTGTTGTTGCTGGTAACCGTAGCTCCAACCGGATTCTGATCTCCAAACAACAGTGTCGCAACTTCGTCGGTGAGCACAATGCTGTTCTTATCGGTAAGCACCGTATTTGGATCGCCTAACTTCAAGCCAAATGAAAAAAACCGGAAAAAATTGGCATCTGCATATATTGAGTGTTTAACCGAAATACTCTTATCATCCAATTTCAGCAACTTTTCGTGATTATTCAGTTTTAACCGCGAAAAATCTTCAATCTCAGCAAACGCTTCTTTCAGGTCCGGTGCCACAGGAATCCTCACCTGTGGATACATTTCTTTCTTTTGAGGACTTGTTGATACCTCACTTATCCGAAATATACGGTTCTTATCGGCATGAAACTGATCATACGAGAATTCGAAACTCACATACAGAAAGAGGACGATTGAACACGATAGCCCAAGGACTAAACCAAAAAAGTTAATGAAGGTGTAGTATTTAAACCTTGTGAAACTCCGAAGTACTGACTTGATTAAATTCATCTTTTGAAATATTTCAGGTTTTATTGTATTTCAAGCAACTTCAGACTATTCATATCTCAACGCTTCTCCCGGATTTCTCGTCGCAGCTTTCCAGCTTTGCCCACATTGTCTGAACTCCCGAAGGGTCGGGATAAGTTTTGATTCATCTGATTTCTGTGATGGACTTTGATTATTCTCGTTTCTAAAATCATAGTAATCAGTCAATCACAAAAATCATAGTTCAAGACTGTTTTCATTCTCCCCCTTCGGGGGAGTTAGAGGGGGCTTTTTACTCATACCTCAGCGCCTCTACGGGGTTTCTCGTAGCCGCTTTCCAGCTTTGCCAGCTAACGGTAATCAAAGCAATTCCCATGGCCAGCAACCCGGCAACAGTAAAAATCCACCAACTCAATTCGGTTTTATATGCAAATTTTTGCAACCAGGTATTCATGATGTACCAGGCCACCGGACAAGCAATAACAAAAGCAATGGCAATCCAAAGCGCAAAATCCCGGTTTAATAGTGCCAGTATTTCGGCCAGCCTGGCTCCGTTTACTTTCCGGATACCAATCTCTTTGGTTCGTTGCAGAGAAATAAACGAGATAAGTCCAAACAACCCCAGGCATCCAATAAATATGGCTATTCCCGAAAAGATGGTGAAGATATTCGATAGCTTTTCTTCTTCGCTGTAGAACGAAGCAATCGTTTCATCCAGAAACCGGTATTCAAAAACGCTCTCCGGATAGATGCCTTTATAAACACTTTCAATTTTTGCAAGTGTATTTTTCAGATCAATGGTATTAAACTTTAATGCAGCCAATCGGGCCCCCTGATCATTAAAAATCAGTACCGGCTGTATGGCCTGGTGTAGAGAGAAGGCATGAAAATCTTTGACAACGCCAACAATGGTAGTTTTTCTTCCAAAAGTGGTAATTGGTTTACCAACAGCATCCTGTGGATTAAGTATATTCATCATCTTCAAAACTTTCTCGTTCACAATAACGGCGCTTTCCAAATTATCGGTTTCCAGCAAATCGCGACCGGCCAGCAAGGTGAGGCCAAAAGTTTTAATGTAAGCCGGATCGGCCGGACGCATCACCACAACAATTTCCGGAGACCCCGATCCCGGGAAATTGAACACTCCCCGCCAATTGTTGTCGCTCGATGGTGTGAAACCCGCAAAACTAACCATCTGGATTCCGGGTATATTCTGAAATTGATTCCTCAACGTTTGCTTTTGATTGATTTCGCTGTTGGGCAGAGGAACGGTTATAATCGCTTCTTTATCGAACCCCAGAGATTGTGAGCGGAATAAATCCAACTGACGGGCAACAACAATGGTTCCAATCACAAGCACCTGCGAAACAACAAACTGAAATACAATTAAACCTCTCCGGAGTGAAAAATTTCCGGGAGAAACAGCGCTGCTCATCTTGTTTTTCAACGCCATGATGGGATTAAAGCCTGTTAAAACCAGTGCCGGATATAATCCTGCCAATAAACTTACGGTTACAATGATTCCCAGGAGAAAAACCGGTACCAGAGGATCGGTTATCCAGTTGGGATCGAGGTGTAAATCAAGCATGCGCGAAACTGATGGGAAGAAAATGAGCGCCAGAATCAATGAAGTTACAATGGCAACCAGCGTCATCAGTACCGTTTCGCTTAAAAATTTGCGGATAAGTTGCATTTTACCAGCGCCCAGCACTTTCCGCACGCCAACTTCTTTCGATCGTTTGGCCGACTGTGCTGTGGCCAGGTTGATAAAGTTGATACAAGCAGTGACAAGAAGAAAAATACCGATTAATGACAATATGAAAATGGTACTTTCAGTAACTGTGCGGTTATTGTAGTTGCCATAGCGGTCGTCAAAGTGAATTTTATTCAAAGCCTGAAGTTGCAGACTTCTTCTTGTAGCCTCATCTGCCGACATGTGCTTTTTCAAAAAGTCAGGGAACAGGGCATTAATGTGTTCCGGATTTGTTCCCTCTTTTAAAAGTACATAGTGATTTACAGACCAGTTTAACGTTATCCAATCCGTCATTTCCGACCTGACTGAAGGCTTCAGGGTGGAAAGTGACAGCATTATCTTAAAAGGAAGGTCGGTATTCTCAGGAAAATCTCTGGTAACTCCGGATACTGTATAATCAGACTCGTTATTTAACCGGATAACTTTTCCCAGAACGGTGGTCAAATCTCCCGATTTTTCAATTCCGAAATAACGCCTGGCCACCGATTCGGTAAGCACGACTGAGTTTGGAGCTTCAAGCGACTGCTCAGGTTTACCAACCAGCCATCCAAAATCAAAAATTTCAAAAAATGCCGGTGATACGTATGTGATTCCGAATTCTTTAAAAATCTGGTTGTCGGCCTTTATGATGCCATCATTTTCGAAAAATACGGTAGCCACTTTTTCGATTTCCGGAAATTCTTCTTTTGCCGTTTCGCCAACCGGATAGGAAGCTCCGGGAAAATAATCATTCTCCTCATTGAACATTGTAGTCGTGATACGATATATCCGGTCGGCTTTGGAGTGGAAGGTATCGAAACTTAGCTCATACCTGATGACAAGAAAGATCATCAGGCACGAAGTAATTCCCAGCGTTAGTCCAATCATGTTCAGGAGCGCATGCGATTTATTTTTCAACAAGCTCCTGTAGGCTGCAATGAAAATATCTTTAAACATAGGTTGAGTTTCATTAAATCAACACTTCTCCCATCTGTTTTTTTACCTCTTCGGTAATCACCTGTCCGTCGAACAAGTTGATTACGCGGTGGGCAAATTCCGAGTCGTGCATCGAATGGGTAACCATCACGATTGTGGTTCCTTCGCGGTTGAGTTCGGTGAGCAGGTTCATCACTTCCAGACCGTTTTTCGAGTCGAGGTTACCGGTTGGCTCATCGGCCAGGATCAGCTTTGGGTTGGCAACCACTGCACGCGCAATGGCCACACGCTGCTGTTGTCCTCCTGATAATTGCTGCGGAAAATGTTTTTTACGGTGACTGATCTGCATCCGTTCGAGTACTTTCTCAACCATTTCTTTCCGTTCCGATGCTTTTAACTTCAGGTAAATGAGCGGAAGCTCCACGTTCTCGTAAACGTTAAGTTCGTCGATGAGGTTAAAACTCTGGAAAACGAATCCGATGTTGCCTTTCCGGAGAAGGGTGCGGTTACGTTCTTTAAATGCGCCAACTTCCTGATTATCGAAATAATACTCACCGGTAGATGGGTTGTCGAGCAGACCGATAATATTTAGCAAAGTTGACTTACCACAGCCCGAAGGCCCCATGATGGCTACAAATTCGCCCTTCTGTATGTGAAGGGTTACGTTGTTCAATGCACTGGTTTCAATCTCTTCAGTACGGAATACTTTGTTAAGGTTTACTGTTCGTATCATATAGAAGCCCTCCTAAAAGCCCCTCTAACTCCCCGGAGGGGGAGGACTGGAGCATTGTTTTTAAATTGTCGTTGTTTTAAAATTATATATTTTGTATTATTTTTTTATATTATCATTCTTAATAGCCTACCTCAATGCCTTTTCACAGTTATCTCTCCTTTGGAGAGGGTTAGGGAGGGGCTTTTATTCCTCCCCTTCGGGGAGGTTAGGAGGGGCTTCTTTTATTTCAGCACAATCCGGTCATTCGTTCCAAACATCTCGTATCCTGAAGTGATGACTTGTTCTCCCGGACTCAGGCCTTCCAAAACTTCGTAATACTGCGGGTTTTGTTTGCCTATTTTAATGTTGCGTTTAGCGGCTTCGGTGCCATCGCTGTTTAAAACATACACCCATTGACCACCGGTACTTTGGAAAAATCCGCCGCGCGTCAACATCACTGCTTTGGCCGATTCGCCCAGTTCAAGCTTGATGTGATAAGTTTGACCAGTACGAATATTATCCGGAGTTGTACCATCGAAAACCAAATCGATCTCAAACTGACCGTTGCGCACTTCGGGATAAACTTTTCTTACCTTCAGGTTATAGTTTGTGCCATTACGCTCCAGTGTTGCCGGAAGGTCGCGGATCACGCGGTCGATGTAATGTTCATCAATTAAGGCCTTAATTTTAAAGTTATCAAGTACATTGATCTGACCGATGCGTTGCCCTTCGTTGATCCGCTGCCCAACTTCTGCATCCAGCATTCCCAATTGGCCGTCAACCGGAGCTTTTACGTTTAAATTGTCAAGTCGTTCGCGCACAAGTATCAGCATTTGACGCATTTTAACCAGGTCGGTTTCAAGAGACTGCATTGAAGTTAGGCGGATCAGTGAATCGTTTTTTGCTTTTACCTTGTTTATTTCAAGCATACTGCGTTCGTATTCAAAATCTTCTTTCGACTGGGTAAAATCTTCTTTCGAAATAAGCTGTTCCTTGAAAAGGGCCTGATATTGTTCGAAAGTCCTTTTTTTGCGGTTCAGTTGGTAACGACTGTCCAACAGGTTTTTGCGCGATTGAATCAATTCTGTTTCAAAGCTGATGCGTGTATTTCGCAGGTAGTTTTCCTTTTCGGCCAAAGCAGCTTCACTGTTCAGAATAGTTTGGTACAACTGGCGGTTTTCGAGCCGGAGAATAACATCACCTTTTTTTACCATCGAACCTTCCTCAATAAACCGTTGCTCAACCATACCGCTTTCGATGGCGTCCAGGTAAATGGTTGTTATGGGCTCAACATTTCCGATTACGGTGATGTAATCGTTAAACAAACCATCTTCTACAGTGCTGATTGTCAGTTTATCTTTTTCGGCCCTGAAGGTGGATCCACTTTCAGAAAATACTACCTTATAAAGTAAAAAGGCGAAAACCAACGCTCCGGTTACCCACAAAATGTGTTTCGGCCTGATGCCTTTTTTCTTTTCTATAACTTTATCCATTCCCATGATAGAAGCCCCCTCTAACTTCCCCCAAGGGGAGGATTTTACTCCCAACACAACCCGAATGGCAATGTTGGAGATTGTTTAACTTATTATTTAATTCTCTCTTTTTCATTAATTTTGTTTTTTAACGTAGCTGGTCTTTGTCCCTCCCCTTTTGGGGAGGTTAGGAGGGGCTTTTTCATTCCCAAAACCTTGTTCCCCGGTAGAAATCAAGAATACGTTTCTTCATTTCAAGGGTCAGTTTCGAGTGCAGAACCTGGCTGGTTGTATTCGCCAGACGATTCTTGACCGTGTAAAATTCAACCACATTGATCAATCCCTGGTCATACTTTTTTTGCGATGCTTCAAAGGCCAGCTTATCGGCTTCGAGTTGTTTTTCCGATTGCTGAAGCTCTTTCCATGCGGCATTCAGATCGTTGTAGTTTTGTTCCATTTCGTAAATCATCGTCTGTTTGGTTTGCTCAAGCCTTGTTTCTGCTTGCTCCGAAACCAATTTCGATTGACGTACACTGGATCTGACTGCGTTTTTGCCGAATATCGGGATATTCAGGCTTGCTCCCAAAAACTGACTTTGATTGTTTTTGATTTGCGAGTTGAATGCAATTGTACGATTACTCGCATCTTTGTTGGTTTCGTAATATCCTGTATTGTAAGAAGCCTGAAGTCGGATCGAAGGGAAAAAACCTGACTTCTGAATTTGTATATTTTTCAGGCTGGCTCTCCATTCGTATTCGTACTGTTGAAGATAGGGCGACCATTTGGAGTAAGACTTGAAAAGCTCAGGAATATTTTCCGTTAAAGTACTTTCTACAATTGCATTTTCATCTTCAGGCGATAAGTTTATTTGCTGACCAGCCGGTAGATTCATGGCTTTTTTCAGTGCAATCCATGCGGCGCTGATGTTGTTGCTGGTTTGAATACAGAAGAGCTCATCTTTTTCGAAATTGGCTTTTACCTCCAGCAAATCAGTCGGAGCCTTCAATCCCGTGGTTACCAGGATTTGCATTTTTTTCAGGTTTAACTCCGAAATATCTTTTTGTTCGTTGGCAATTTTTAGCAACTCTTCCTGGTAAACAACATTGTAAAAGGCATCCATTACCTGGAAAGCCAGGTCGTCGATGACATTTTCGCGGTAGTTTTTTGCAGCTTCTTTCTTGAATTTCTGGTATCTGATCTGGTTTTGCAACATAAAACCTTTAAAAGCATCGATCGAGGCACCCAGATAATAGGAATTATTAAAGAATGAAGTCGTGATAATTCCGTTGGTATTGGGGTCAACCGACCTGCCATAATTGCGGCCTGCATCGGAACCTGCAGAGATCCCGGGCAACAGGTTAAATTTCGATTGCTTGTAACTCTGTCCTGCAATCTGTTCGCTCAGTTCAGCATCGTGCAGTTGTAAATTATTTTTAATCGCGAATGTGATACATTCGTTTAAATTCCATTTTTCCTGAGCGCTCATCGGAACGCTCAGGATCAGGAACATGAGGAGAGATACTATATTAACAATTCTTTTCATTCTTTTTCCATTTTGCAGATTGGTGTGCCAGAATAATGCCAGAAATGTATTGTGCTGTAATTCAGTACAAAATCAATTGTTATTCGCTGGCGAAGTAAAAATAATTGACAGCGAATCGTCAAATATTTTTACAATCTGTTGACTTTGATTGAAGGGACAGGTAACTTTAAATAAAAAATGTCATGGCCAAAGGAAATATTCTGATCGTGGACGATAATAAAAATATTTTGAGCGCCCTCGAAATTTTACTAATGCCTGAATTTCAAACTGTCACAACTCTTTCCGATCCCAACCAGATTCCAAGCGAATTGCGCAAAAACGACTACAATCTGGCGGTATTGGATATGAATTTTAAAGCAGGAATTAATACCGGAAACGAAGGAATTTACTGGTTGGCTCGTATAAAAGAAACCAATCCCGAAATTTCGGTGGTTATGATTACGGCTTATGGCGATGTGGAACTTACCGTAAAAGCGTTAAAGGCCGGAGCCACCGATTTTGTGCTGAAGCCCTGGGACAACGCGAAACTGATGGCCACCCTGAAATCTGCCCTTCAGCTCAACCTTTCGAAAAAAGAGGTGAGCCAACTGAAAGAAAAGGAAAAGGGGCTGAAAATCGAGATCAACCGTGAACAGAAATTTATCGTCGGCTCATCGTCGCAACTTATGCAGGTGCTGAACCTGGTTCGCAAAGTGGCCAAAACCGATGCC
Source organism: Prolixibacteraceae bacterium (assembly GCA_041652995.1). Lineage (GTDB taxonomy): Bacteria > Bacteroidota > Bacteroidia > Bacteroidales > Prolixibacteraceae > Aquipluma. The sequence continues at coordinate 9,574 of JBAZGO010000023.1, forward strand.
AACGTTTTGATTACGGGCGAAAACGGAACAGGTAAAGAACTGATTGCACAGGAAATTCACCGGTTATCGCCAAGAGCTGGAGAGGTGCTGGTGAGTGTGGACATGGGAGCCATTACCGAAACACTTTTCGAAAGCGAACTTTTTGGCCATGTGAAAGGCGCTTTTACCGATGCGCGCGAAAACCGTCCCGGCAAGTTTGAGGTAGCCGACAAAGGCAGTCTTTTTTTGGATGAAATTGGAAACCTTTCGTTTCACCTTCAGGCTAAACTTTTGGCAGCCATTCAAAACCGGCAGATTTCCAGAATTGGCTCCAACCAAACCATTCCGGTGGATATCCGGCTTATTTGTGCGACGAATAAAAACCTGGAACAAATGGTACATGAAGGATTGTTCCGCGAAGATTTACTGTATCGCATCAATACCATTCAGATAGAGGTTCCGCCACTACGTGAACGGGGAAACGATATCATGGTGCTGGCCGACTTTTTCCTGAAAAAGTATGCTTCGAAGTACAACAAGCCGGGTCTGAAGATCAATCAGCAGGCTCAGGATAAATTGCTGAAATACGGCTGGCCGGGCAACATCCGCGAATTGCAGCACACTATTGAAAAGGCTGTCATTTTGAGCGAAAACAATGTTTTGAAACCGGAAGATTTCTTCATGAGACAGAACAATTCAGGAAAAAACATTACGCCGGAAATGACTTTGGAAGAAATGGAAAGGCGGATGATCAACCTGGCGATCGATAAAAATAACGGAAATCTAAGCGCGGCTGCCGATCAGCTCGGAATTACCCGGCAGACACTCTACAACAAAATGAAAAAATCCGGACAATGATCAGCCGAAACCTTTATTTCCAGATAGTTATCCGGGTATTGGCCATTGTTGTCATTGCTTTGGTTGCAGGATTTATTTATGCAGAAAAGTCATCGGTTGGGCTGACTGTGACCTGTTTACTAGTTGAGTTACCTCTGGTTTTCAATTTGATAAGCTATTTAAATACGACCAACCGAAGAATCAGTTATTTCCTTGAATCGGTTCAAAACAACGATTCAACGCTGCTTTTTCCTGAAAACATTACCGGCAAATCCATCCGCGAGTTGTACGATGGATTGAAGAAAATCAATGAGCAAATTCAGCGTCTGAAAATCGAAAACCAGCAGCGGGAACAGTATTTTCAGACTTTGCTCGAACACGTTGCAACCGGGATAATCACCTTTAATTCGAAGGGATTTGTATTGCATGCCAACTCGGCGGTTAAGAAATTACTTTCAGTAGAGGTGCTCAGCCATGTTCATCAGTTGGAGCGGATCAGCCGGAACCTGTACCAGGCCGTGCAAAATATAAAACCCTTTGAGCAAAAGCTGGTTTCAATTGTCACAGAACGCGGAACTATTGAGTTGTCGCTGAAATCAACTTCGTTTAAAACGCAAAGCGAAGAACTGATTTTGCTTTCTGTTCAGGATATCCGTAACGAACTTGACGAAAAGGAGTTGGATTCGTGGATGAAACTGATTCGGGTTTTGATGCACGAAATTATGAATTCGATTGCACCGATTACTTCGCTTTCCGAAAGCCTGAGCCAGCTTTTCACTGTTGAAGGGCGCGAATTGCTTCCGGAAGAAGTGAACGAAAAAACCATCCGGACCACAGTTCGCGGCTTAAACGTAATCGGCGAGCAGGGAAACGGGCTGATCAAATTTGTTGAATCGTACCGCAAACTAACCCGCCTGCCCAAACCTGATCAGAAAATATTTAAAGCCGAATCGCTCGTCAGTCGGGTAAAAGTACTGTATTCGTCGTTCGATAACAGCGACAAAGTGAAACTGTTCGTTACGGTTCATCCTCCGGAATTGGAGATTTTTGCCGACGAAAACCTGATTTCGCAGGTTTTGCTTAATTTGGTTAAAAATGCACTGGAAGCTGTTCAGGAAAAAGAAGATGGACAAATTCGCATAACGGTGTATTCCGCCTCTTCTGGTCGTCCTGAAATCTGTGTTTCAGATAATGGATCCGGCATTCCGCGTGAAATTCTGGAACAGATTTTTGTTCCTTTCTTCACCACGCGCGAAAAAGGTTCGGGAATTGGACTGAGCCTTTCGCGGCAAATTATGCGTCTTCATGGAGGTAGTCTTCAGGTTCGGTCGGTTGCGGATAAAGAAACGGCTTTTACCCTGGGTTTTTAAGATGACCGAATACCTAAATAGTTAATCAGCAGAATCTTCCCATTATTTCGAAACAACTTCAAGCGAAGTTGTGTTTTACAATTACACAAACCTGATTTCAATGAAATTAAAAACTTATCATCTGCTTTTCCTGCTCCTGATTTTTGGAGCTTGCCGGACTTTAAAGGTTTCAGATCATATTTTGTATCAGCAATCCATTGAGAACTCCATTTATCCTGAAATTTCAAAGGTCGACACCAGCCTGGTTTCAATCGACAAACAGAATAAAAGCCTGATTTGGAAAACCATTGACGGAGAAGAGTACATTCTGGCAGTTACCTGGAAACAAAATATTTCGTACTACAAACCGTATCTCGATTCTGCATTTTACAACACCGGCTCGTACCCGATCTGGATTACTACGGCTCCTGAATTGCAGCAACGAATGAAAAGAGAAAAGGCGAAAGATGTAAACCGGAGATTAGTTCAGCTTTTGGGTTTGCCGCCCAATTCGGTCTATAGCTATTTTGTAGAATTTTGGGTCAAACCGGATGACCTGTTTCGTCCGTGTCCGGACAAAGAAATTGCTGATAGAAAATGTGAAATTTGCTTCCCGACCAATGCCGATTCTGCTCATGTTGCATGGATAAACGACAACCGGATCAGCCGGTATTACCAATGCGATTTGTACCAGCAATATCCCTGGACGCAATTGGGTTACACGTATGACTGGAATCCGGAGAATAAAACGCATTTCGGGTTAAGTGAATTTGTTGTAGCGGCGCACAGTAAAATTGTGGTTAAAGCCATTTACAAAACCGGAGACTATTTGAATCAAGCCAATGTGGTAAAATAAGAAAACGGAATTTCAGTGGAGCGAAACCCCGTTTTCAACTGATTTGCCTATACTCCTGTAATTTCTTTTCTTCCGGAAGTTAAAATCCCCAAAACTGATTGTTGGTCATCCATTTTTCCAGGATCAGCGGGTTATCAATTTCCGTTTCTAATTCCGGAATTGCTGACGAAAAATTTTTGCTGTTGGTCATCCAGTCTTCAATTTTAAGTTTTGCTTCAGTTTCGTCATTAATCCGAAATTTTTCGAGATTAACGATTTGTTCCGATTCATTCCTGATAACAGCTATTTCCCTTCCGCCGGAAATGGTTTTTGAGTCGATTTTCTGAATAATCGTGAATCCGAACGTGCTGGGAACAAATGTTTTGACAGGAATTTGATTTAAAGTTCGGGTGGACTTTCCGAATGTTGAGAGGTATGCCAACGAAAGTATTGCTGCAAATGTCAGCGTGGTCATTTTCCAGTTTACTGTTTTCTTAAGATTGTTTTTTGTTTTCATGACTTTGAAGTTTTGTTTTCTGTTTTCTGGTTAATCAGTAAACCAGATCTGTGCCACAAATTTATATATCTTACAATGAGGCTGTTAGTGTATTTTTGATTTGAGCTTCTGTAAAAATATTTTACAATTGTTTGCTAAGTTTTTTACAGAATTGTGTCAACTGATTTGAAATTTTGACGGAAAATAAAAAGGCCGCCTAAAAAAAGACAGCCTTCGAAAATGGGTTTCTGTGCGTTATTATTTGCTTTTCTGTGTTTTAATTGAATCTTTTAGTGCAAGTCCGTCTGCGGTCATTGTCCAGGTTTTTCCAACCATATCGCCATCCCACATGTTTTCTGTATTTTGGATATCGTTGATAATATCTGACATTTTGTTGTCCAGGTAAACTGATTTTCCTTCAGGAACTTTCAGAATCATCGATACTTCCTGATCGCGCCATTTGGCATCGTCTTTCAGTAAATAATATGGATCGAATACCATTGTAGAATCATTCTGAACAAATTTGTAATCAATCTCTTCCACATTTTTTTGTGCATCTTCGATACTGCTTCCACGGGCATGTTTTTTAATCAGGAGAAGATATTCGCCTGAATTGCTTTTTTCAATTGTAAAACGCGGGTGACCGAGTAGCTTTTCTTTCCCGTTAATGGTGGCTATTTTCATTCGGTTGAGCGAAAATTCATCGTCAATGAGCGATTCGTATAAATCGGCAGATGTTTCAAGGTAAAGCGTTTTGCACTGTGAGCATTCAACTTTTTGGGTCACTGTCTGGCTGGTTTGTTTGCCAAAATTGCTAACCTGGTTAACACTGACAACGATTAAAACGATGAGCGCAACCAACCAAAGTCCAAATGTTCCCAATCCAATCAGTTTATTGTTGGTTTTGTACCTGAACAAAAGCTTTGTCCCGACAAAAAGAATGAGCAAGATTGGTATTCCGATCAGTATGGAGAGGGCGACCAACGAAATGGTATAGGCGCCGGGAGTAACAAAGTTGTTGAGCAGGGCAGCCATGTCGATGTCCGAGTTTCCTCCGAAATTCCAGGGGCCGCCATGCAGGAACGAATGTCCGACAGCCATTGACGTGACAAAGCCAATTAATACAGCAATGCCACTGATGATCAGAACTGCGCCAACCAAAAGGATGAATACGCGCAACACCACCCGAAGGAAACTTCCAAGGACATCGCCAAAACGATCAATACGAGATTCTCCTTTCTCGTTTTTCGAATTTATGAACTTATTGTAATTTTCGCCAACCTCATTCACTTCTTCCTTAATCGATTTTGCGATGTTGGTAACCGTCGCTTCCTGGCCTTTCATTTCGAGGCGTTGAGCTGTTGTTTTAGCTTTTGGCACCGCAATCCACAGTATAAAATAAATTAGTAGGTTGAACGGGCCGATAACGAAGAACATTAAGACGAAAATTATTCTCACAATGACCATGTCGATGTTGAAATATGCTGCCATTCCTGAGCAAATTCCTGCAATAACACGATTTTCGCCATCACGATAAAGACGTCTGCGGGTTTTTTGGTCGGAATTCTGGTTTGTTTCCTGAGCCTGGGCCTGTTCTGCAACTACCTCTTCCTCAGGTTCCATGAAATCTTCAGGTTTACCCATTCGCGCAATTACCTCGTCAACCATGGCATCGGTAATAACATTGACTTTGTTACCGGTTTTCTCGATAAATAATTCGGCTATTCGCGCTTCAATGTCTTGAAGGATTTCCTGTCCTTCAATGGCAACGCCAAAATGCCGGTTGAGCATGTGCAGGTACTTCTGGAGTTTTTCGAAAGCATCATCGTCGATGTGAAAAACACTGCCGCTTATATTTATTGTGAATGTCTTTTTCATTTTTTTTCTGTGTTTTTTATACTGAAAATGACCTATTTATGTTCTTTAATCATTTTTACTGCTTCGACTAACTCATCCCACGATGCACCCATTTCATTGAGGAAAGTCCGGCCATCTTCGGTCAGTTCGTAATACTTTCGCGGAGGTCCCTGTGTCGATTCTTCCCATTTGTAAGCCAGCAAACCGTCATTTTTCAGACGTGTGAGCAACGGATAAAGTGTCCCTTCCACCACAATCATTTTAGATTCTTTCAATTCCTCAATAATGTCGCTTGCATACAGTGGCTTTCCGTCGATTACCAGCAAAATGCAGTATTCGAGAACCCCCTTGCGCATTTGAGCTTTTGTATTATCCAGATTCATTGTTTTTCCTCCTTAAAATTCGTACAGATTAACTCTCCGTTCAACGCTTAATTGTTCGACCAAATCGAATTGTTGGTCATCCAGGGTTCAACTTCAAGAGCAGGTTCGTTATCTTTGGTTATTTCATTCACTTCAAAATTCGGGTTTTCAATCATCCAGCTTTCAAGGGTCAGCGATTTGTCTGTTTCAGTTTGTTCGGCAAGCGTACTGGCATTGAAATTCGCATCGTCTGTCATCCAGTTTTCAATAACCAGACTTTTATCCATTGCTGTATTCAGGTAAAAAAGATCTGTTGAAGCGTTGGTTCCTTCCGAGTTTGCAAGGTTATGGATTTCTTCATTTTGCTGGTCTTCCATCAGAATGGCCATCTTTCCGTAGGCATTATTTACCAGCAATTGTTTCCAGAATCCGTTGGCACTGACGGTGAAACTGATAAGAACCAAACTTACAATTACTGCAAAAGTTTTACTGATTGAGTTTTCAAATTTTCTGTTTTCTGTTTTCTGAGCATTGTTTGTTGTTTTCATGGCTTTGAGTTTTGTTTTCTGAATTGTTTCTGTTTTCTGTTTTTGTTTTCCGAACACGTTTTCTTGTTTTCTAAGCTTTGTTTTCTTGTTTTCTCTGAATGTAAGACGATCGGTTTTTGATTTCGTTACAGTTGTAAGGAACTTTTTTTAAACTTCTACCTTCTCTTACATTGTTATTGGCTTTACAAACATACGAACTTTAAATGGTTCTATGCAACACAAAGTACTAAAATTTTTAAATATTTTTCAAATAAAATTTTAAAATTCTAAATATCAGTTAGATGAGTGTTTAAATATTTTTTCTGAAATGAAAAAAAGTTTGCAATTGAATATTTGAGATACTGATTTTAGGAAAATATTCGTTTAGATTTCTTAAAATTAATGCGAAAAAGATTGTGCAAATCTCATCAAACAAAAAAAACCTCCCGATCATTTCGACCGGGAGGCTTCATCCTAAACAAATAACTAACCTAAACCAACTTTATTTTTCAAATTCTTCTTCCAGTTCCTTTTCTGTCTGAAGAAATAATTTTAAGTCTTCATCAACCGATTGAATTCCGGCGATTCCAAAGTTCTGAACCAAAACATTGGCCACATTGGGGGACAGAAAGGCGGGCAATGTTGGTCCGAGATGAATATTTTTTACACCCAAATAAAGCAGAGCCAGTAGTACAATCACAGCTTTTTGTTCGTACCATGCGATGTTGTAGGCAATTGGCAAATCATTGATATCGTCCAACTCAAAGATTTCTTTCAGTTTCAGGGCCACAACTGCAAGCGAATACGAATCGTTGCACTGTCCGGCATCGATCACACGCGGAATTCCGTTGATGTCGCCTAACGGCAATTTATTGTAGCGGTATTTGGCGCAACCTGCTGTCAAAATAACCGTGTCGGTAGGAAGTTTTTCGGCAAACTGGGTATAATAATCACGTTCTTTCATACGCCCGTCGCAGCCAGCCATGACAAAGAATTTACGAATTGCACCAGTTTTAACGGCATCGACAATCGATCCGGCCAGTTCGAACACCTGGTTGTGGGCAAAACCGCCAATAATTTCCCCGGTTTCTAATTCCGTTGGTGCACCACAGATTTTAGCATGTTCAATGATTGGCCTGAAATTTTTCATCTCGCCGGGTTTTCGGTCGGCGATGTGAACGGCTCCGGGCAGACCCGAAGCTCCGGTTGTATAAATGCGGTCGCTGTAAGAAGCGTCATTCATTGGCGGAACGATACAGTTCGTGGTGAACACGATAGGACCGTTGAAGCTTTCGAATTCCTCTTTCTGTTTCCACCAGGCATTTCCATAGTTTCCGGCCAAATGTTTGTATTTTTTGAAAGTCGGGTAATAGTTTGCAGGCAACATTTCGCTGTGTGTATAAACATCTACGCCGGTACCTTCAGTCTGAATGAGCAGGTCTTCAAGATCTTTTAGATCGTGTCCTGAAATCAGGATTGCCGGATTTTTACGCACTCCAATATTTACTTTGGTCATTTCTGGGTTTCCATAAGCCGAAGTATTTGCAGCATCGAGTAAAGCCATCACATCGACGCCAAATTTCCCGGTTTCAAGTGTTAAGGCAACCAGTTCGTCGACAGGCAAATCCTGAGTTGTTGCAGCCAAAGCCCTTTCCAGAAACGCAAATATTTCTTCTTTCTGATGATTCAGGTTGTAAGCATGTTCGGCATAAGCCGCCATTCCTTTCAGTCCGTAAATAATCAATTCTTTCAGCGAGCGAACATCCTCATTCTTTTCGCTCAACACACCAACTTCGGCAGCTTTGGCTTCGAATTCTTCAGTGGTTGACGCAGTCCAGCTTACCGACTCGTGCTGTGGAAGACTATTTCCGGAAGCAAGAAGTTTAGCCTTGAGTTCATCGCGCACTTTCAATGTTTTTTTGATCCGGATTATAAATGCCACATCGTCGAAATTGGCGTTGGTGATGGTGCTGAACAAACCGTCGAAAATCACTTTATCAACTCTGGTTTCGGCCTGACCGATTTTGCGCAGTTCGCTGTTCAGCGCAGCAACTCCTTTCAGCAAAAATAATAAGGTATCCTGAAGGTTGGCCACATCGCTGTCTTTTCCGCAAACACCTTTCACTGTGCAACCAATTCCTTTGGCTGCTTCCTGACATTGAAAACAAAACATGTTCATAGCTAATTTTTTGGCGCGAGATGTACCGATCTGTAGAATTTACAGAGCAGAATCTCAGTGAATTATTAAAATTTTAATTGATTTTTTAAGTGCCTAAAGGTTGGAGTGCCTGGAATGCCTAAAGTTAAACATGGGCAAACGCGACATAACTTTGAGCTTTGAACCTGGAACTTGAAACTCTGTTAAACCCATGCCTCATCCAATATTTCGCCTTTGATGCTGACGATGATTTCCTTGACCGGAACTTTTCGTGAAGCCTGAGCGGCAGCCATTTTTACCAGATGCGATAAACCACCGCAGCAAGGAACTTCCATCATCATCACGGTAATGGTGTTTACGCGGGCTTCGTCAATCAGGCGGCGAATTTTTTCCACATAAATTTCTTTTCCCTGATCGAGTTTCGGGCAGGCAATGACCAATGATTTTCCGGCCAAATGTTTTGAATGGAAATTTCCAAGACTGAATGCCACACAATCCGCAGCCAAAAGCAAATCGGTTCCCTGGAAACTTGATGCTGCCGGATTAATCAAATGCATTTGTACGGGCCACTGACGCAATGCTGAGGAAGCTTCAGTGGAAGCAGGCGCCGGAGCAAAGCGCAGGTTCTGCGGCTCGAAACTTACGGCTTGTGAGCCCGGGCAACCGCCGCTGGCGCAACCGGATTGCTCTACTTTGGTCGCATGAACCTCAGCAATGACTGCGTCAACCGCAAAAGGAATTTCACTGGCATGTGTTCTGAGGTAACCAACAGCCTGTTTCAGGAAAACCGTTTCCCCATGTTCTTTGAGGTGTTTCATGTGAGCTACCAGTGTGTTTTTGCCCTTTGGGATAATTTGCTGTACCACCACTTCCTCATCGTACTCATCGGCCTCACGTTTCTCGATGGTTATCGCTCCCTCGGGGCAATGGCCAAGGCAGGCTCCCAACCCGTCACACATCAACTCACTTATGAGCCTGGCTTTACCATCTATAATTTGTAATGCACCTTCGTGGCAGTTCGGAACGCAGACGCCACATCCGTTGCACAATTCTTCGTCTATATTTACAATTTCGCGTATCATCTGAATAATTTTGAATTTTGAGTGATGAATTGAATTTCAGTCCATCAATTTGTATTTTTCTGCAACAAAACTACACTGATCCGGTTTTATGAACTGTAACCAATGTTACAAACCGAAAGAAAAAATGAAATCTGCATCAAGACGCCAAAACATGAAGCCACACAAAGAAGTAATTGTATTGAACCCACTCGGGGTTCCAAGTTGAGTTGTGCTATTAACCGCTGGTTTGCACCCTCGGTCATTACGATTAAATCCTTGTCATGATTTTGTAAAAAACCACGTATGTGGTTGAATATGAATAACCACGTATGAAATGCGGGGTAAACGGGAATAAATAGTCAAAAACCCCGGAGTGTGTTCAACTTAACAGTCAGAAACTAATTTGAAATTAAAATGATGATCCGACCCGAAATACTTTGTCAGTCACCGATATTCCGCGGCATTTCTCCTGAAGAACTGCTGAAACTGTTCAGCCAGATTCATTTTCAGGTGAAAACTTATGGAAAGAATGATTTGATCGTAATGGGCGGCGAAATTTGCGACCGTTTGCTCATCGTTCAGCAGGGAAGTGTAAAAGCTGAAATGAACGACTATTCAGGAAAAACCATTAAAATTGAAGACCTGTCGGCGCCTCAGCCGCTTGCATCTGCGTTCTTGTTTGGAAATCAAAACCGCTTTCCGGTAACCGTTTCGGCCAACACCGAAGTCGAAATGGTTTCGATTCCAAAACCTGAATTTGTTAAATTACTTCAGGCGAATTCGCTGATTCTGAACAATTATTTAAATACTATTTCATCGCGAGCACAGTTTCTTTCGCAAAAATTAAAATTTCTGTCGTTTAAAACCATCCGGCAAAAAATTGCACACTTCCTTCTGGAAAAAGCAGGGGATCGATTGCAGACTGTTGAAATTCCACAATCACAAGGTCAACTGGCCGAAATGTTTGGAGTCACCCGCCCTTCACTGGCTCGGACTTTGGGCGAAATGAGCCAGGAAAGATTGATTGAAACCGATCGCCGGTCTATTAAAATTCTGGACAAAAACCGCATGAATCAATTGCTGAAAGGTTGATGAAAAAGGCGACTTTTGTCATGTTTCGAGATTGTCCGGCGGCGTAATATTGCGCAAATTTTATGAACGATGAGAAAGTTGGTTCAGGGAAGGCTGTCTGTATTTAAATTTGAAAGCTTCAGGAAGTACAAAAATATTACCCATTTTGTAACGACAAAAGAAGGTTGGGTTTCGGGAGATAAACCACGTTTTACAGGCGACAAGGAAACCGATTACGCCGGTTTCCGCAAAGAGCTTGCAGTTTCGGGTGAATGGAAAGTTGGTCAGTTCGTATTTCCACGCCAGACACATTCCGATCATGTTGCAGTTACCGATTCAGAAAGACTGGCAAAAGAAATTGCAGATACTGATGCCCTGATTACCAATGAACCCGGCATTTTTGTTTGCGTTCAAACCGCTGATTGTGTGCCGGTTTTGCTTTACGATACCCAGAAAAAAGTGGTTGCAGCCGTTCATGCCGGTTGGCGTGGTACTGTTTCGAAGATTGTACAAAAAACAGTAGCGAAAATGACCGAAAAATTCGACTGCAATCCAAATGATATAATTGCCGGAATTGGGCCATCTATTCATATACATGCTTATGAAGTTGGGCCTGAAGTGGTCGAAGCGGTTGAAGCCAGTTTCGGCAATTCGCTAGTTTTGCTCAAACCATCGCTGAATCCGGGACGGGCATATTTCGATTTGTGGGAGGCCAACAAATTCCTGCTGATGGAATCCGGACTTCAGGAAGAAAACATTGAAGTGATGGGACTTTGCTCATACGAACACGCCGATTTGTTTTATTCGGCCCGCCGCGATGGAACCGACACCGGCCGGATGGTAAGCGGAATAAGGTTGGTATAAAAAAAGACCTTCCAGGTCACGCTACCCGAAAGGTCATAACTAAAACTAAAACCAACTGTAAAAAAACCAACTCACAAGATCAAAAGAGTGGGTTATTAATGAATGTTTATCGGGTATGAAAAAACTTCGTTTTTGGTTGCAAGCATAACTTCGTAGTTGCCTCTGCCGAGTTTCGTCAGATTAAGCGCCTTGCTTACATTAAATTCCCGGCCAATATTCCGAGTATAAATCAATTCATTCTTTTTGTAGAAGTACAAATTCAGGTCATCTTTCGGAAAATTCAGGTACGAAATTTTCAGGTGCCCATCTTCATAAGCGAAAAATGGTTCGAGAATGGTTCTTTCTTCACCAACTTTAATTGCACCGCGCGATTTACGGAACGAACGTTCGGTTGTCATTCCTTCTGAAACTACGGTAAGTCTATAATCGCCGTCTTCAAGAGCGGAGAAATTGTAAACTTTGTTGTAGTTGTTGCTTTCTTCGGTGTTTTCAACGTAATGAACAACCCGGTTGTTTTCGTCGGTAAGAGTCATTTTAAAACTAGTGTTGCTCAGGGCTGAAACGGCAACTACGGCTTTTTGATCATTCATGGGAATTATGTTCACTTTTAAATTCCCGGTTGCAAATAAAGTGTTCGTACAAATCAATAGAACGAACAGCAATGTAACTTTAAACATTGTTTTCATGGTTTTCTGTTTTTAAATTGTAATTGTTTTTTTGTAGTAATTGTTTGACCTGCATGGCGTCAGGTCGTTTTTCTGAATAAATAATTGGTTTCTGTTTTGTTTCTGTTAAATGGTCATCTTTTTTCCTGAAGATCTTCAATTTCGACTTTATCATTTCAGGTAAATTGTCGATTCGAATAGGTTCCAGTCAAAGGTTTCCTCCTTTGGAGGAACTTGACGGAGGCTTTCTATCTTCCGTGAACGTCGCCGCCGCTCGATTCGTTGATGTCTTTTGTTTTTGGGTTTCCTGTATAAACAATTTCGCCTCCGCTGCTGGCATCAGCGTTCAGTTCTTCGCTAACATTTACCTTGATATCGGATCCGCTTGAAACGCTGGCAACGCATTTTTTCGACTGCAGATCGCTCGCATCAATGTCGCTTCCACTTGATGAGCTTGCTTCGAGTATGTTTGTTCTGCCTTTCAGCGAAATGTCCGATCCGCTGCTCGATTCAACTCTCAATTCTTCGAGTTCGAGTTCGAGTTTCACGTCCGATCCGCTACTCGCATCAAGTTTCAGTTTATCCAGATTTAGCATCGATTCTGAGTTCACATCCGATCCGGCCGAAGCTTCCAGTTTATCCATCGATTTAAACGATACGTAAACTTTGCGCGGTTTACTGTTCCAATTCAGGTTGAACCACGATTTTTCCTTGATGTAAATTTTCAGGATTCCGCCTTCAACTTCCGTAATAATCTTGTTCAGATCGTCTGAATCGGCTTCAACCACAACTTCTTCGGTGTTTTTTTGAGTCAGGTAAAGGTCAATTCCGCTGGTAACCGAAATACCGTGAAATCCGGAGATCTTCCTGGTCTGCCTGTCGCTGTTTGACTCTGCAGCCCGAACTAATCCGCTTTGAAAAAGCAGCATACCAACAAAAAGAATGGTAAAAAAATTAAGGGTTTTCATGTTTTCTGTTTTATAGTTTCAGTTTCTGTTTAAATCGCTTGCTTTATTTCTTGTGTATGTTTCCTCCTGAAGATGTATTTACATTAGTCGAAGTCGGTTCGCCGTAATACACCACATTTCCGCCGCTCGAAGCTTTTGCATCCAGCCCTTCTTTTACTCCTGAAGAAACATTGGCGCCGCTCGATGCTTTCATCGTACAATTATCGGCATTCAGGTCTTTTCCAATCAGGTTTGCGCCTGAAGAGGCTTCCAGTTCTGCGTGTTTGGCAATTCCCGAAAGCTTTATGTTTGCTCCTGAAGAACAATTTGCGTTCAAGTGATCTGCATTAACTTCGAGGGTCAGGTTTGCTCCAGAACTGGCGCCCAACTCAAGGTTTTTCGACATGATCTGGTTTTGTGAATATACATTTGCACCTGAAGAAGATTCCACCGCTTCGAGTTTGTCAACCGTTACCATTACTTTTTTTTCCTTGGCCCAGCGTATATTTTCTTTGGTCCTGATTCTCAAAACACCACCATGAACTTCGGTTTCAATAATTTCGTGCAGATTGTTGTCGGCAATTACCACAACTTTTGCGGGGCTGCCCTGTGTGATGTAAACATTCATTCCACGGCTGACATCAATCTGGTCAAAATCGTCAACTTGCCTGGTTTCCTCGGTCACCCTACCGTTTCCTTTTACTGAAGGTCCTAAAAACCAGCATGAAGAAAAAAGGAAGCTAAAAAGAACAAAAACTCCGATAAGCTGAAAATGATTCCGTTTCATAATTTCATTGTTTTAGTTGAATAGACGCTTGAAAATTAAATTCGTTACCAAAAATAGGAGGGTACAGTAAAAAAAATTTGCTTTTTTCGCTGAACGACCCTTTTTTGCCGGCAAAAACGAAGTATTGCCTAACGAAAGAAAATTAGGATTGGATATATAAAAAGAAACTACAGTTTCTTTTTTGTTTCAGATAAAAAATTGCTGAAGTATTTGACTTTACTCCTGCTTAGAGGCAAACAGAAATACCAATTGGTGAAGTTCAGACTTCAGGTCAAAATCGTTATGGAATGGAGATTCCCAGTACACTCATCCGATGACTTCGGGTCATCGGATGAGTAAACGGTCTATTTCACATTTTTCCGCTCAATCTCCCTCAAATTCTCCAGCTTTCTTTTCTGAAGGAAACTTTTGATGTCGCCCAGATGCTCTTTTACCTGTTTGTTACCGAATTCGTAAACTTTTTCGGCCAACCCGTCCAGAAAATCACGGTCGTGCGAAACGAGGATGATCGTTCCATCGAAATCTTTCAAAGCACTTTTCAGGATGTCTTTCGTGCGCATATCGAGGTGATTGGTAGGCTCATCGAGGATAAGCAAATTAACCGGTTCGAGCAGCAATTTAATCATGGCCAGTCGGGTGCGTTCTCCTCCTGAAAGTACTTTTACTTTTTTCGAAATGTTGTCGCCGCTGAACATGAATGCGCCCAGCATGTCCTTAATTTTAGTCCGGATATCGCCAACAGCCACATCGTCGATGGTCTGAAAAACGGTCAGTTCTTCATTCAGCAACGAAGCCTGATTCTGT
>JBAZGO010000023.1:24182-92348 GCA_041652995.1 Prolixibacteraceae bacterium
AGTTCAGACGTGTGCTCTTCCGATCTCTGATTCTGTGCGAAATAGCCAATCAGTGCATTGTGACCCAACATCATTTTGCCCTCAAAATCAATTTCGTTCATAATGGCTTTTATCAAGGTCGATTTTCCTTCACCATTTTTACCAACAAAAGCAACTTTTTGGCCACGCTCAATGGTCAACGATGCATTTTTGAAAACCACATGTTCGCCGTATTTCTTTGTCATCTCTTCCACAATAACCGGATAGTTTCCGGAACGGGGAGAAGGTGGAAACTTGAGGCGGAGAGCGGATGTATCAACTTCATCAACTTCCACTATTTCCAATTTTTCGAGCATTTTTACCCGAGATCCAACCTGAAGTGTTTTGGAATACGTTCCTTTAAAACGATCGATGAACTCGGTCGTTTCAGCAATAAATCGTTGCTGTTCGTCAAAAGCTTTTTGCTGCTGCTCGCGCCGTTCTTTTCGTAATTCGAGGTAATGTGAGTAATTTACTTTGTAATCGTAAATCCGACCCATGGTAACTTCGATGGTGCGCGTGGTGATGTTATCGATAAATGCCCGGTCATGCGAAATCACAATCACCGCTTTGGCGCTATTGATCAGGAAATCTTCGAGCCATTGAATCGATTCAATGTCCATGTGGTTGGTTGGCTCATCCAGTAAAATCAAGTCGGGTTTTTGCAGCAGGATTTTGGCCAGCTCGATGCGCATGCGCCAGCCACCGCTGAATTCGCTGGTTGGCCGGGTGAAATCTTCGCGCACAAAACCGAGTCCCAGTAGTATTTTTTCTACCTCGGCATCAAAGTTAATTTCTTCAATCGAATAGTATTTTTCGCTCAGTGTTGAAACACGCTCAATCAGGTCGGCATAATAATCCGATTCGTAATCAGTGCGAACGGTGAGTTCTTCATTCATAGCCGCAATTTCTCGCTCCATTTCAAAAATTCGGGCAAAAGCCTGAGACGCTTCTTCAAAAACGGATCGGTTGTCTTCTGTTAACAGATGCTGCGGCAAATAAGCAATTACAGCATCTTTCGGTGCCGAAATGCGTCCTTTGTTCGGAGTCCGTTCTCCGGCAATCACTTTCAGGAGCGTCGATTTTCCTGCTCCGTTTTTCCCCATCAGGGCAATTCTGTCCTTCTCATTAATCACAAACGAGATGTCCGAGAAAAGCGCCGATCCGCCAAATTCAACTGTAAGTCCGTCAACCGAAATCATGTTATCCTGTTTTTTTGAAGGCGCAAAGATAAACGAATTATCATTTGTACGCCTGTGAGTTTTTGCCGATTGGTTAAACCTGAATGAATCAATCCTGAAAATACTGTTTTCTTAAGATTTGCTTAAAACTACCTTCAGACGGGCTTTCTCTAAATCTTTTGTTTTTTTTTTGTTGTTTATGTCGCTAAATACTGTTAATCAGTAAAAAAATCCGTAACTTTTATCGTTAAAAAATCAAAGAAACCAAAAGTCATGAGCAATCTGCCTAAAATACTATTGCTGGCATTTTTTGCGGGATGGTTCTTCCCGGTTAATGCACAACTACTGAATATTCAGGATGCCGTTGATCTGGCCATAAAAAGCAATGCCCAGATCAATCAAATGCGTGCACAGCTTGATCAGAAAAAGCAGGAATGGCGAACCAAAATTGGTATTTCTTCTCCTGAAATCAGTTACATGAAAGAAGGAATTAATCCGAAAGCCGATCAGCCATTTCAGGAAAAACGACTGACTGTTTCGCAATCCGTCGATTTCCCGTTGACAACTTCTTATCGCCTGAAAGCCATCAAAGAGGAAGAAAGAGCGATGGAATTCAGCATTCAGGAAGTAGAAAGGAAAGTGAAAGCTGACGTTAAATCGCGGTATGTGGAAGTGATTTATGCAATTCAGCTTCAAAAACTTCGCGACCAGCAACTCAAACTGGCCACCGAATTGTACAATGCGGTATTTACCCGGTTCGAAACGGGAATGGGAAACGGCATGGACCTGACCAAAGCCGAACTTCAGGTGGCCGAATCGAATAACGACATCGACGATGCACGCCGTCAGCTTCATCAGGCACGCTATTCATTGTTTAACCTGATGGGGTTGCCGCCTGAAAATCAGAAATACACCATCGAATTTATGGACTCCCTGAGAAGTAAAGACGTGGAAATTTCGCAGATCACTGCGTTGGCCGTTTTAACCGATCAGCCATCGTACAAATCTTCGGAAAAGGAGCTGAGTGCATCCAATTATTTTCTGAAGGAAGCTAAAAGCAATATTCTGCCTGATATCCGATTTAATTTGTACAAACAGGATTACGGAACCGGATACAATTTCAACGGGTTCGAATTGGGACTGAGTTTCCCGATCTGGTACCCGTTTGAACAAAAAGGCCGCATCAAAATGAACCTCGCCCGTCAGGACGAAATTCTCTGGAAACAAAAGGAAATCCGGTCAGGAGTAAAAGCACAGATTGAGCATGCCTGGCACGGTTACGAAGTGAGCCGCTCGACTATTAAACGTTACGACGAAACGATCCGGAGCAAGGCTGAAAAACTGGAAACACTGACTTTAAGCGCGTATCGTTTGGGCGAGGTTGATTTGCTGAACCTGATTTTAGCGCAGCAGATTTACCTCAACAGCCAGCAGCGTTATTTGTCGGCTTTGCGCGATTTTTATATCCGGCTGGTCGAACTCGAACGGTTCCTCGACCTTGAGCTTGTTTATTAATTTGAAAATCAATCAGAAAATCTATATTATGAAATCAATTTCATACAAAAAACAAATCACTTTTTTCGGTCTCATCTTTTTCCTGATGATGGTTATTTCGTCGTGCGGAAGCAAAACCGAAACCGCCCAAAAAGAAAAAACTGGCTCCGATACGCCGCCGTCTATTTCAGGAGTAAAACCTGAAAACCTGGTTAAACTAAGCGACAAGGAACTAGCTGAATTGAAAATTCAAACCATTCCGGTGACCAGCAGTTTCCAGCAATTCAGCATTTCTGCGCCTGGCGTGGTTTTTCCGGCGCCCAATCACATCAGCATCATCAGCACACCAATCGACGGACGAATCAGTAAAATATCGGTTCAGGAAGGACAATCGGTTCAGATGGGACAGGAGCTATTCAGCATCGAAAGTCTCGAATTCGGCAACATGGTTTCCGAATATCTGCAGGCCGTTTCCGAAGAAACTTTCCAAACATCGCGGTTTCAGCGGCTCGAACAACTGGTGGAACAAACCATCAGTTCGAAAAGCGAACTCGACCGCGCCCGTTCCGATTTTCAACGGGCAAAAACCTCAGTGATTGCAGCAGTTTCGAAACTAAAAGCCATTGGCGTTCCGGATAAGGAAATCAATGCGTTCAAAACGGCCGAGAGCATCGATCCGACCCTGAAAATTCATTCGCCCATCAGCGGAATCATGGATCAGCGTTCGGTTGAACTGGGGCAGTCGGTCAATGCGCTGCAAATGCTTGGCCGGGTTCTCGACATGAGCCATGTGTTGATTCGCGGCTATGTTTCTCCTGATGATGCCCGTTACATCAGCGCTGGCGATTCGGTGAAAATTTCGCGCAGGCAAAACGATGCCTTTGAAATGAACGCGGTGGTTACGTCCATTAATCCGGGACTCGACGAAAATAATCGTTCGGTGGTCGTAAATGTGATTTTGGCAACCAGTCAGAATTGGCCAAAACCGGGTGAAAATCTTCATCTTTCCATAGAAACTACTTCGCAAACCGAAGTGATCACTGTGCCGATGGAGGCGCTGACTTACGAAGGAAACGATCCGATAGTTTTTGTTCAACTCAGCGAAAATACGTTTGAAAAGCGAAAAGTTGACGTTCAGGAATTCAGGAACAAAACCGCCGTTGTACGCCACGGGTTGAATAAAAATGAAAAACTGGCAGCCACGCAGGTTTTTAGCCTGAAAGCACTCTCACGTTTCGACAAAATTGCGGAAGAATAATTGTTAACCTGAAACAAAAGACATGCTTAATCAAATCATATCATTCAGTGTCAGGCAAAAATTTGTCGCACTTTCGCTGGTTGTCCTGATGGCGGTGGCCGGTTATTTTTCGCTCATTCAGTTGCCCATCAACTCACTTCCCGATGTCACTCCGGTGCAGGTTTTGGTTATTACCAAAGCTGGTCGCTACTCGCCATTCGATGTAGAAAAACTGGTCAGTTACCCGATTGAAACGGCCATGAATGGCTTGCCCGATGTGAAACAGGTTCGTTCCACCTCGCAATTTGCTTTATCGGCTGTGACAATCGAATTTGAAGAAGGAACCGATATTTATTTCGCACGGCAAATGGTTAGCCAGCGGCTACAATCCATTTCGTCGGATTTACCGCCCGATGTGTCTTCGCCACAATTAGGACCGATTTCAACGGCTTTGGGCGAAATTTACCAGTATGCCGTTCGTGGCGAAAACAAATCGCTCACCGAATTGCGCGAAATTCAGGACTGGCTAATTGTTCCACAACTGAAGGTCGTAAAAGGTGTGACTGAAATCAATTCGTTCGGTGGTTTTGTCAAACAATACGAGGTGATTATTTCTCCTGAAAAAATACGCACTTTTGGAATCGGCATCAAGGAAATTTCGGATGCCATTGCCAACAACAACAGTGTTTCGGGCGGAAATTACCTGGAACACAACCGCGAGCAATACATTATCCGCGGATATGGACAAATCAATAAAGCCGATGATATCCGGAATATTATTGTCCGAAACATCAACAACAAACCTGTTTTTATTAAAGACATTGCCGATGTGGTGGTGGGGACGCAAATCCGGCAGGGCGGCGTAACGCAGGATGGAAAAGGCGAGATTGTGAGCGGAATTGTGATGATGCTTCGGGGTGGAAACGGACGCGAAGTGATTTCGCAGATTGAAAATAAAATTACTGAAATCAACAAATCGCTGCCTGAGGGCGTGCAGATTGAAAAATTTTACGATCAGTCGGACCTGATTGAACGAACAACAGCAACCATTTCGACCAACCTGCTTGAAGGAGGTTTCTTGGTTATCGTGGTGCTGCTGCTCTTGCTTGGCGAAATTTCCGGAGCATTGATTGTGGCTGCGGTTATTCCATTTTCGATGCTGTTTGCATTCATCGGAATGCGTGAATTTGGACTGGCAGCCAACCTGATGAGTTTGGGCGCTATCGACTTCGGGATGGTGGTAGACGGTTCGGTGGTGATGATCGAAAACATCGTTCACCGGCTGCAAAAAAATAAAGGCGAAAATGTTGACGATGTGGTTATTTCAGCTTCCAAACAGGTGGTTAGGCCCATCTTTTTCGGGGTGTTAATTATCCTGATGGTGTATGTTCCAATCATGACTTTCAGCGGAATGGAAGGCATTTTGTACCGCCCGATGGCCATTACTGTTGCAGCAGCCGTTCTTGGTTCATTGCTGCTTGCGCTGGTTTTTGTCCCGGCTATTTCTGCTATAATTTTCAGAAAAGGCGTAAAAGTCCGGCGTAATTTTGTGATCGACTGGATCAAACCGCGATACAATTCCGGACTTGAAAAATATATTGAGAAACGCTGGTTCGTGGTACTTAGCGCCGGCGCGGTTTTTATTGTTTCAATGATTGTAATGAGCCGGTTGGGTTCGGAATTTTTGCCTGAATTGGATGAAGGATCGATTTTGGTTGAGCAGGTTCGAATGCCATCGGTGACATTGAAAGAATCGATGGACAACGCGAACTGGTTGGCCGGAAAGCTGGTGGAAAACATTCCTGAAATTAAAACGGTGGTTCCGAAAACAGGTCGTTCCGATTTGGCCAACGACTGGATGGGCGTGCACCAGACTGATGTTTGGATTGTGCTGAAACCGGCGGGTGAGTGGCGGAAAGGATTGACCAAAGAAGATATTATTGCGCAGATCGAACCTTTCCTGAAAACCGAACCGGGACTGGCCTACAATTTTACACAACCCATTGCCATGCGTGTTGATGAGCTGACCAGTGGTGTAAAATCGGATCTGGCAGTTAAAATCTATGGTGAAGATTTGGACAAGCTGAATCAGATTGGAGAGAATATTTCAGGAATTGTATCCGGATTGAACGGGACGGCCAACTTTTTTGTTGAGCAGCCCGTTGGTCAGCCCTATTTGACGATTGAAATCGACCGTGAAGCTGTTGCTTCGTTTGGGCTGAATGTGAATGATGTACAATCGGTTATTGAGGCTGGTATTGGTGGTCAGGTTGCAGGTCAATTGTACGAAGGACAGCGCCGGTTCGATATTCAGGTTCGTTATCCGCAGGAATTCAGGTCCGAATTGCAGAAAATTCAGGAAATACCTGTTCCACTACCCAATGGCGAATTTATTCCGATCAAACGGGTGAGTAATATTGTAGCCCAGGAAGGTCCGCGCGAAATTCAGCGCGAAAACGGCTGGCGCAGGTTGATCGTGGGTATCAACATCAAAAATATCGACATCGGAACTTATGTCGCTAATTTACAGTCTGAAATCGATGCCAAAGCGAATGTGCCCTCCGGATATTTTCTGGAGTACGGCGGAACTTTTGAAAACCAAAAACGCGCCATGAACCATTTGTTGCTGGTTGTGCCATTGTCGCTGTTCATTATTGTTGGTTTGCTGTACCTCAACTTTGGTAAAATGCGCTATGCCATCATTATTTTAATGAACCTGCCTTTTGCGTTTTCCGGAGGAATATTTTTGTTGTGGATGCGCGGAATGTATCTTTCCGTTTCGGCAAGTATCGGATTTGTTGCCTTATTCGGGGTAGCGGTTCTCAACGGGATTGTTCTGCTCGACCACATCAATGAACTGCGTGAGCATGGTGGTCCACTACGGAAGACCATTATTGACGGTTCAACCGATCGTTTGCGCCCGGTTTTAATGACTGCGCTGGTAGCCAGTTTGGGTTTTATCCCGATGGCATTCAATTCAGGACCAGGTTCCGAAGTTCAGCGGCCTTTGGCAACAGTTGTGATTGGCGGATTGATTACTTCTACTTTTTTGACTTTGCTGGTACTGCCAATTATTTATTATTGGGTGGAAGAAAAACGGGAGAAGAAGCTGGCAAAAAAACTCGTGGTTGCAGATAATCCTGAAAATCAGAATGGTTCTTCTATTTAATCACAGTTTCTGATCCAAATTTAAAAACATCTGAAGGAGTTCTGGCGGTCTTCATGATTTCCAGTAACTCCTTTACTATTTTGGGGGTTTCAGCAGCAACATTGTTTTCTTCACCGAGATCGGTTTTCAGGTTGTACAATTCTGTCGTAATTTTTTCGGGAATTGAAACGTTGTAACGAACCAGTTTCCAGTCACCTTTTCGTACAGCCTGCCTGCCGTTCTGTTCATGAAATTCCCAGTACATGCTTTCGTGTTGTTTTTGTCCTGAATTCCCCAGAAGAGTTGGAAGAAAAGAAATTCCATCGATATTTTGCGGCGCGTTTACACCGGCAATTTCAGTAATTGTAGGAAGAACATCCCAGAAAGCGGAAATTAAATCGCTTTTCGAACTGGCGGCAATTTTGCCGGGCCAGCATGCGATCATTGGTTCACGAATTCCACCTTCGTAAACGTCGCGCTTATACCCTTTCAACGGCCCGTTGCTGTCGAAATAATCAGGGTCGGCTCCTCCTTCAAGGTGCGGCCCGTTGTCGGATGAAAAAATAATGAGCGTATTTTTTTCGATTCCGAGTTCCTTCAGTTTGGCAACCACTTCGCCAACCTGCTTGTCGAGCAAAGTAACCATAGCAACGAAAGCTGCATGCGCCTCGTTTTGTGTGCCGTACGATCCGGTCCTGAAGCCTGATGAGCCTGGTTCAGCGCCTTTGTAACTTTTTTCAGGTAGAAATTTCCCCCTGAAAACTTTCAGGTTTTCTTCAGGAACAAGTAATTCGGCGTGCGGGATTGTACTTGGGTAGTATAGAAAAAACGACTTGTCTTTGTTTTTTTCGATAAATTGGAGAGCTCGTTCATGAATCAATTCTGGTGCGTATGTTCCGAATTTATCTTCAGAATTTTCCTGAAGTACTACTTTTTTCTGACTGTCCCACAAATGGTCGGGATAATAATTGTGGGCAAGACTTTGGCAATTGTATCCGTAAAAGTCATCAAATCCTTGCTTATTCGGATCTCCTTCCGAACCAACTGGTCCAAGTCCCCATTTGCCAAAAGCGCCGGTAACATAACCAGCTTGTTTCAACAATTCAGCAACAGTCAGCGATTTGGCGGGTAGTGGCCACTGACCTTCAGGTTTCACACTTTTGTTGCCCCTGATGGGTGTGTGTCCGGTTGTCAGGCCTGTCATCAGCGACGAACGGGAGGGCGCGCAAACGGGGCATCCGGCGTAATGTTGTGTAAACAACATTCCCTGTCTGGCCAGATTGTCGATATTTGGCGTGCCGAATTTTTTCTGTCCGTAGCAGCTCAGATCGCCATAACCCAAATCGTCGGCTAAAATGTATACAATGTTTGGTTTCTGCTGTGCCGCTCCTGAAAGCTGAAGGAAGGTAATTCCGGCGAGGGTGATCAAACTGTTTTTCATAACTGATTTTTGATAGTTTAGGGAGAACAAATTTAACAATCTGATTTGTATAAATATATTTTGGTACTTCTTTGTTGATACCAAATTCAGGAGATATTGAGCTGTTACTGACTTTTGAATAATTGAAAACAACCGCTATCTTAGTGCTTTGCCAAAGCACTAATTTTGGAAGAATGGAAAATAATCCTTTAAGTTCTGGAAAAGACGAAGTACGCGAGCAACTTGTGCAGGCTGCCCGGCAGGTTTTTGCCCGTTACGGGTTTAAAAAAACGGCGTTGGACGATATTGCCCGTGAAGCCCGAAAAGGGAAAAGTACCATTTATTATTATTTCAAAAGCAAGGACGAAATTTTTAAAGCCGTTATCGATACAGAGGCAGAAATTCGGGTGAAAGTCATTGAAGAAAGAATCAACGGAATTTCAGACTCTCAGGAAAAACTGAAAACCTATATTTACGTGAGAATGCGCACACTGAAAATGGTTGTCAATTATTACGAAGCAATTAAAAACGATTTACTCGATAACCTGTATTTCGTGAACACATTCAGGAACGAACATTTTGAGGCAGAAGTGAACCAGGTAAAATCGATGTTGCTTGAAGGAATTGACAAAAGGCACTTTACCATGCAAAATCCGGAACTTACTGCAAAAACTATCGTTACAGCGCTTCATGGCTTCGAAGTTCCGCTTATCCTGAAAAACCTTTCGGACGAAGAATTGCAAAAATCAGTCGACGAAATGTTGAACATCCTGTTTTTCGGAATTGTTACAAAGGACTAACAACAGAATCTGTTGAGCCTGAAATTTTCGGGATTGAATATTTCATTCAAAAAATATCTGTTGGCAAGTAGAAACTACATCAAAAATTTGCCCTAACTTTATCTGAAACAATTATTTCTGACACGAAGCGTTGATCGTACAGAAGCATATTAAGCAGTGTTTGACAGAACATAAAAGTGTTTGTCGTGTTTAAAACAGTTTGCTGTACGAAGGTAATTGCATAAAATTTATACAAATATGAAGTCCTTAATTAGTTCAAAGAAGAGATTGTGCCAGCCACCAGTCTCATACACATTTTCACCAATATATTTATTCCTGATTGTCTTTCTGACAGCGGGAATTCACTTATCGCTTCAAGCCCAGGAGACCAGATTCACCAGATCTTCGTGGTGGTTTGGTGTCGCCGGTGGAATGAATTCCAATTTATATCACGGAGGCATTGCGACATTGAACCCGGATGTTCCCCTATCTCCTGGACTTGATAACAGAAAAAATTATGGACCATTTGCTTTTCCTGTCATTGAATTTCACCGGCCGGATGCAACACTGGGCTTCATGCTGCATGCCGGCTACGACAGCCGTAAAGGCTCATTTAATGATAACGCATCTT
Source organism: Prolixibacteraceae bacterium (assembly GCA_041652995.1). Taxonomy (GTDB): domain Bacteria; phylum Bacteroidota; class Bacteroidia; order Bacteroidales; family Prolixibacteraceae; genus Aquipluma. The sequence goes on from JBAZGO010000023.1 coordinate 34,091, forward strand.
CCAGTCTTGCCTATTTTTCAATTGAGCCAAGTTTACGTTTAAATCTTTTCCATACGCGGTTCTATTTGTATTCAGGTCCGCGTTTTGCATTCAATACCGACAAACGTTTCACGATTCAGCAGGAAAGTGGAGCCGCTGCAACCGGCGGTGTTTTGGGCGATGTAAAAAATACAATTATTTCCATGCAAGTTGGTGGTGGATATGATTTCCCGCTTACTTCAGCAAAAAACAAATCACAGGTTATACTTTCTCCTTTTGTGGCTTTCCATCCCTATTTGGGGCAAAGTCCTCGCTCCATCGAAGGCTGGAATGTCACTACGTTACGGGCAGGTATTGCTTTAAAGTTTGGCCGCGGCCATATTTTGGCTGCTCCTGAACAGTTTGTGCCTGTTGTTGTAGCTGTCGGTTCCGATGCTTCTGATGTAGTGACGCAGCCTCAGGATATTCCGCTGGAATCTCCTGCCGAAGTCGTATCACCGCTCCGGAATTCAGTGTATTTTGATCTGAGATTATCTGATCAGATTCACTCAGATGTAAAAGAGGAACAGAATATGATGGCGATGACCACTCCTGAAGTATTGTCTGATCCTGAACAACGGAAAATGATAACTCAAGGCAACTTTATAAGTGTGCTGGGCGAACTTTTGGTGAAAAATCCATCGGCTTCGATCATGCTTTCGGGCGCAGCAGTAGATGGCCCGAAAGATGGACTGGAAATGGCCGAGTCAGTAAAACTTTTTCTGACCGATGTTTTTGGAATAGGCGCTTCGAGGTTTGTTACCAAAGGACAAAAAAAACTGAAAATCAATCCTAGGCATTCCAATGAAAAGTTTCAGTTGGCCATGCTGCACGAAGGGAGGCGACGTGTTTTGATTGAAACAAACTCCCGAATTTTAACGACTGAATTGAGGGATGCCCTTGGAATTCAGCTTACACCATTAAAGAATTTTGATGTGCTGGAAGCTGCCACCGAGAATTTTGTGACATTTAAAACCGAAGGTTCGAAAGAAGATTTTACGTCCTGGACGCTCGAATTAACCGATGAACGTGGCAAAATGCAGAATTATGGTCCGTTTACACGCAAATTTGTAAGTATTCCCGGCAAATCAATCTTGGGAACCCGCTCAGAAGGAAATTTCCAGGTATCGATTTTAGGTGTACTTAAAAACGGGCAAACTGTGAAAACGGACACTACAGCCCATCTGGTTCTTTGGACTCCGCCTACTCCTGAAAAAGTTGCCAGATTCAGTATCATTTACGAATTTAACAATGCCAAAGCCATTTCAATTTACGACAGATATCTGACCGATGTGGTCACACCAAAAATCCCGAATGGTGCCACGGTTGTTATACATGGGCACACCGACATGGCTGGCGGCGACGATTATAACTTGAAATTATTTTTATCCAGGGTAAACGATGCCCGTAAAATCATTGAGAGAGCTTTAGCTAAATCGGGGCGAAATGACATTAATTTCGAAGTTCACGGATTTGGTGAGGATCAGTTGGTGGCTCCATTCGAACATAAGAAGGAAGGGGAGAGCTTTAGCAATCGAACTATCATAATCGACATTGTTTCAGGAGTGAAGTAATTTCTCAGGAATTTTTCAGCCAAAAAACGGAAGCCGGTCAAACTTTGACCGGCTTCCGTTTCTATTTTGAACTTATGGCGTGAACCCGATTGAATTCAGCGCTTATTTTTTGACGGTGAATAACTCTTTTTCATCAACTTTTTTTACCACCGAGCTGTCGTTAAGTAGTTTAGTGATAGCGTTGAACGGAGCGTAAACAATTTCGTCACCAGCTTTTAATCCTTCCAGAATTTCTATGCTTTCACTATCCTGGATACCAGTTTTTACCGCTTGCTTTTTCACTTTTCCATCCTGATAAACGAACACAACTTCCTGTTTTTCGTCATCATCGGTTTTTGCATCCTGAGTAGTAACAGCTTCGTTTTCGTTTTCCGGTGTTTCAATATCTGCTTTCTTGTCTTCAATTTTGCCATTGTTTTTCAACGAACGGGTCGTAACGGCTTGAATAGGAACAGAAATAACATCTTTTCTTGTTTCGGTCTGGATATCAACAGTGGCTGACATTCCCGGACGGAATGGATAAATTTTTCCGGCAACGGTATCAATTAAATCTTTATACGACGATTCGAGTAAAAGAATTTTCACGCTGAAATTAGTGACCTGGTCGGTTGAGGCTCCTGAAACATTGGCAGAGTTTGCGATTTCAGTAACAAGACCTTTGAACTTCCGGCCCATGTAAGCATCAACCTCAACTTTGGCTGTATCCTGCAGGTTTACTCGTACGATATCGTTCTCATTTACATCAACTTTTACCTCCATCAGGTGCAGGTTTGCAATAACCAGCATTTCTGTTCCGGCGTACATGTTGGTTCCAACTACACGTTCCCCTTTTTCAACATTCAGTCGCGAAACGGTTCCGTCCATTGGAGCGTAAATTTTTGTTTTTGTCAATTGTTCCTGGGCTTCGGCAACCGATGCCTGTGACGATTTAACCGCAAACTGGGCCGCTTTTACTTCCGATTGTGCAACTTTAAACAATGCCTGTGCAGTTTCGAAATCCGAAACCGGGATAGCATCCTGTTTGAAAAGGGCATTTGCGCGTTTAAAAGCCATATCGCTTTCAATCTGTCGGGCATCGGCCTGGGCCAATCGCGCCTGTGACGAACTAAGCGCTGCTTCGGCTCGGTTTAAAGCCTGAATGTAAATATCAGGTTTAATTACAACCAATAACTGACCTTGTTTAACTTCTTCCCCTTCCTCAATATTCATTTCAATAATTTCACCTGAAACGTCGGGGCTGATCTTAACTTCAGTTTCGGGCTGAACCTTGCCGTTTGCAGTAATTAATTCAGTAATGGTTTTACTTTCAACAATCTTTGTTGCCACTTTTATCTGATAATCCTGTCCGAACCATCCCATCTTTTTCCCGGCAACAAGAACTATAATTAAAACTACGACCAGGGCAATTCCATAAGGCAATAGCTTATTCGTTTTTTTCTTCATTTTTTTCGATTTTGAAATATATGTATAGGAACACTTTTAAAAATTACACTATTTCTGAAACCAAAATTTCATTCGCACAGTTTAAATAATTAAACGGGAAAAGAATCTTAGTCAGGATTAACTGATTTCGTGTGAATGTAATCCGTTCAGAAGACTTTGTTGTATTAGAATCTTCTCCCTACCGGAAATTTCGGAAATTGAAGCGATTTTTCCAATTTTAAGTAATTATTAAGTCCGGATGTCTTATAGGTCAGAACATTCACACCAATCATCTGTTATCTTTTTTTACGGATAACAAATGCTAATTTTTACCCGCTTTTCGTGAAATTTTATAACAAATAATACAAATTGATGAATCATTCGAAAATTAATGTTGAAGAACCAAAAACCGGAATGAATATTCAGGATTTACCATTCGAGACTTTCCTGAAGAATTTAAAAGAGAAGATGAAACATGTATTTCATGTAAGGGCAGATATTAACGAGATTGCCACAAAGCGGGGAATGCCACCTTTTGTAATGCGTGAAATAATGAGTTTAAATCCTCTGGCGGTAGGAATTCCAGCAGAATATGGCGGACGCGGCTGCCACATGGAAGAAAATATTGCTTTGCTGGCTGCCGCATCGTACGAGTCGCTGGCATTGTCGCTGACTTTTGGTATCAATTCAGCATTGTTTTTGCAACCGGTTGGCAAATATGCGCAGGAAGAAGCAAAAGCTCCAATTTTCAACCGTTTCCTGAATTTTCAGAATATGGGTGGTTTAATGATTACAGAGCCCGATTTTGGAAGCGATGCGCTTAGCATGCAATCGTCGTTTGCCGAAAAAAACGGGAAATATCATGTTCAGGGAATAAAACACTGGGCCGGATTAACTGGTTGGGCCGAATACTGGCTGCTAACTGCACGCGAAAAAAGCCATTCGGGCGATTTGAAACGTGACATCGATTTTTTTATTTGCGATGTAAACAGTCCTGATCAGCAAATAGTAGTTGAAGAGTTTTACGAAAATCTGGGCTTGTACCAGATTCCTTATGGCCGAAACAGGCTCGATGTAAAAATTCCGTTGGTGCAAAAGCTGGTTCCGGAAACCACAGGAGTTAAAATGATGCTCGACCTTCTGCACCGCAGCAGGATGCAGTTTCCGGGGATGGCCATGGGTTTCATTCAACGTTTGCTCGACGAATCGATTGCTCACATTAATCAACGGCAAATCGGCGGACGGACGCTTTTTACTTACGATCAGGTTCAGCAGAGACTGGCCAGGCTTCAGGCTTCGTACACCATTTGTTCGGCCATGTGTGCCAACAGCAGCGAAAAAGCCGGTGTCGAGAATGATCTTTCACCACATGGATTTGAAGCAAATTCAGTAAAAAGTGTAGTAACAGATTTAATGCAGGAAGCTGCGCAATCGGCAACTCAGTTGGTGGGAGCCCAAGCTTATAAACTCAATCACATCGCCGGAAGAAGCATTACCGATAGCCGGCCATTCCAGATTTTTGAAGGATCGAATGATATTTTATATACTCAAATAACCGACAGTCTGGTAAAAATGATGAAGAAGGCGAAAGAGGGCAATCTGTTTCAATTTCTGAGAAATTTTAACCTGACAACAAAATCGGCTCCATTTTTAAAGGATATCCTTGATTTTGACCTGGATTTAAATCTTCCGCAGCGAAAAATGGTTGAATTGGGTCAGGTACTCGGACGGATTGTTTCCTTCGAAATGGTTATTAATCTGGGTGAAAAAGGTTTCCGGAGTGATTTGATTAACAATGGGTTAAAAATGCTAAATCAGGAAATTGTTTCGCTCATGAGCAGTTTTAAACACCAAAACCAAACCTTCGTAATTCAGGATTACCAGGACAATAGTTCATGGTTGAATTTCGTTCATGTTTAAGACCTGAATTTGCCGGAGGGAAATAAACCATTTCAGCAAAAACAAATTGAATGAATAAAAAGACAGGTTGCAAGAGCCTTTTTTCTAATTTTGCGGTCAGAATAGGCTTTTGTACCGAAATTCAGTTTTTCGAACCTGGATTTTATCGGGCTGTCTTTTAATTCAGAAAATTTTATTTCAAATGAGTTTTTATTCCTACGTGATTTATTCAAAAGAAACAGGGTCATTTTATTACGGTTATTTTAACGACCTGGAAAAAGTTCTCGAAATGCATAATGCAGATGAAATTGCACCAACAAGTGGGAAAGGTCCGTGGGTGCTTTTATTCTCTGAAAGCTTCGATAACCGAGTCAGGGCAATTCGTCAGGCGAGTTTTTACAGGTCGGTTAAAGGGCAGCGTTTCCTGAAAAAGATGCTCAATTACTGATACTAAAACAACAAATGAATTCATTAATTGGGGAAAACATATCAACATGTCACGTTGTGCATTAACAAGGAGCTGTTGATAAATAATTTACTGATCTACATTGTTTTGATAAATCGGTAATCGATCTTTAGTAATTTTGTAATCAAATTAAATTCTTGTATACCATGAAAAGAATCATCTTAGTTGCATTTACTCTGGCATTGCTTACGAGCGGATGTAAAGTATTCAAATCATCGAAGAAAAGCGAAGCTAAAGCTCCTCAAACGGAAACAACAGCAGAAACAAAGGTTTTTTCGGTTCCGGCGCCAAAAAGTACCGTGCGCGAGAATCCTGTTTCGGATACTATGTATGAAACTGCCGATAAAGAAGTTACAGGTTCAAAACCTGTTTCGGTGAGAAGCGAGAAATTCACACTGTCTTCCGAGGATCAGGCTTCGTACGGTAACAAAAACTATTTCCTGATTGTTGGAAGTTTCAGCAGCAACGAAAATGCCGGAAGATTCAAACAGGAATTGATGCAGCAGGGTTTTAAACCGATTATTCTTCACAGCGAAACCGGTTACTTCAGGGTTTGTATCGATTCATTCAGCGACGAAGCTGCTGCCAGAAGTCAGGTACAGAAAATCAGGACAGATTATCCAAAATATTCCGACTCCTGGTTGCTGATCAAGAAATAAGAAGTTTTGACTCTTAAAAATACAAAGGATACTTTCGGGTATCCTTTTTTGTTGGCAATTGGTTTTATTTAACAATGTCTTTTGCTTCCTGATAACCTTCAGCCACAACAGTCATCTGTATATTGCTTTCGTTAATGGCCATGGCATTTACCAGGTACGATGGTACAAGTCGGTTACCATTGCTGATTGTTGCCGTAGATTGTTCAACGGGTTTATCGTTCGCCAGGTTCATGGCAAGTTCAGCTACAGTAAAGGCCATTGTTTTAATTGGTTTGTAAACCGTCATCGTCTGGTTTCCTTTAATAATTTGCTGAATATTTGGTAGGTCGGCATCTTGGCCGGCAAGAGCAACTTTTCCCAACATGCTGTCTTCTTTCAATGCCTTCATAACTCCCAAAGCAATCACATCATTCCCGGCAATAATGGCATCAACTTTTCCATTTGTCGATTTCAGGAGATTCACGGTGTGCCTGTATCCTTCTGCTTCGGTCCAGTAATCGGAAAACACATTGTATACCAGTTTTATCGCGCCTTTTTCAATGAGAGGCTGTAGAACATTCATCTGGCCAAGATAAATCATCCGGCTGTTGTTGTCGGAAGTTGGTCCGTCGATTAGGGCATAATTGCCTGTAGGTTTCAAGTTTGTTAAATATTCGGCCTGGATTTCTCCCACACGGACATTATCAGACGACACGTAATAATCGAGCCAGCAATTGTTAATCATTCGGTCGTAAGCAATTACCTTGATGTTGTTTTTGTGGGCAAGCTCGACTATTTGTCCGGCAGAAAACTGGTTAACAGGAATAACCACTAAAACGGATACTCCTGAATTAATCAGTTCTTTCGCTTGTTCAATCTGTTTCTGTTCGTCGTTTTCGGCTACGCGGATTACCGCTTCACCGCCTAGCTGATTGATTGCTTCGGTAAAATACTTTTGATCGTTTTGCCAGCGTGGTGTATCAAAACTGTGAACTAATAAACCAATTTTGGGTTTTTCGGGCGAACAACTCATGAATATTGAACCAGCCAGTAATAGATAAATAAAAATTTTCATCTTCATTGCGTAGAGAATTTACTGGTGAAAAAAGAATTTTATAAAAATCTGACAGAGAGGAAGGAGCGGTTCCGAATCGGCAAATAGCAGGTGTCGGTTCATCAAATTAAGAATTCAAGCTACAATTTTGCCCGCCTGAATGTTTCTTTGACCAAAAGTTCTACGAGTAAACAACGAAGTAAGTTCTGACAATTTCTTTCTCCGGAAGAGTTGCAGAATCCGAAAATCTTCAGGATTGGAAGGAAATAGGGCATAAAAATTCAGAGAAGAGATTTTCGTTTCTTTCTCTCAAAAATGAATTTCAGAAAAAGTAAAAACTTATTTTAAAGATGGAACAGTACGCAGTTTTTCAGCAGCTTTTTCAAGGGTTTCGTTATTCTTGGCGAAGCAAATCCTGATCATTTTCATCTTATTTTTTTCGTGCATAAATGCCGAAACCGGAATAACACCCACGCCAAATTCGGTGGCCAGGCGGTATGTGAAATCGAGATCAGATTCATCGGAAATTTTGGAATAATCCAGAATTTCGAAATAACTGCCCTGTGAAGGAATAATTTTAAATAAACTATCGGCCATCAACCGGTTGAAATAGTTGCGCTTGCCCTGGTACATTTCTGAAATGTCTTTCATCGAATCTTCTGTTTGAAGATATTCCGAAAGCGCATATTGAAGCGGTGTATTTACATTGTAAATCTGGAATTGCTGTATTCGCCTGAAATCGTTCATTAGTTTTTCAGGAGCAAGAATATAGGCCAGACCCCATCCGTTGATGTTGTAAACCGGTCCGAACGAAGACACAACAAAGCTTCTGTCGGCTAGTTTGGGATATTTTGATACACTTTGATGCGTACTGTTGTCGAAAACAATTGATTCGAAAACCTCATCACTTAAAATGACAATGTTTGTACCGTTGGTTAAATGCTGCAACTGAACCAGATCCGTGTCGGTCAATACTGCTCCGGTCGGATTGTGCGGCGAATTGAGAATGATCATTCGTGTTTTTGACGTGATCATTTTCCGAACTTCTTCCCAATCGATATGGAAATCAGGCTGTTTCAGTGGAACATAAACCGGACGACCGCCGTTTAGTGAAATGGCCGGCGCGTATGATTCGTAGGCCGGTTCAAAAAGAATAACCTCATCTTCGTCTTTTACCGTGGTGCTTATGGCGGTCATTATGGCCTGAATCGGACCGGCTGTAATTGTTATTTCGGTTTCAGGATTGTAACTGTGGTTATACATTTCCTTTACCCGGTACGAGATCACGTTGCGCAGTTCAATAATTCCTTCGTGCGGTGCATAATTGTTGTAGCCCGAACGAATGTACATGGCAGCCAAATCGGCTAATTTTTCAGGACATGGAAAATCAGTTTTCCCCAATGAAAGATCAATCGCACCGGTTTCAGTGACCAGCTTGTTAACGGTGGAGAATATGCTTCCTTTTGTATTTGGTAATTTTGAAAGAGTCATGCATCAACTGATTGGAGTACAAAGTTAAGAAAATATGCATTTCACATTCATCCGGCCGATAGGTGAATTCAAATTAATTTATGATTTTATCATTTTAAAACTTCTTTTAGAACTTCGAGCGATTTAAACTCGCCGGCAATATCAAAATGAATTTTATAGTATTCGAGCAGTTTCGCAAGTACCAAACGTCGTTCATTGTGAGTGTATTCCAGCTTATCAATCGAAGAAGCGTCAATTTCAAAAAGTCGTGAAAAAAGTAATGTTATTTGTTTGTCGGTAAATTGATTGTGTATTGGTTCGTGGCTCACAAAAACTGCGCTTTGTAAGTCGAAGAAGTTGCTGATCAGCGCATTATCACCACTTGGGTTTATGCCTAAAAAACGTGTCAGCCTAAAAAGAAACCAAATGTGAAAATTGCTTATTCCTGAATCTGAAAGATCAAGTATTCGCATTGAATGGTAAATGAAATCAAACATTTCGCGGTTTGGTTCTTCCTCCCGCAAACATTTATACAACACTTCTGCCAAAAACAAAACCTGTGTGCTTTTCCTGATGTCGAAAGGAATGCTTGAATACGGATCGGAAATCCGGGCATTTTTTAAGCGGTGAATTTCGCGACCGGCTTTGTAGTAAATTTCAATGTCGAGTAAGTACAGCGGTTGCAAAACAGAAGCCCGGGCCATCGAATTTTTGCTGTGAATGCCATTGATTATAAACGATTGCCTGCCAAACAATTCAGTATAAATGGTAGCAATAAGGCTGGTCTCAGAATATTTTACAGCATGAAGAAAGATTCCCCGGGTTTTTTCAATCACGGATAGGCAGCGTTAATGAATAAACAGAAGTTTTGTAATTTTGGTTTGTTCGCCCAGAGGATCGGTCATAAAAACCAGGTAAACCCCGGTTTTGCAACGGTTTCCATTCAGGTTTTTACCGTCCCAGATAGCCTGCCCGCCGAGCGAAGTGGTTTTGTAAACGAGGTTTCCGCTGATGTCGGTAATTTTTACGTCAGTATCTTCAACCAGGCCTTTTACCACAATCGAGCCACTGTAGGTTTCGCGAACCGGATTCGGATACACGTAAACATCAGTGAATTCGTCGTTTGCGTTGGTTGCCTCGCCCATATACGAAATCAGGCCCGATGCAGTGCCAATAAAAACCTCGCCGGTTTTCTGGTTAATGGCAATGTCGGTAATTTCATTATTCGTCAACGGGCTGTTGTCGGAATCGAAATGCTCGATTTCGGTTTCGCCGTCAGCCGAAATTAAATATACTCCTGAACTTTTGGTACCGAACCATTTGCGGTTTGCCCCATCAACGGCAATTGCGGTAACTGTTTCTTTCTCGAGCAAGGGGTGAAAAAGCTGGTCGTTTTGGTTCAACCCCGGGCGGCTGGCATACAATACATTCGTAGTCCAGATACTTTCAGGATTGCTGAAAACAGCAACACCCATTGAAGTACCAACCCAGATTTCACCGTTCAAATCTTCAACCATTGAATACACATCGTTCATTTGTGTAAAGCTTTCATCCTTCCCGTTGGTGAAATAGGCGACTACTTTTTGTTCTTTTTGCTGATCGTTGGTGCTGTTCAGCACATAAAGTCCATTGCTTCGGGGTGCAACCATCCATTTATCGTCTTTTTGGGTGACTACCACTTTGCCAATAAATTTATTGGCGGCGGCTTTTATCTCATAAGCTTGCCAGCTTTTGTCTTCTGGCTTATACTCCGAGATCACTTTGGCTACACCGGTATTGGTTACCCAGAGATTTCCTTTCGAATCGTAGGCCATTCCGCCAATTCTGACATAAGGTGCATTTGGAGAGTCTGGCAACTGAGTTTGCAGCGTACTGTTAAAATTGTCGTACCGTTCAAATTTACCGTCCTTAAGTTTAAGTTCCAAAACTCCGCCTCCCCACGATCCGGCAAAAACATGATCAGGATCTGATGGATCGGCAGTTACACAAACTATGTCTCTAAAGTCATTGTCTCTAAAGTCATTTGTTGTTGGGAAACTGTATTTATCGAAAACCGACCAACTCCCGGCCCTGTTTAGTTGAAAGGAAGGTTGAAAGAACAAATTGTTCCAGGAGGCATTCCTTCCTCCTGAAGCAATCCAAAGATCTTGCCCGTTCATGCTCAACGCAAAAATATTATTATCGGAAGGGCCATCAGGGACTATCCGTTCTGTTTGTGTTCCAACTTTCACCAACCCATTCTCTGAATCTGCAATCCAGAGAATATTCTGATCGTCGATCACAGCACAGGCAGTTTTTATAGGACTTATCTCTACTTCTGAAATGGTGTATTTATTAATGAACAGAACTTGCTGGAGTTGATTATCATATACGTAGGCGTCTTCGCGGCTTGAAAAAACGATGTAATTATCATTGTGGGTTATATCAGAAATATAGTGAATGTTCGTAAGAATACGAGTCCAGACATTTCCATTTAGTTCATAAATTTCATCCTGATCCCACTCATCAGGAGTATAATTGGCAATCAGCTTTCCGTTGAAGTATTCAATCTTGCTGAATTTCCGATCGGCGTGAGGAATTGAACTTTGCCATTCCCAGTTATTGAAATTCTGCAAATTCGGATTGGATGCATCGGCTTTGAATATTCCGTTTACTGTCGCTGCATATAAATAGGTTCCGTCGGTGGCCATATCCTGAACATTCAGAAAATCACCTTCGTTGCCAATATAATACGTGTCTTTTATTTCTTTCCGTTCCAGATTAATGACTACAATACCGAACCCGCAGGAAAGGTATGCCAGGTTTCCGGAGAACATGATGTTGTTGATGGTTTTATCGGCCGAAATTTGTTTCCGCTTGATGTCGGAAAGATTGAATATTTGGTTTCCAATCAGTAAATCGACGTTGGCATTCTGATAGGCGATGAGCAACAAATCATTTTCTTTGCTGTAGGCGATGGTCTGAACCCCGGCATCCGACAGACCATTAATTCCGGTCATCTTCTGAATGCTGTTGTCCGTTTTGTTGTATGAAAACAATCCGCCTACGGTAACACAATATATTTTGTCACCTGCATCAACAACACATTTTGCATTGGCATACGACTGGTAATCGGTCCATTCGCCAACCGCTGGCTGCGCAAAACTCCTGAAAATGGTGATACAAAATAATGTGGCGAATAACAGATGTCTAATTTTATTCATTCGGCTCGAGTTGGGTTAAATATTCCACCAGTTTATGAACGGCTCTTCCACGATGGCTGATCCGGTTTTTTTCTTCCATGGTCATTTCCGCAAAACTCAGGTGCGATTCATCAGGTTTGAAAACAGGATCGTAACCAAAACCTGTTTTTCCTCTCTTCTCTTCCAGAATCCATCCGTTAACCACCCCTTCAAACTGAATTTCACGACCATCAATTACCAGCGAAATAACAGTTCTAAAACGTGCTTTCCGGTTTTTTATTTTAGCAAGTTTCTGCAAAACCAGGTTCATGTTATTGTCGGCAATTTTATCAGCTCCGGCGTACCGGGCCGAGTAAACTCCGGGTTCTCCGTTTAAGGCTTCAATTTCGAGGCCAGTGTCGTCGGCAAAACAATTGAGCCCAAACTTGTTGAAAATGTAAAACGATTTTTCAGACGCATTTCCTTCCAGTGTTTCCTGATTTTCAGGAATATCGTCGGAAATTCCGATGTCATTCAGGCTTAACAGTTCAATTGAATTCTTCAGTAAATGTTTTAATTCCTGAAGTTTATGTGGGTTGTTTGTCGCAAATACGAGTTTCATTTTAGTGGCTGGATAAACGTTTATCGATAATTCTTCAAACCCGGATGCAGTTTGCAAAGGAAGTTGAATGGAAGAAAATTTAAAATCTGTTCAGGTATAAAACGTTTAGAACAATCCGTGAATTTGTGCGTCGATCCGGTCGATAACATTGCTTAAATCTTCAGGATTATTCTGAAAATCAATCCGGTCGACATCAATAATCAGTAATTTCCCGGCTTTGTAACGGTTTACCCAGGCTTCGTAACGTTCGTTCAGTTGTTTCAGGTAATCAATCCTGATTGAACTTTCGTAATCGCGGCCACGCTTTTGAATCTGGTTTACCAGTGTTGGAACCGATGCACGAAGATAAATCAGCAAATCAGGGGCCTGCACCAGCTTGTTCATCATCTGGAAAAGCGTTGAATAGGTGTGAAAATCGCGGGTCGACATCAGGCCCATGGCGTGCAGGTTGGGTGCAAAAATCTCGGCATCCTCATAAATGGTACGATCCTGGATAACTGTTTTCGACGAACTCCGGATGTCGACTACCTGGTTGAACCGACTGTTCAGGAAATAAATCTGAAGGTTGAACGACCAGCGTTGCATGTCTTCGTAAAAGTCATTCAGGTACGGATTTTCATCGACATCTTCGTAATGCGGACTCCATTTATAATGTTTTGAAAGTAATTCAGTGAGGGTAGTTTTACCGGCGCCAATGTTTCCTGCTAGAGCAATGTGCATATCTTTTATTCTTTAAATTTTGAACTAAAATACGAAATTAATTATCGATGATCGGAAATACTTTGATGATTACATTGAATTATTCAGCTCAATCAGCGGATCGAGATATTGCCTGTCGTTTGCCAATCGCGGAATTTTATTTTGGCCTCCAATTTTGCCACGCCTTTTCATCCATTCGTAGAACAACCCGTTTTTGGCAACAACTAAATGAGGCATTTCCAGACTTAGATTTTTGTGCCGTTTGGCCTCATAATCGGAGTTGATTGTTTTTAAAGCGCCGTCGAATAACTGGATGAAATGATCAAGATCGTCAGGTTTCTTTTCGAACTCAATAATCCACTGATGTGCGCCTTTCTGATTATCGTTCATGTAAATTGGTCCACCTGTGTACTCAGAAATTGTGGCATTGGTTCTCTCGCAGGCAATCTGAAATGCTTTCTCGGCATTGTCAACAATTACTTCTTCGCCAAATGCGTTGATGAATTGTTTGGTTCGGCCGGTAATCACAAATTTGAACGGGTATTTTTGGGTGAACCTGATGGTGTCGCCAATCAGGTAGCGCCAAAGTCCGCCGTTGGTTGAAATGACCAGTGCATAATCTTTTTTCAGTTCAACTTCCTGAAGCGAAATTGCTTTCAGGTTGTCCGAACGATAATCGCTCATCGGGATAAATTCGTAGTAAATACCATAGTCGAGCATCATCAGCATGTCTTTTTTGTCGGGTTCATCCTGAATGCCAAAAAATCCTTCCGAAGCATTGTACGTTTCCATGTAACGCATGTTTGGGCTCGGAATAAGCTTTTCGTATTGCTCTCGGTATGGTTCAAATTTAACACCGCCGTGGGTAAAAATTTCCAGATTTGGCCACACTTCAAGAATGTTGTTTTTCCCGGTAACTTCCAGAACTCTTTTCAGCAATACCAAATACCACGAGGGTACGCCCGAAAACGAAGTGACATTTTCATTCAGTGAATGTTCAATTATCTTTTCAATTTTCTCTTCAAACTCTTCAATGAGCGAAATTTCGGTTGAAGGAGTGCGGTAAAAATCGGTCCAAAACGGAATGTTTTCGATGATGATGGCCGACAAATCGCCGTAATAACAATTGTTGTTGTAATTGTGAACCCGGTGACTTCCGCCCAAGGTGAGCGCTTTTCCGGAGAGAAACTGCGAATCGGGATAATTCTTCAGGTAAATGGCCATTACGTCGCGGCCACCGCGAATGTGAACATCTTCAAGCGAATCTTTGCTCACCGGAATGAATTTACTTTTTTCGTTTGTTGTTCCTGAAGATTTGGCAAACCATTTGGTTTCTCCGGGCCAAAGGAGATTTTTTTCGCCCAGCATCATACGTTCAACCGAAGGTTTGATGTCGTTGTAACATTGAACCGGTACTTGTTCGCGAAATTCTTTTTCGGTACGAATGCCCCGAAAATTATATTTAATACCAAATTCAGTATTTTCAGCCTTCTCTAAAAGTTCAAAAAGAACTTCGCGCTGAACTTCGTGAGGATGCTTTTTAAAGAGGTCAATCTGGTATATACGCTTAAAATTGACCCAATTAATGATTGAATTAATTACTGGCATGCAGAATAGGTTTCGGTGCTGTCAAATTTATTAAAAATTCTGACTTTGGCTTGTGTTAAGAAATTTGCGGAATTTGAATAATAATGAGCAGCCAAAAGTTGTTTGTATAACGTGAAACTTATTTTTCTTATTTTTACTCATTCTTATCGATACCACAACTTTTTCTTATGAATTACATTGATCTGGTTCTCGGGATAATTCTAATCATTGCAGCCATTCAGGGTTATCGCAAAGGGTTTATTATTGAAATTGCCTCACTGGCAGCCCTGATCCTCGGCATCTGGGGCGCTATAAAATTTTCGGACTGGACTGCTGGTTTTATTTCCGAAACGTTTAATTACCACTCGAAACATTTAATTACCATTGCTTTTGTGGTGACTTTTGTTACCATTGTTATCGTTATCCACATTTTGGGTAAAGTGCTCGATAAGACTGTAAAAGCTGTGGCTTTGGGATTTTTAAACCGGCTCGCCGGAATTATATTCGGAACGTTAAAGACTGCAGTTATACTCAGTATTTTCCTGCTTCTCTTCGATGCGGTCGATGAAAATGTACACATTTTGCCAGCAGATCAAAAATCCGAATCGAAAATTTATTCGCCAATGAAACAGTTGGTTCCAACTTTATTTCCTTTCATTAAACTTTGGAATACATCAGACGGAAAGAAAACAGAAGAGGAGAATTCGAACCCGAAAGTCACTATGCTGAATACTGAAATGCATAATTCGGATCAGGTTCTCTAAGCTTTTTGCAAAACTATATTTTAAATAGCAGTTATACATTCCCTTCAGGTTTTCATTTTATCAGGTCATATTCCATCATAAACCATTGATTTTATATCTTTGGGCGGATTTTCCCAAGGCCGGAATATTTCTGAGCAATTCGGATTTATTCCTGATGCAAAAGTAAATCAAATAAAAGGAGATACAATAACCATAATTTACCATGAAATGAACATGCCGTGAATTAGGATGAATTGGGCGGAGTGAAATCCGCGAAGCGAAAATATAGTTCAAAAGGAAATCTTTCTGGCACGAGAGTTCCATACGAACGCTCAAACAATCAAATAATTAATAACGTTACTTTCGGATGAATTTTGTTGAAGAATTACAATGGCGGGGCATGATTCACGATGTGATGCCCGGAACAGAGGAGCAGTTGAAAAAAGAAATGACCTCAGCATATATTGGTTTTGACCCGACTTCGGATTCGCTGCATGTTGGAAGTTTTGCCCAGATTATGCTACTAAAGCGTTTTCAGTTGTCAGGCCACAAACCCATTGCGCTTGTTGGTGGCGCTACCGGAATGATTGGCGATCCGTCGGGAAAATCGCAGGAACGAAACTTGCTGAACGAAGAAACCCTTCAGAAAAACCTGAACGGAATAAAAGCACAGCTTTCAAAATTTCTCGATTTCGAATCAGATGCACCCAATAAAGCCATTATGGTGAACAATTACGACTGGATGAAAGATTTTTCGTTCCTGAGTTTTATTCGCGACATTGGCAAGCACATCACGGTGAATTACATGATGTCGAAAGACAGTGTAAAAAAACGGTTGAGCGAAGAATCGAAACAAGGAATGTCGTTTACTGAATTTACCTATCAGTTGGTGCAGGGATTCGATTTTTTATATCTCAACCAGCACATGAACTGTAAATTGCAAATGGGTGGCTCCGACCAATGGGGAAATATTACCACCGGAACGGAATTGATCAGGCGAAAAACAGGCGGCGAAGCCTTTGCACTCACCATTCCATTGATCACAAAAGCCGATGGTGGAAAATTCGGAAAAACAGAATCGGGAAATGTGTGGCTTGATCCAAAAATGACTTCACCGTATAAATTTTATCAGTTCTGGCTAAATACTTCGGATGACGACGCTGAAAAATACATAAAGGTTTTCACAATGCTTGCACAGGAAGAAGTTAATGAACTTGTTTTGAGGCACGCTGAAGCACCACATTTGCGGCTATTGCAAAGAAAACTCGCAGAAGAAGTTACAGTTATGGTACACTCGCGCGAAGATTATGAAATGGCCGTTGAAGCTTCGGAGATTTTATTCGGACAGGGAACGGCCGAATTGCTTAATAAGCTCGATGAAGATACGTTTCTGTCGGTTTTTGAAGGAGTACCGCAATTCAGGGTTTCTGCAAATGAACTTGAAGCCGGAATAAAAGTGCTTGACCTGCTGGCCGAAAAAACCATGGTTTTTCCGTCGAAAGGTGAGTTGCGCCGAACAATTCAGGGGAACGGACTGAGCATCAACAAAGAAAAAGTTTCGGATGTTGAACTGGCTGTAAATTCGAATTTCCTGATTGGCGGAAAGTATATTCTGGTTCAGAAAGGAAAGAAAAATTACTTTCTTTTAATTGCTGAATAGTTTTCCTGATTACAAAATACTAAATCGATAAATGTTTCGTTAAATTCTCGATCAAAACCCTTTCTATGGCAAATTTTTTTGACAATCAGAATCTTCTTGAAATCCTTTGGAAATGGAAGAAGCATTTGATTATTGTCGTACTGATTTCCGTTGCAGCTTCTGCAATTTTTTCTTCGTCCAGGTTCATCAGGCCAAAATTTAAATCCACTGCACGTATTTATCCGAGTAACAACATTTACACATTCAGCGATGAGTCTCAAACCGAGCAAATGCTTGAAATTATAAATTCGCAGGATATTAAATGGCGCGTGATTGATGCATTTAATCTGGCCGAAGTTTATAAAGTAAGCAAGGAAGATCCTCAATATCGAACCTATATTTTAGCCGAATTTAATAACAATGTGTCGTTTAAAAAGACCGAATACGAGACGGTTGAAATCTCAGTCTTGGATCCCGATCCGAAAAGAGCAAGCACTATATGCGACTCGATCATTACTTTTTTCGATGAAAAAGTACGGTCGATGCATAGCCTGAAATACAAGGAAGTTGTAAAAATCGCGAAAGGCGATTTGACTAAAATCGATCACGAAATTGATTCGATTAGCTCGCAAATGAATGATTTGCGCGAAAACTATCATATTCTCGATTACGATTCACAGTCGAAAGAAATAACAAAGGGAATGGTCAAAGTTCTGACAGAGCAAAAGGCCAATACTTCAGGCGGAAAGGAGCTTGAAAAATGGATGAAAAACCTGACGGAAAAAGGGGGCGAATATTCATTTCTCGACGCACAGTTAAAAAATTTATACTCCGAGCGCGATTCAGTAAAACAAGCGTACGACTGGTCGGTGAGCAACTCGAAGAAAAAAATTATTTACGGTCAGCGTGTTCAGAATCCGGTTCCTGCTGATAAAAAATCGTATCCGGTGCGGTGGCTGATTGTTTTCGTTTCAACGTTTGCTGCATTGTTTGCAGCCGTGATTGCCATTTTGCTACTTGAAAACAAAAAAAGCGCATAAGTGTATCAGGCCCGTTTAAAAGTCATCCTTTTTTACCTGATTTCAGTAGTCTTTATTTTGCTGAATGCTATTTTTCTGGTCAAAAAGCATTCAATGATTGTAAGCGCGTTACCTTTTGCTTTTATAATTATTACGCTGGCGGTTTTCGCTTTCGACAAATTAGTATATCTCGTCGTTCTTTGCACTCCGCTTTCTTTACCGCTTTCAGAATTGATACATGGTTTGCCCATCGATATGTTCCTGCCAACTGAACCATTGTTGTTTGGCATCCTCCTGATTTTTATCCTGAAAATTTTTTCAACCGAAAAGTTTGACAAGGATATTTTACTTCATCCGGTTTCGCTGGCCATTTTCCTCAGTTTATTCTGGATTTTGGTTACCAGTTTAACCAGCACAATGCCAATTGTTTCGTTGAAATTTTTCCTGTCGCGAATCTGGTTCATCGCTGGGTTTTACCTTTTGGCAGCCAAGCTTTTTGAATCGGGGAAAAACATTGAAAAGTTTATTTGGCTTTATATTTTTCCGCTGATGGTTGTTATTTTTTATGCTACATACCGTCATTTGGGTTATGGTTTGTGGGATAAGCAGGCCGCGCATTTTGTTGTCAATCCGTTTTACAACGACCACACAGCTTATGGAGCAGCCATTGCCATGTATCTTCCATTTTTATTCGGATTTTCGTTTACTAAAATGTATCGTCCCACTGTGAGAATTTTTGTTAGGTTTTGCCTGGCCATCGTGTTTATGAGCCTCATTCTTTCGTATGCAAGGGCAGCCTGGCTTAGCATTTTTGGTGTGTTTGTGATCTGGATAATTATGCGCCTGAAGATCAGGTTTAAACCAATCTTTCTTACGTTCCTGATTTCGCTTTCGGTGATTTTGGTTTTTCAGCAGCAGATTCTGTTTTACCTGGAACGAAACAATACTGAATCGTCGGCCAATCTGGGTGAGCACATTTCGTCGATGACCAATATTTCGTCCGACGCTTCAAACCTCGAACGTATTAATCGCTGGAGTTGCGCGATCCGAATGGTTGAAGATAAGCCTGTTTTCGGTTATGGGCCTGGAACATATATGTTTAAGTATGCACCTTACCAGCTCACAGCCGACCGAACAATTATCAGCACCAATTCGGGCGATGGTGGAAATGCGCACAGCGAATATCTTGGTTCTATGGCAGAATCAGGAATTATGGGGCTAATTACTTTTCTGATTTTGATTACTACAGTGATTTATACGGCCATTCATACCTATTCGCGCACCGACGACAAGCGACTTAAGACCATTGTAATGGGCGCACTTCTCGGGTTGATTACTTATTACATTCATGGCACCATGAATAACTTTCTGGATTCCGATAAACTTTCACTTCCATTTTGGAGTTTCACAGCCATAATTGTTGCTGTTGATATTCACACACGGAAAGAATCTTCAGGAAATCTTCAGGAAGTGCAAAAATAAAAATGGCCCGCAATGCAGGCCATTTTAAAGTGTATCTCTTTCAGGATTATTTTTTAATGCGTTCATAATACGAACGGTCGCGGGTATCAACTTTTAGAATATCGCCTTCGTTGATGAACATCGGAACCATAATTTCAGCTCCGGTTTCAAGAGTTGCAGGTTTCAGCGCATTCGAACTTGCTGTATTTCCTTTTTCTCCGGCAATGGTTGCTGTAACCTCTAATTCAACAAAAGGAGGCAGTTCAACAGTCAATGGAGTTTCGGTGTCGGCATGTACGTTTATTTCAACAATCTGGCCTTCTTTCATCAAATCAGCATTGTCAATCAAATCGGCCATAATGGTAACCTGTTCAAAAGTTTCGGCATGCATGAAATTGTACCCGGTTTCGTCCTGGTATAAATACTGGTATGGACGACGTTCAACTCTTACAACATCAATTCTTACTCCGGAACTAAATGTATTTTCAATAGTTCTTCCTGTTTTTAGATTTTTGAGTTTGGTCCTCACAAAAGCCGGACCTTTGCCAGGTTTAACATGTTGGAAGGATACGATCTGAAATAACTGATCGTTATACTCAATAGTTAACCCGTTTTTAATATCTGCTGTGGTAATAGCCATATAAAATGTTTAGAAAATTTTCAAATCGTGTGCAAAAATAAAGAAATATTGTTTATTCAGGATACTTATCCTGAATTTTTCAAATATTTCACTATCAGTATATTATTGTTTTACCATCTGGTTGATACCATTGATTTTGTATGAATCGAGTTCACATTTGAGGGCTCCGAGCAACAACTCGAACTCGGCATAAATGGGTAGCCGGTTAGCATCTTTGGTGATATATATTTTCAAATCGTCAGAACTTTTAAACAATTTTCCCTTCGGAACAATGGGCGAAACGACATAACATTCCTTTCTTCCAATTTTAGTGTCAATTGTTTCAGTTCCAATGTATTTCAATTCCATATTAAACAATTCATCGCCATGATAAACTGGTATTTTTATGCTTTCGCCGTTCAGTAAATCTTCAAAATATTTGTTTTGCCTGATGTAGAAAAAAACGCTGATCAGATCGTTTACATTTGGAGGCACTTTTTTGTGTCCGGCATTCAAACTGAACAGGGAATCATTGACATGATCGTACAAAACTTCGTCGTAAAACCTGTACTTCTGTTCTTTAACATTTCTGACTGATCTGACTGGCAGGTAAGTTTCCGGATCAACCCAACTTTCGTAAACGTCATTTACTTCGTAAATTTTGTCGACCAGGCCGGTGGTTCGGCCACGCATGTGATAATGAATGGTTGGCTTTCGGTTGTACTTTTCTTTTTGGGCAACTAAAGTTGCTTTTCCGCCCTTGATAAATCCAAACCGGAGAATATACTCCATTTCTTCAAGAGGCTGAGCATTGACATGACATACAAAGACGAACAAAAAACCAATAACAAGCTTTACTCTCATCCGGGCATATTTTTTTTCGATACTGTGGCCACAAAATCCTTCAGGTAAAATGGTTCGAAATAAGCAACGTCTTCAAAGCGATTATTGTTGTATGCCTGCCAAACCAATTCGCACATGTGCGACGACGATGCACGGATATGGTCGATAAAAACGGCATTTGGCGAACTTATGACGTTTTTGCATTTGGCCGAACCATTTCCAAAAAAAACGATTTGTTTCAGGTTAAGTTCAGTTGCCAGGAATGTTTCGTCAATTATTTCAGCACGAATTGGTTTAATTACTTTTCCATCCTTGTCAAAAAGTTCATAAAAAACTTCCATTCTCCGGGCGTCAATCATCGGGCAAAACAATATTTCTTTTTGTTCCTGAATGCCAATTCGGTCCATATTCCTGGCAACATGTTTGGCCATTGCTTCAAGCGTTCCAATGGCAATCAACGGAATACCGGCAGCATAGCAAATTCCTTTGGCTGCCGAAACGCCAATTCTCAGTCCGGTATAGGAACCTGGGCCTTTACTGACGGCAACAGCAGCCAATTCTTTTGAGTTGATTTTATTTCTGGACAGAAGATCTTCAGCAAAAACAGTTACCAGTCTGGCATGGTTTTGTCCTTCTGCCGATTCAATGCTGTCAATCAGTTTTCCGTCTTTGGAGAGTGAAACGCTGCAAATTTCCGTTGAGGTTTCTATGATAAGTATTAAGGTCATTTTGAATAATTTGTCTGCAAAATTAGGCATATAAACAAATTAATGTTTGTTTTCATTAAAAGAAATCTTATTAGATTTGCTGATTGGAAATTTTTCGACCTGAAAGTCTTTAAGTTCGATCATTTGTACTATTTTTAAAAATTGAAACGAACGGAAGAGAGATGTATCAAACGGTAATCATTGACGACGATCAACTGGCCCGACGTGGTTTAAGGCGTATACTTGAACAAAATTTCCAGGAAATTGAGATTTTGGGTGAAGCCGATTCTGTTGCCACAGGTTTATCGCTTATTAATGAAGTTAACCCCGATCTCGTTTTTTTGGATATTGAGATGCCTGATGGAACGGGATTTAGCTTGCTCGAAAAATTAAAAAGTGTTGATTTTAAATTGGTTTTTACAACCTCCTACAGCGATTACGCCATTACAGCTTTCAAATATTCTGCCTTCGACTATATCGTAAAACCGGTTCTTATCGAAAATGTCCGTGCAACAATCAAGCGAATCAGCGACATTCCGATTCTGCATGAAAAACAGCGGGTTGAGGTACTGAAAAGGAATTTGAATCACAGCAGCAACGAGGATCAGACGATTGCTTTACCTGAAATTAATGGATTTACAATCGTTAAAGTAAAAGACATTTTACGATGCGAAGGCGAACGAAATTATTCACGCATCTATTTTATCAACGGCACATCAGTTTTGGTTAGCCGTACTTTGCTCGATTTCGACAATCTGCTGGTTTCGCATGGCTTTTTCCGAATTCACCGGTCACACCTCATTAGTTTAAAAAATGTGAACCGCTACCTGAAATCGGATGGGGGAATGGTAGAAATGAACGATAAAACACAGTTACCGGTTTCGCCAAAATTCAAAGACGAACTTTTAAACAGACTCCTGTACAATCGAATTTAAATCAATTCCAATCGGATATTGTACCCCTGGTGACCTAAATACAGCTATTCAGGATTTTTAACTTTTACAATCGGCAGATAATGTCTATTTTCGCTTATCAATTTAGGTTCTCAATCCTCTGTTTCTGCACAAAATTGATTTTAATTTCAACCTGAAATACTAAAATTAAATGATTGATCCGGGAAAAGATGGAGATTCCTTTGCTAGAATTACAGACAAAATGTACACAATCAAAGAATTACAAACACTAATCTCCGGTGAAATAAATAAAGAGATTCAGCATTTATACCAAGCAGAACCAAAAAATCTATACGAACCCATTGGCTATGCATTGGACATGGGTGGAAAAAGATTAAGGCCGGTAATGGTTCTTCTGGCGTACAACTTATTCAGTTCTTCGGTCGAAAATGCATTTCCTGTGGCAATGGCTATTGAGGTCTTTCACAATTTCACTTTGCTGCACGACGACATTATGGATGAAGCCGAAATGAGGCGGAACTCCAAAACAGTATGCAAAAAATACAACGACAACATTGCTATTCTTTCAGGCGACGCCATGTCAATAATGGCTTATAATTATCTCCTGAAAAGTCAATCTCCCAATCTGGCCGGAATGATTAGCCTGTTTTCGCAAACGGCCCTCGAAGTTTGTGAAGGGCAGCAACTCGATATGGATTTTGAAACCCGGCTGGATGTTTCAATTCCTGAATACCTGGATATGATTCGGTTAAAGACTGCGGTTTTACTGGCGTGCAGCCTGAAACTTGGGGCATTGTCGGCTGATGCAACTGAAGTAATTTCCAATCAGCTTTATGCTTTTGGTTTGAATTTGGGAATTGCCTTTCAGCTTCAGGACGATTTGCTTGATGTTTTTGCCGATCAAAACAAATTCGGGAAAAAAATTGGAGGTGACATTGTGTCGAACAAAAAAACTTTTCTTCTGTTAAAGGCACTTGAAATCTCGGATGAGGGTTCAAAAAGGACTATTCAGGAATGGATAACGAAAACGGATTTTGATGCAGATTTGAAAATCCGGTCAATATCTGATATTTACAATAAATTAAATATCAGGCAAATAACTGAAAAATCGATTGATGAGTTTTACCAGACGGCTTTAACTATTTGCGAAGAAATTGATTTGGAAAAGGAAACCAAAACCGAATTGCTTCATTTGGCTGGTTTGATTATGAAACGTGATCATTGATTAATCAGCAAAACAATTAAATTTGTTGCCGAATCTTTTTTTGCATTTTATAGTTCTCGATTTGTTCAATTTTAATAATTTCAGCATTTTCAGCATAAAATAATAAATATGGCCCAGAATATTGGAAAAATAACCCAGGTAATCGGTCCGGTTATCGACATTACTTTCGATTTGGAAGGCAGTGAACTTCCCAGGATTTATGATGCTCTTGAAATTGCCAGAGAGGGAATGGATAATTTGGTGCTCGAATGTCAGCAACACATTGGTGAAAATACCGTTCGTGCCATTGCCATGGATTCGACTGACGGATTCAGGCGGGGTATGGACGTAATTGCAACAGGAAAGCCAATTACGATGCCCAAAGGTGAAATTGCCCTGGGTCGTTTGTTAAATGTTACAGGTAGTCCGGTTGACGGATTGGCAGCGTTGCCTAAACTGGGTCTCAGCATTCACAATGAACCACCGGAGTATGAAGATTTGACTACTGAAACCGAAGTGCTTTTTACCGGAATAAAAGTTATCGACCTGATTGAACCTTACGCAAAAGGAGGTAAAATCGGTTTGTTTGGTGGCGCTGGTGTGGGTAAAACTGTGCTTATTCAGGAATTGATTAACAATATTGCTCTTGCTCACAGCGGTCTGTCGGTGTTTGCCGGTGTTGGCGAACGTACCCGCGAAGGAAATGATTTGCTTCGTGAAATGATTGAAGCCGACATTGTTGACTACGGTGAGGAATTTAAAAAATCGATGGAGGAAGGCAACTGGGATTTATCTAAAGTTGATCCGGAATCAGTCAAAAAGTCGAAGCTGGCTCTCGTTTTTGGCCAGATGAATGAGCCTCCTGGTGCACGTGCACGTGTTGCCCTTTCAGGATTGACCATTGCTGAAAGTTTGCGCGACGGAGATGGTTCAACTGGAAAAGGTCGCGATATTTTGTTCTTTGTGGATAACGTATTCCGTTTTACACAGGCAGGTTCTGAAGTTTCGGCTCTGTTGGGTCGTATGCCTTCAGCAGTGGGATACCAGCCAACTTTGGCCACCGAAATGGGTATCATGCAGGAACGAATCACATCAACCAAAAACGGCTCAATTACTTCGGTGCAGGCTGTTTATGTGCCGGCCGATGACTTGACTGACCCAGCGCCTGCCACGACATTTGCCCACCTTGATGCCACCACGGTTTTGAGCCGCAAAATTTCGGAACTTGGCATTTATCCGGCTGTTGATCCGCTTGATTCAACTTCACGGATTTTGACCCGCGAAGTTGTAGGCGACGAACATTACGATTGCGCACAGCGCGTCATCATGATTTTGCAGCGGTACAAGGAACTACAGGATATTATTGCCATTTTGGGGATGGACGAGTTGTCGGAAGAAGACAAGCTGATCGTTCACCGTGCCCGTCGCGTGCAGCGTTTCCTTTCTCAGCCGTTCTTTGTTGCCGAACAATTTACCGGATTAAAAGGTCAGTTGGTTTCGATTGAAGACACCATCAAAGGGTTCAACATGATTATGGATGGCGAAGTAGACCAATATCCTGAAGCCTCGTTTAACCTGGTCGGAAACATTGATCAGGCAATTGAAAAAGGAGAGAAATTATTGGCTGGAGCCTAACGTTAAACTTTCAGGAATCTGAACTTTAATTCAAAACATGATATTAGAAATAATTACTCCCGATAAAAAGATCTATTCCGGCAAGGTAAAACTTGTACAATTGCCTGGAACTAAAGGCTTATTTGAGATCATGAAAAACCACGCTCCAATCATCTCTACTCTTGAAAAGGGTAAAATTAAAGTGGAGGAAGAAAATGGTGAAATACTTTTATTTGATGTTGAAGGGGGAATTGTTGAGAATAAAGATGACAAAATAATTGTACTTGCCGAATCGGTTTAAGCTACAGAAGCGATAAACGTAGTATATTTAAACCCTGAAGATTTACCCTTCAGGGTTTTTTATTTTGAAAACGAAATTCCTGGTTATACGATTTAGCTCCATTGGCGACATTGTTTTAACATCGCCGGTTGTGCGCTGCCTGAAAGTACAATTTCCGGAGGCCGAAGTGCATTTCCTGACCAAGAAAAGAAATATCGATCTTTTGCAGGCCAATCCATACATCGATAAAATTCAGGTTTTTGATACTTCAATTTCCGAAACCATAAGGAATCTGAAGCCCGAGAAATACGATTACATCATCGATTTGCACCGCAATTTCCGAAGTTTTCGGGTAAAACTTGGGGTTCGGGCAAAATCCTTCAGTTTCAATAAACTAAATATTAGGAAACTATTATTTACAAGTCTGAAACTAAATACAATGCCCAAAGGTCATATTGTTGAACGCAACCTGGCAACTTTACGCTGGCTCAATGTAAAAGACGATGGTAAAGGTTTGGATTATTTTATTCCTGAAGCAGACGAATTCCATGCTGACAAATTGCCAGAAGCATTCCGTAAAGGTTATGTGGCGCTGGTTTTAGCCGGAACTTATGCGACCAAACGAGTGCCCGTTGAGAAATACCGGAAACTGATATCGGAAATGAACTTTCCGTTTGTTTTGCTGGGCGGTAAAAGCGAGCGGAACATGGCATCTACAATTCTGGGGTGGAACATTGGAAATGTAATGGATTTTACCGGGCAAATCCGGATTAATCAATCGGCCTCGCTGGTTAAAAATGCTCGTTTGGTTATTTCAAACGATACTGGCCTGATGCACATTGCAGCCGCTTTTCGCAAGAAAATTCTGTCGGTCTGGGGAAACACAACCCCCGAACTTGGAATGTACCCGTATTTGCCGGGAGAAGGTTCAGAAATACTCGAAGTTAAAGGTTTATCGTGTCGCCCGTGTTCCAAACTGGGCTACCATGAATGTCCGAAAAAGCATTTCCGTTGCATGAATGATTTGTCTGAAGACCGGATTGTGGATTGGGTAAACAAAGAATTTTAATTGCTTCCTGCGACCTTACTCCGTCAATGCTTTTTTTATCCGGACTAAAGCTTCCTGTACTAAATTTTTCGTACAGCCAATGTTCATGCGCATAAACCCTGTTCCTTGTTTTCCAAATTGAACGCCACGGTTCAGTCCAATGCCGCCATCGATCAGCTTTTTATTCAGATCTTCGTCACTCAGTCCGAGTGCCGAAAAATCAATCCAGATCAAATAAGTTGCTTCAGGTTTCATTACGTTCACTTCAGGCATATTTTCCTGGAAGAAACTTTCGAGTATCTTGTAATTTCCCTGAAGGTAAACCAATAATTGTGCAAGCCATTCGTCGCCATGCGTGTAAGCTGCTTCGAGAGCTACCGTACCGAAAATATTTCCCATGTGTAAATGCGGAAGTCGCATCACACGTTCGTAAGCCACCAAATGCCTTTTATTCGGAATAACCAGAAAAGAAGTAGTTAGTCCGGCCGTGTTGAATGTTTTGCTGGGAGCCATACAAATCACACAATTCTGTGCAATTTCATCAGAAAGTCCGGCCAGTGGCGTATGTTTGAACCCATCGAAAATCAGGTCAGAATGAATCTCATCGGAGATTATAATGATTTTGTTCTCCAGACAAATTTGGGCCAGTTCAGTAAGTTCCTTTTCATTCCAGGCCATTCCACCCGGATTGTGCGGATTGCTGAGCAGCAGCAATTTGGTATTTGGCTTAATCTTTTGTTTCAGGTCTTCCAGATCGAAATAGTATCGGCCATTTTCAAGTTTAAGCGGATTTTCAATCATTTCGCGATTGGTCCCTTTGATCGAATCGAAGAACGGAAAGTAAACCGGAGGTTGCAAAATTACACCATCGCCGGGTTTTGAAAGTGCTTCAATGGCTAAAGTTAATCCGGCTACAACTCCCGGGCTAAACGTAATCCATTCGGGTTTAATTTCCCAGTTGTGCCGTCTTTTTAACCAGTTCACAATCGATTGGTTGTATGATTCGGGACGGAAAGTGTACCCGAAAATTTCGTGGCCGACTCGGTTTTTAATGGCATCGACAATAAAATCGGGAGTTCTGAAATCCATGTCGGCAACCCAAAGTGGCAAAACATCGGTATTTCCAAAGAACATTTGCCGGGCATCATATTTTATGCAGTTAGTATTGGTGCGGTCAACGATTTCGTCAAAATTATATGTCTTCATCAGGAGTATTATTTAGAAGCCCCCTCCAAACCTCCCCCACAAGGGGAGGCTTAAAGAAAACAAAGTTTTGAATTTGTGGTTCGGGAATAAAGGTTTCATCTTTTATGGTTACAATAAACAATCTACCATTAAAATATTTAACTGCGGCTTTTTTTAAGTCCCCTCCCTGTGGAGGGGATTTAGGGGATGCTAATCTTTTCCAAATAATTTACTCCGTTTTCCTGTTCGACTTTGAGTACAAAGTTAAAACGATTAAGCGAAAGGCATAGCTCAAAATCTGCTACCGGTGCCCATTCCTGTCTTTCAGGAGCAAAAAACCGGGCGCCATCGCCATTTCTGATTTGTTCAACCATTGCCTCAAAATCGTTGGGTTTACCTTCAAGTTCATTTTTAATATACTCGCCCAGCAGCGTATCTTCATCGGTTGGGTAGCGGCAACTGTAACCCATGCAAACCAGGGAAACCTTAGCCGGATTTTTCTTCCGGATATATTTTATAATGGCTTGAGCATTTACAAAACTGCCTGTCAGGATTTCGTCGGCCCAGGAGGCATTGGCAATTCCCTGAGTTCCGGAACTGGTGGTGTGCACCATTGTTTTCCCATATAAACTGGTTGTTAATAATTGAGACGGTGAATTTCCGAAGTCAAAACCTTCAGGTTTTTGCTCTTCACGTTCGCCAACCAGGATATAATCGGGATTTTGGTGCTTCATTTTGTAGGCTTGTTCGAGATCGCTAACCGGATAAATTCGTTCAATTCCATTTCCAAAAGCATAGCAGGCAGTCGAAAAAGCCCTGAAAACATCAATAATTACCGTTAACCCCTGCGCGTTTCGGGCTCCATCGAGCAATTGTAGTATTTGAATTTCCATTAAGAGTAACTTGAATTCTATGTTTTAATATTATTTAAAAATCTATATTCCAGTAATTTATGTTTTGTTTTTACATTATTTTAATATTCACCGCAGTTCGTTAACAAAAGGATAATGCATCATTAACGTATGCTGTACAGCATGCATGTTAAAAAACATGTATGTTTGTAGTGTTATCAAAACAGAGAAAACATGAAAACAATTAAATCATTTTCAAAAGTAACAATGTTGTTGGCATTTGTAGCATTTGCCAATACATTAATGGCCGCAGGAAACTTAAAAGTAAACATTCTACCATTGACATCAGAAAAAGCTGTAGTAGCTATTTCTGCTGCTGATGCTGCTAATTTCAAGATTAGCATTGAAAACGATAAAGGCGAGAAAGTTTATTACAAGGAAACAGATGCTGACAGTAAAGATTATCGTAAAGTTTTTGATTTTTCGAACCTCGAAAAAGGTGATTACAAATTATCAGTTTCGATGAACGGTTTAACCACCGAGCGTTTGTTTAAAATCGACAACGAGAACATTGCAGTAGGTAAGGAAAACAGCCTTATCGAACCCTACTTCGCGTTTAAGGATGGCGTTCTGAAAATGTCTTACCTTAATTTCCCGGAAGAAAACATCAGTCTGAATTTCTATACCAACGATGACCTTGTTTATTCAAAGGAACTTGGTAATAAATTCAATGTAACCGAAGGTTATGATCTTTCGAAACTTGAAAAAGGAAACTATATAGTTGTGCTTTCAACCAATAATAAATCGTACACATACGACCTAAATCTGGAATAATACATTAGAAAAGCACTTGTCAAAAAAATGATGCGGCTTCAATTGAGGCCGCATTTTTTATGTCTTTTATTTTCAGGAAGCACAAAATCGGGCTTGTTTTGGCGGGTTGGTGAAGGTCAATACTTGAATTGTGAAAATCAAAATAAGATTAACTTTGCAGCTTTAATAATCAAAGCGTTTATGGGAAGTGAACAGGTTGAAATTATGGCTCCGGTTGGTTCGTACGAATCGCTTAGGGCAGCCATTCAGGCAGGAGCAGGGTCGGTATATTTTGGCGTTGAACAATTAAACATGCGTGCACGCTCATCGAATAATTTTACCATCGACGATTTAAAGAAGATTGCTGAAATAGCTCATTCGAAAGGAGTTAAAACTTATCTGACGGTGAATGTCGTTGTTTTCGACACCGAGTTGGAGCAGTTGCACACAATAATTGACGCCGCTAAAGTAGCCGGAATCTCGGCCATTATTGCCTCAGATATTTCAGCTATTTTGTATGCCCGCCAGATAGGAGTTGAAGTTCATATTTCTACCCAGGTAAATATTACCAATATTGAAGTAGTAAAATTTTATTCGCAATTTGCTGATGTTGTGGTTCTTGCGCGCGAAATGAATGTCGGGCGTGTTTGGGAGATCTCACGCCAAATCAGGGAGCAAAACATTACCGGACCTTCCGGAGAACTTGTAAAACTCGAAATGTTTGTGCATGGCGCACTGTGCATGGCCGTTTCAGGAAAATGTTACCTGAGCCTGCACGAAATGAATTCGTCGGCCAACCGTGGAAGTTGCATGCAGTCGTGCCGCCGGGCCTACATTGTAACCGATAAGGAAACCGGCGCCGAACTTGAGGTTGACAATGAATACATCATGTCGCCTAAAGATTTGAAATCGATTCATTTCCTGAATAAATTGCTCGATTCCGGCGTTTCTGTCCTGAAAATTGAAGGCCGGGCACGGTCGCCCGAATACGTGTATACGGTTGTGGAATGTTACCGCGAAGCCGTTGCAGCGTATTTTGACGGTTCGTTTACCGACGAGAAAATTGCCGATTGGGACGAACGCCTGTCCTCCGTTTTCAATCGTGGTTTTTGGGACGGATATTATTTGGGACAACATCTTGGCGAGTGGAGTAAAAACTACGGATCGCTTGCCACACACCGGAAAGTATACGTGGGGAAAGGCCTGAATTATTTTTCGAACCTGAAAGTGGCTGAATTTAAACTAGAAACCGGACCGTTGAAAGTTGGAGACGAAATTTACATAACAGGCCCAACAACCGGACTGGTGAAAACAGTTGTGAGTGAAATTCAGCTTGATAAGCAATCGGTTGCAGAAGCTCCGAAAGGCTCGTATATTTCTATTCCGGTGGAAACTAAAATCAGGAAATCGGATAAACTGTATAAAATTGTTGAATCTTCGGAAGTTAAACAGCAATAAATCAGGATATTTTGAACAAATTTCCTAAGATAAATTTGAAGTAATGCCTGAATAATAATTCTTATTAACATTTACTTTTCAGTTGCCAAAGAGACCAACAATCTTTGTATTTTTGAGATAAATTTGATCCTTTATGCGCAAAAATGTAATTATTTCAGGTATTGTTGTTTTGGTTGTAGCCTTGTCCTTCTTTGGCATAAAGTTTTTTTCAGCTCCTGAAGCTCCTGTTATTCAGACTTTTTTGACCAAACAAAATCCGGCATACAAAGCTGTGCCTTTAAAAAGTCCGCTGATTATTGAAGTGAAAAATCAGGATGGGTTTTTTAATGCTTTGAAAGGCGATTTCCCGGTTCTTTCTGAATTGAGAGGAATTCCTGAATTTGAGAATCTCGTTTCTGATTTGACTAAATTCCGCGATTTTGTGAGTAGCCGTTCAGGAATAAGCGCACTTCTCAAAAGCAAATCAATAATCATTTCGGTAAATCCGTCGGGAAAGAACGAGCTGGCTAATCTTTACCTTGTTCAGCTAAACGACGATAACGAGGCGAAAACGGCCACCAATATTATTTCGGGCGAATTAGGATCGGCATATTCAATAAGTCGAAGAAACTACGACAACTCAACCATTTTCAGTGCAAAATCTGATGAACTAAATTTTTACTTTGCCTGTGCAGGCGACATTTTTGTTGCAAGTGAGGATTTCATTCTGATTGAGGAAGCAATTAGGCAGGCACACTCGGTAAATTTGTTGAATAACAGGCAGTTTACTGAAGTTTACAAGACAATTGAGGAAACTGCCTTGGCCAATGTTTTTATCAATCATCTGACAATCCATCAGATTGTGGCCAAGTTTGTTGCTCCCGACGTCCGGAAAACGATCAGCCAGATTGCTTCTTATTCCAATTGGAGCGGACTCGATCTTTCTGCAAAAACCTCGGAACTGGAGCTTAACGGATACAGTGTTACCAAAGATTCGATCGACAATTACCTGAATATTTTCAGGAATCAGGAAGCCGATAAACTTACCATTGATGCAGCGATTCCGTACAACGCTTCGTATTTTGTGGCCTTGAATCTGAAAAGTTCGGCTAGTTATATCGATCAGTATGAGGAATTTCTGAGAACAAAAGGCAATTTTTATCCCCGCGAAATGAAATTGATTGAGTTCAGAAAGAAAACCAATTCCGATCCAGTCAGGTTGATGAAAGAAATTACAGCCCACCAGGTAGCCGGTGTTTACACAACCATCAATAAGTCGGAATCCTCGCAAAACCGTTTTTTTGTAGCCGAGTTGAATGACGAATCGGACGCCCGCGAAAAACTGGATAAGGTTTTTTCCGAATTCAGAAAAAATGGGAAAACCGGCGACGATAAATTGGTTAATGAATTTTCAGCCGGTAGTAAGAATTCGTTCGAAATTTACAGGCTTCCCTTCGAAACTATGGCTGAATCGCTTTTTGGAAGGGCATTTTCAGGAATTAATACGAATTATTATGTGCTCTACAAAAAATACCTGATTTGCGGCGATAATTTACCGGGATTAAAAAACTACCTCCTAAATTTGGTCGCCGGAAAAACACTTGCTGTTGATTCAACGTTTCAGGCCAGTAAAATGGAAGCCCAGGAAAAACCGAACTTTTACCTGTATTCGAGAGTGCCAAAAGTATTCAGGTTGAAAGATGTTTTGCTGCGACCCGAATACAGCGATTTGCTTTCGAAAAACGAAGATATAATTCGTAAATACAGCACTTTTTCGTGGCAGTTTTCGGTTTCGGGAGGAATGATTAAAAATCGACTTAGTTTGAAATTCGACCCGAATGCGAAAGAGGAGCCACAGGCTGTTTGGCAAATCAAGCTCGGCAAACCGCTTGCTTTTCAGCCAAAATTTGTGCTGAATCATAAGGACATTCAGAACAAGGAAGTAGTTGTTTGCGACCAGCAAAACAATGTTTCACTGATTTCGAAAGACGGAGCTGTGTTGTGGACGATCAATATTCCGGGCGAAATTGTGGGTGACATTCACCAGATTGACATTTACCGGACCAACCGGTACCAGTATATTTTCAACACAAAAACCCAGCTTTTCGTGATTGATCGGCTGGGAAATAAAGTGGGAAAATTTCCGGTAACATTGAAATCGGTTGCTTCAAACGGAGTTTCGGTTGCTGAATACGGGAAAAATAAGGAATACCGGTTTTTTGTTGCCGGAGAGGACAAAAAGATTTATGTTTTCGATCGTGATGGAAGATTGGTTCCTCAGTGGAAATTCGAAGGCTCTGAAAGTTTGGTCACTGCGCCAATTCGTCATTTGGAACTTGACGGAAAAGATTACCTCATTTTCGCAGATAAAACAAATGCCTATTTTCTTGACAGGCAAGGCAAAAACCGCGGAATTCAATCCAGCCCGTTTGAGCGCTCCAAAAACCAAACCTATTTGTTCGGAACCAGCGATCCGCATTTAATTACTACTGATTTATCCGGAAGGATTTATATTTTGGATATTACCGGTCAGCAGGAAATAAAGGATTTTGGGAAATTTGGTTCAACTCACCGCTTTGCTGTGGCAGATTTGGATGGTAACGGAACTCCGGAATATCTTTTTGCTGATGGTAAAAAGCTTTCGGTTTTCGCTTCAGACGGCAAAGTCCTGTTCGAACATTCGTTCAACTTTGTGATCAGTGAAGCTCCGTTCGCTTGTTCAATGGGTGAAGGAGTAACCAAAATCGGCGTGGTCGTTGAAGGAGAAAATAAAATTTACTTACTCAGTTCAAAAGGTGCAATTACCCGAGGTTTCCCGCTCGATGGCGATACCAGTTTCATCCTGGGCAAATTCAATGATTCCAATTCGTGGTTCAACCTGGTTACCGGCGCCGAGGGCGGTATGTTAGTAAATTACCGGATCGACTAATGGGAGAGGTTCAAAACAGAAAACCCGGATCCTTTCGAATCCGGGCGCTGTAAATGATTCTCTCAAGATCAAATTACACTGGATATTTTTACTTTTCAGGAAGAAGCGGTTTTACTGAAAACTGTACCTGAAAACTGATCGCTTTTTCAGGCTTCTTTCCATTGTTCGTTCATCAGTTTCACTGCAGCAGGAAGGGTAATTTTTGGGTCGCCGACTGAACCGCATTCAAAACTCACAAAATCCTGATAATTAATTTCCTTCAGTCCGCGAAAACCATTGATGTAATTATCGGCTTCGCCATCTTCTCCGGGCATTTTCCTGCGTTTCCGGCTGGCAATGTGCACGTGGTGCAGATAATCGCCGGCAGCCAAAAATGCAGCGCGATCGTTGGTTTCTTCCCAGGTCATGTGCCAGAAATCGCCCATTACGGCAGCTCCTGCACTGTCAACATCGCGCACAATTGCAGCTCCGTCAGCCACTTGTCGGCAGAAATAGCATTCCTGCCGGTTGAGCGGCTCCAATAAAATGCGTGTATTGTGCCGTTGGGCAAAGTCGCCCAATTCTTTCATCTGACCGAGCAAAAGTTCGCGTGCTTCCTTATCTGGCAACGATTTCTGATTGTTGAAAGCAGGTACAAAAATTAACCCGGTTGAACCTAAAGCTCCGGCAGCTTCAATGATTACTTTCATCGAATCCATGCATTTCTTCTGAATGGCCGGATCATCGGCAATCAGCCAACCATCGAATCCGGCGCAGGTGGCGCTTACCTGAAGATTTCGGTTCTGCAAAGCCTGCTGAATTTCAGTGATTCGTTTTTCGAGGCCACCGCCCCAAAATTCGATACCAACAATTCCGAGCGATTCAATAAAGTCGAGCTTTTCATTCAATTCCTTGCCCGGAGCAACGCCTTCCTGACACGAAATCTTTAGTTTTGGTGATTTGCGTTTTCCGGAGTGAGATTCACTTCGGAATGATGAGAAAAGCCCGCCCGATGCAGCAAGTGCAGCACCGTATGCGGCCGTTCCCAAAAATGATCTTCTGTTAAGCGGCATACCTTATCGAGTTTGGTTTCCCTGTGGTGTTCCTGCAATATGAATAAATTCGGGCAGTTTAAACTCTTTTCCTGCACCGTACCCTTCTTTGGCAGCAGCCATATTTTTTGTCATGTCAATATCTTTCGGGAAAAGGTCGAGCGGCGAAGCAGTCATTTCGTCCCATGTGACTTTCTTTCCGTTGTAAGCCGATTCGCGCCCCATGATGGCAGCCATGTTGGCAACAGCCGTTTCGGATGCCTGTTCAATCGGCTTTCCGGAGCGGATATGGTTAATCCAGTTCACGTGTTCCAAGGTATATGGGTCGGTTTGTTTGAATTTGGCTTTTTCGGCTTCGTAGTCGTATTTCCAAATTTCGGTGCCTTTCAGGTCTTTGATAATGTGCCCGTCGGAAGTCCACGACCCTTTGGTGCCCTGGATAAATTCCCAAACGCCGCCTTCTGTACCATTAATCTGGCGGCAGGTGCTGTGAATGTGAATACCGTTTTCCATTTCAAAATCGACGCTGAAATTGTCGAACTGGTTACCGGTAACACGGCGCTGACGCGATCCAAATCCAAGAGCTGATTTTGGTTTTAGTCCTGAAAACCAAGTAAATACATCGAGGTTGTGAACGTGCTGTTCAACAATATGGTCGCCCGAAAGCCATCCCCAGTTTACCCAGTCACGGATCATCCATTCCAGATCTGACCAGTTGGGGTTACGGTCCTTGTACCAGAGCATACCGCCACACCAGTATACCGTTCCTCCGGTTATTTCGCCGATAGCCCCGTTCATGATTTGTTCGTATGAAGCCACATAGTCGCGTTTATGATGACGTTGCGTGCCGGTTACCACGCAAAGGCCTTTTGCCTGAGCCTGTTTGGCAGTAGCCACAATGGTACGGTAACCTACCGGATCAACGCAAATTGGTTTTTCGAGGAAGCAATGTTTGCCTTTTTCCACCGCGTACTTGAAAATTTCGGCGCGGAAATTGGGTGGCGTAGCCGTAATAATCACGTCCACGTCGCTGTCAATAACTTTTTGATAAGCGTCGAGCCCTATAAATTTTTTGTCTGCTGCAATGTCGATATTTTTCTCTTTTTTCAGATTTGCAGCTAACTCTTCCAGACGGTCGGCGAAAGTATCGCCTAAAGCCACAATAGTAACATTATCGGCCGCGTTAAGGAAATTAAACGCTGCGCCAGAGCCTCTTCCGCCACAGCCAATTACGCCAGCTTTCAGGGGTTTGCCGTCTGTAGCTTTATCAACCAGGTTGGGCAGGTAATAAGTGCCCGGCTCTTTTAAAGGCTGTATTTTTGGAGTACTACTGCATGATGTTAATGCTGCAACACTTCCTACAACACTTCCTGTACCAATTGCGCCCAAAGCCCCGGCTGCAGCCGAGCTTTTCAAGAATGAACGTCTGTCAATACCTTTTTTCATAACGGATAAATTTTTAGTTAGTTTAATTAGTTTATCTATTGAACTTTAATTGAATTGTCTGGCTCACAAAC
Source organism: Prolixibacteraceae bacterium (assembly GCA_041652995.1). Taxonomy (GTDB): domain Bacteria; phylum Bacteroidota; class Bacteroidia; order Bacteroidales; family Prolixibacteraceae; genus Aquipluma. The sequence goes on from JBAZGO010000023.1 coordinate 70,555, forward strand.
AACCCTGAACCCGATGCCTTTAACATCGGAGTACCACCAGATGCTTTTGGGTTGTTGCGGGTCGGTTTTCAGCCATGCGTCGTGCTGGCTGTGGTCGCGGGCAGCCGCACGAACGTCGGCTGCATCCGAACTGTAATTGCCCCCGCGCACGACCCATTCCTCGCCTTCGGTTGCAAGTGGATTATTCACTTTTCCGCTGTTTTTGGCATAAGCGTCAGGTGCATAGCGGTCGGCACAATATTCCATTACGTTGCCGAGCATATTTTTCAGGCCGAACGGATTAGGCTTGACCTCTTCGGGCAAATGCGTTTTGCCTTTGCCATTGTTTGCATAAATGACGTACTCCGAAATCGGTTCGGTTTCGGCGGCCGAGATTTTACGCCATAATCCTTTGTTGGAGAACTTATCCGGTTTTCCATCAAAGAAATATGGTGTTTCTGTGCCACCGCGGGCAGCATATTCCCATTCGGCTTCTGTGGGAAGGCGGTATTTTTTGCCTGTTTTCTTTGAAAGCCATTGGCAGAATGTTTCTGCACCATAATGGGTCATGGTGATTGCCGGGCGTTTGCCAAATCCCCAGTTTTGGTCGGGTCGCCCATAAGGCGGGGTTGGGCCTGAAATGGCATCCACGTTCGGGTTACTGTTGTTGGCATAAATCTGTTCGGGCGGGGTGCGTCCTTCGCTCATTGTGTTACCATAAAATGCCCAGTACTCTTCCCAGGTTGTTTCCACTTCGGCCATGAAAAACGGGCTGACCGTTATCTGGCGCACCGGTGATTCGTCGGGCTGGTGGAAAGGTTCGTTTTCGGGGCTGCCCATGCTGAAGGTGCCGCCTTTGATAGCGATCATTTTGAAAGACACCGATGTGCTTGGAATCTGCTCGGTATAGTCGGCAAAAGTTGTTACGGTGGCTGCCTGTTCAAAAACGGTTTTCAAACTGTCGGCATTGTTGTCACTTTGTCCCGGTATGCCGGTCATCTTGCCGTGTTTGTATTTTGGGTCGTAGTGCCCGACATCGAGGTGACAACTGATGCACTGCAAATCCAGTTTTTTCTCGTTATTTTCGTAGTAAAGATGGGCAGCTATGCCTGCGTCCACTAAATTTTTAGGAAACAGGTTCTGGTGGCAATGCTTGCACGATGAGTTCGGGATATACTTCACGGCATGTTCCAGTTCAGACTTCATCTCCCAGTTAAATTCAGCCGAATCTTTGAAGAGGTAACCGTAAAGATCTTTGAGTCCAAGCTTGGTTTTTTCTATCATGTAGCCTTCGCCCTTGGGCGGTAAATGACACTCTACGCAATGAACCGTAATTCCGGCTTTATTATCGTAATGCGTTGATAATTTCCAGGATACAAATACATGTGGGTGAACATGACACGAGGCACAAAATTCGTCAGTCGATGTATATTCTATGGTTCTGATACCCATAAAGGAGAGAAATATTCCAAGGATAAATGAAAAAAATAATACGAGAAGTATTCGTTTACGTAGAAAGGCTACAGTCTTTTTCACCATCGAGGTTTAGTTTTGTTATTAACAGCATTTAGGTTGACCAAAAATAATAAAAATTGCAGCATTACAGCATTGGCCGCAAAAAAAGAGAGAACTTGTTCAGGAATGTTTGTGTGAGAAGTTGATGAATTTATTTGTTTGCAAACCAAAAAGGAATTTACCTTTAAGGCTTCGAAACCTGAATTAAAATTTAGATAAACCATTAAACTGCATAATCATGAATTTAGAAGCACTAGCTGCCGGATTTCAACTGGAAGGAACTGTTGACCGTGTAGAACCAATGGGTGAAGGTTTTATTAACGACACCTACATCGTTTATACCAAAGAAGATTCGGCGCCCAACTATTTACTGCAACGAAAGAATAAGAAGATATTTACCAATGTGCCGGCTATGATGGAGAATATTGTAAAAGTATGCAACCATATCAAAACCAAAGTAATGGCAAAGCACGGCGATCCATTGCGCGAAGCGATGACTGTTGTTTCGGCAAAGGATGGAAAACTTTATTTTCAGGATGAAGAGGGCGAGTTTTGGGCCATTTGCATTTTTATTAGCGACACCATCACTTACAATTCGGCAAAAACTCCGGAGTTAGCCTACCAGGGTGGAAAAGGAATCGGAATGTTTCAATCGATGGTGGCCGATTTGAGCGAACCGCTGACTGATATTCTTCCGGGTTTTCACAACATCCGGTACCGGTTCAATCAGTGGGATGCCGTTTTGGCGAAAGACCCGGTTGGCCGGAAAGCAAACTTGAATGAAGAAATTAGCTGGATCGAAAGTCGCCGCGAGGAAATGCTCAACTTTTGGAAACTGGTTGAAACAGGCGAGATTCCGACCCGAATTACTCACAACGACACGAAGATCAACAACATTCTTTTTGATCAAAAAGGTGATGTTTTATGTGTTATCGATCTCGATACTGTGCTGAACAGCACTTGCCTGAACGATTTTGGCGATGCCATGCGTTCGTACACCAACACTGGCCAGGAAGACGATGAAAACCTGGATGCGGTTTCGTGCGACCTGAAGATTTTTGAAGGTTTTACCAAAGGTTATTTGTCTCAGGCCATTTCTTTCCTGAACAAAAAAGAGATGGAATACCTGGCATTTTCGGCCAAATACATTACTTACGAACAGGTTTTGCGTTTCCTGATGGATTACATTGATGGTGACAAGTATTACAAGATCAAAAGTCCGGAACACAATTACCAGCGAACGATTGCACAGTATAAATTATTGACCAGCATGGAGGAACAATACGATGAAATGTGTAGGATTGTCCGCACTGTTACTGATAGTCTCGTTCAGTCAGTTTCCTGAATTAGGGGAAAATCTGAGCGTACAACGAAATATTGATGTTGAAAATTCTGATTTAAAAATTACAACGATGAAAGTTGGAAAAATACTCGAAGAGTTCTCAAATCCTCCACTTGACTTAATTGCCGAATCGCTCGATCTGGAAATTGAACCGCTGGCTCTGGAAATCGTGAATTGGGAAGAATTCCCATATAAACCCGACGTTACGTTACAGATTGGGTACAACGAAGAGGAACTTTTCCTGCAATATAAAGTAAATGAGCAGTCGGTAAAAGCTGAAATCACTCAAAGCAACGGCCGGGTCTGGACCGACAGTTGTGTCGAGTTTTTCCTTTCGCCGGAAGGGAACGACGAATATTACAACCTCGAAATGACCTGCATCGGAATGGCATTGCTCGGATTCCGGAAAAAAGGAAGTGAAGCCATTCATGCTTCGGAAGAACAGATTGCAACTATCCGCAGAATTTCGTCTCTGGGAGCAAGATCTTTTCCAGAGCGGAAAGTGCAAACCGAATGGAAAATAACCATTGCCATTCCATGGAAAGCATTCTTTAAACACAGCTTAAAACCAGTTTCAGGAAAAAAAATGCGCGGCAACTTTTACAAATGCGGTGACGAACTGAGTGTTCCGCATTTCGTTTCGTGGACTAAAATCAAAACTGAGAAGCCAAGTTTCCATGAACCTGATTTTTTTGGCGGGCTTGAGTTTGAATAAAAGCCGGAGAAAGGAAAAGGTAATCCGGAGGACGGTATGAAAAGGTGATTAGAGAGAGAATTTCCTTATTATTGTATTCCTGAAACCGGATATAAAAAATGGAAGCTGCCGACGAGATACTGATAGCTGGAATTAAAGACGGAAATTATGCCTGTTTTAATCAATTGTTTGTGCGCTATTACAGTCGGCTTTGTTTATTTGTATTTCACTTTTCTCAGAATGAAAGTGTCTCCGAAGATGTTGTTCAGGAACTGTTTATGAAACTTTGGATCAATCGGCAAAGACTTGAAATTCGTGAAAATATTGCCGGTTATTTATACCGCGCATCTAAGAATTCCGCGCTCAATCACCTGCGTGCTGAAAACACCCGCAAAAAAACACTGCAAAACATTCCGGTTCAGGGTGGGTACACCAATGAAGACCTCATCGAGCAAATTGAATTCAGCTCTGCAATGAACGAGTGTATCGAACAACTGCCTGAACGGAGCAGGGAAGTATTTATTAAAAGCCGTTTCGACGGACTCAAACAGCAGGAAATATCCGATCAACTTGGAATTTCTGTAAAAACAATCAAAAATCAAATCTGGAAATCGCTGAAATACCTCAAATCGTGCCTTGAATCGAAGGATGCTTTCTGAATTGGCATGGTGCATGGTGCCGTGAATTTTACGGAGTCTGAGACTGAACATTCAATTGTTACGGGTTGCGAGTTTCGGGATTTAACGCGAATCGCGAAACCCGGAACAATTTTACTCCCGCTACTCCCTGCTTCTGCCCGAAAACTTCTACTTTTCCCCAAAAAATCATAATTCCCGATAGGACCTTTTCTGTTTTCAGGTGTCAACAGTTTAAATAATCAGAAAAATGGAAGAGAAGTTACCAATCGGAGAACATTTGGTTGATCATTTACAGGAAGGCAAAGAATCTCCCTCAACTGGTACTGCGCTCGATGAATGGCAGAAAGCCAATCAGCAAAATAAAAATGATTTGGGGAAATACCAGAAAATCTGGGATGCTTCATCCGGCGTTTCAACACTCCGGAATTTCGATGCCGGAAAAGCCTGGATCCAGGTCAATTCGAAACTTGACAAACAAAACATCAGCCAAAGACGATCGAAGAATATAGCTTTTATGGTTTCAGGAATGGCTGCAACTTTACTTATTTTCTTCAGCCTGAACTTTTTTACCGACCTGTTTTCACGCTCCGATAGCAGGATTGCCCTATCGACAACCTACGGAAGCCGCTCCGAAGTTATTCTGCCTGACGGCTCACATGTAAAACTCAATGCAGGATCGAGCCTGGAATATCATTTCGACAAACTCCGGAAAACCCGGCAAGTCGATTTCAGCGGTGAAGCTTTTTTTGACGTGGCAAAAAGTCAAAGACCTTTTGTGATTCATACATCGGTAGGGGTTGATTTGAAAGTGTTGGGTACAAAATTTAACCTTACCGCTTATCCGGAAGACCGCCTGATACAAACTTCTTTGGTTGAAGGGAAAGTTGAACTGAGCCACGCCGGATCGGATAACCTGATCCTGGAACCCGGGCAGATTGCAACATTCGATACAAAATCAAACCAACTGGCTTATTCGAAAGGCGAAGTTTCGCAAAACCTGGGTTGGATGCAGAATAAATTATACATGGAGAACATGTCACTTCAGGAAGTCATTACCCGGTTGGAACGTTGGTACGATGTGGATATTTCGCTTACCGATCAAACCCTGGGCGAAAATATTCACTACACGGGTGTACTCAAAGAACAAACGGTTCTGGATGTGCTGAATGCGCTTTGCCAGTTGAGTGCCATTCGTTATGATTTAAGAGGGAAAAGTATAACCATTTCAAAAAAATAAATGCCTATGGCACAATAATGAAAAACGGAAGATGTTTCAGCATCTCCCGTCTGTTTTTTAGATAATAAAATTGAATGCTACGAACATTCAATTTGAGTAATTAACTAATTGCATTACAAATCTATGAAAAAAAATTATGAATCAGGGAAAGGCGTATGCCATATTCCCAAAAAGCTCTTGTTGGTTATGAAACTAACTGCCTTTTTACTAGTCGTTTTTACGATGCATGTAACGGCAACGGTGTATTCTCAGAATACCAAGTTGACGCTCAATATGCAGGAATCCTCTATCAAAGCGGTGCTTCAGCAAATTGAAGCACAGTCGGCATACCGGTTTATTTACGAAAACGAGAAAGTGAATCTCGACACCAAAGTAAGTATCCAGGTAAAAGACGAAGTCGTTGAAAAAATCCTGAAAAAGCTGTTTGAGAATGAAGGTATCGGCTATTCCATCACTGAAAGCAACCTCATCCTGATCAACCCATCGGGTAACCAATTGAAAAATTTGTCGAAGGAATTTAGCAGGGTGCAGCAGCAAAAAACGGTTTCGGGTAAAGTCACCGATTCTTCAGGTTCTCCAATACCTGGGGTTACAGTAATGGTAAAAGGCACTTCAAGCGGTACTATTTCCGATACCAACGGAAATTATTCAATTCTAAATGTTCCTGAGAATGCAACTATACAGTTCTCTTTTGTCGGGATGAAGTTGCAGGAGATTGTGGTTGGAAGTAAAACAACAATTGATGTTGCTCTTGCTGAAGAAACCATTGGAATTGAAGAAGTAGTGGCGATTGGGTATGGTACCCAACGGAGAGAAGCTGTGACGGGTTCCGTTGCATCAATAACCGGAGAATCCTTGCGCGACATCCCATCGTCTAATTTCTCACAAGCCTTACAAGGTCGGTTGCCTGGTGTGGAGTTCTCGCAAACCTCAACCCGCCCGGGTGCGTCAATGCAAATCCGTATTCGCGGTACGCGTTCGCTGACTGCCAGCAATGATCCGCTGGTAGTGCTCGACGGAATCCCCTTTAGCGGGTCTATCAGCGAAATTAACAACAATGACATCAAAAGTATGGATATCCTGAAGGATGCTTCTGCAACTGCCATTTACGGTTCACGTGGTGCCAACGGTGTCATTATTATTACTACCAACAAAGGGCAAAAAGGACAAAAGGCAAAAATAACATACAATGGGCGGCAAAGTGAGAACCAAATTTTTGCCAAATATCCTATGATGGACGGACCTGAATTTGTCGCTCTGCGAGCAGCAAGAGGCCAATTCACAAACGGGCCGGATGAATTCGACGATATGAATACCGACTGGCAGGACATGTTTTTCAGAAACGGTTATCAGGCCAGCCACGACATTGGCCTTTCCGGTGGCACTGCCACAGGCAGTTACAGCTTCAGCGTTGGCTACCTTCAGGATCAAGGCGTAATTCCAACTAACAAATTCACCCGCTATAGTTTGCGAAGTTCTGTTGATCAGGAAGTGGGTAAATTATTCCGTTTCGGCTTCAATTCAAACAATAACTATAACTTCACTGAAGGTAACCAGATAGGGTTGTATGGTATTTTAAGCATGTCGCCTATTGCCGATCCGTATAACGAAGATGGTACATTAAAAAGATCCATAAGAATGCCCTTAGATGACCAGTTTACCATTACGAGAGATGTTGTTGAAGGATTACAGGATAAGTGGTTAAGTCATAACAGGGGATTTGCAACATACAACTCCATATATGGCGAGGCAAAAATCCCGGGGATTAAAGGCTTGAAGTATCGTGCCACCATCGGTTTGGATTTTATGCAGACAAACGAAGGTGAATACACTGCTGAAGGTATAAACAGTAACAATCCGGATACGGAATCGACTGCTGTTATACGCAATTTGCATACCTATCACTGGGTTATTGATAACCTGTTAACTTACGATCGCATTTTTGCCGACAAACATCGGGTGAATGCAGTGGCGCTCTTCTCGGCCGAGCAAAGCACTAGCTTTAACTCAGGTACGTCGGCAAAGGGTATTCCCTCTGAGGCTTTCCAATACTACAGTCTGAGTCAGTCTCTTGGTGAAGTTACTGCCACCAATCTCACTAACGGCGGCTATGTCCAAACCGGATTAGTTTCGTATATGGGTCGCGTGATGTACGAGTATGGCGATAAATATATGCTCACTGCTACCGTCCGCACTGATGCATCATCAAGACTGGCAGAAGGGCATAAATGGCATACCTATCCTGCAGTATCAGCCGGATGGAATGTAAAGAATGAGCCTTTTATGCAGGGTGTCACTTTGATTGACAGGTTGAAAATTCGCGCAGGTTACGGGCAAACTTCCAACCAGGCTGTCGGCGCTTATAAAACCCTTGGTCTTTTAAGTTCCAGAAATTACAACTTTGGAGATGCTACTTATGCTACAGGGTACTATGTAACCGAACTGCCCAACCAAAAATTAGGATGGGAATACTCTGAAACATTTAACTATGGTTTGGACTTCAGTTTGCTGAAAAACCGACTTTCAGGTACTATTGAATATTATGTTACAAATACCAAAGATATCCTGTTAAACCTTGGTTTACCCCGTACATCCGGAGTAAGCAGTTACACCGCAAATATCGGGGAAACCCAAAATAAAGGTATTGAATTCTCACTCAACGGTATCATTCTTGACGATGTAAACGGATGGACATGGGAAGCCGGAATTAACCTGTATTCAAACAAAAACGAGCTGGTTGCCCTTGCATCGGGACAGACAAGAGATGAAGGTAACGCATGGTTCGTTGGGTATAGCATCAATTCGATTTACGATTACGAGAAAATTGGACTCTGGCAAGAGGGAGATGCCGATCTGTTGAAATACGAACCTGGTGGAAATGTAGGTATGATCAAGGTAAAATACACCGGTGAATTTAACGACGATGGTACACCGAAAAGACAAATCGGACCAGACGACAGGCAGATACTGGAAGTCGATCCTGATTTTCAGGGAGGGTTCAACACCCGCGTTGCTTATAAAGGATTTGATCTGAGCCTTATCGGTAGCTTCCAAAGCGGCGGTATCCTCGTTAGCACCCTTAACGGTCCAAGCAGTTACCTCAATTTGATGACCGGTCGTAGGGGCCAAATCAAGGTAGACTATTGGACTCCTGAGAACACCGGAGCCAAGTATCCAGCTCCGAACGGCGTATTAAGCGGCGACAATCCGAAGTATCTTAGCACGATGGCGTACTTCAATGGTTCATACCTGAAGGTGCGAAATATCTCGCTTGGATATAATTTCAACCAATCATTGCTTAAAAACTCGGGCGTTAATATGCGTATGTACGTCACGGTACAGAACCCGTTTGTGATGTTCTCTGACTTCAACAAGGAAATGGGTTTGGATCCTGAAACCAACTCGCGCGGTGACCAGAATGTCGCAACAGGAGGCTACAACAATCGGATATTGACTGTAGGTTTCAACTCGCCTTCAACCCGGAACTACGTAATTGGAGTGAATTTGACATTTTAAAAAAGGAAAAATATGAAACACATGAATATAAAAAATACAATAGGAACAGCGCTGTTGACAGTGTTCATGCTAGGATGTTCTGATATCCTGGAGGAACAGCCGCGCAGTATTTTGGAACCCGGTTTTTTCAAATCCGAACAGGGTGTGAATGGTGGTCTGACAGCCCTGTATGCACACCTGCGCTTCATATACGGGAATGCCTACTACTATAACTCGGGTGTAACAGGCACCGACGAAGCAACTTATGCCCAGAGTGCGGATGGAAACTTTAAAGTTATGGATGTTAGCGGACAGGGAAATATTACCTCTACTGACAATGGGGGTACCGGAACCTTATGGGACAATGCATTTCCAGCTATTAACACGGCCAGTGGCATTATTGAAAATGCTACGGAGGTTGGCCTCAATGTATCCCTGATTGCAGAAGCCCGGTTTTTCCGTGCATTCGACTATTTTATGTTGGTACAAACTTATGGCGGAGTGCCATTGGATATGGGTGCCGGAGAATTGAAGTTTAACACGGCTCCGGTTAGAACATCTGTGCGCAATACCGTACCCGAGGTTTACACCAAAGCCATATTCCCCGACCTGCTGACAGCGGTTAACGATTTACCGGAAGCAAGCCGATTAACGGGTACTGTAACCAAAAATGTGGCACGCCTGTTTTTAGCTAAAGCCTATCTGACTTATGCATGGTGGCTGGAAAATCCAAATAGCATTCCTACTTATCCGGCGGCTGACCGGACAGATCCTGACGGACATAATGCTCAATGGTATTTTCAACAGGCTTATGACGTTGCCGGTACTGCCATCGATAATCCGGGTTCTTACGGTTTAATGCCAACATTTTATGAATTACATGTGGGTGGAAAAGAACGCAACAAGGAAATGATGTTATACGCCGACCACACGGAAACCAGCGAAAAATATAACGGAGCGAGCCTGACGTATGGAGGAGGCGGAGGTGCGGATAATTTTGCCGCGTGGATGATGACGTGGAACTACACCGAAATCAGAAGTGCCAAAAATCCTGACGGGAGTAGTTCAGTTAGTTCGGTGCTGCGAGAAGCAGACCAGGACCTGGGCCGTCCATGGACACGAATGTGTCCAACCATTGAAGCTTTTGAAAACACTTTTGCCAATAAAACAGAGGATTCCAGATTCGATGCTTCTTTTGTAACTGTTTATCGCGGCAACTGGCCCGTAGGTGGCGACAAAACCGAGTTTTATTACGGTGCTAACTGGTTGAAGGTTTACCCGGGTGATCCTCTATTGACTTTTCTGCCTGAAGAACCAGAAACACCTATTACTTACCCTACCGGCGCAGGTCCGAGTAATGTTGGCGGAGGTACTTTACCCGGAAGAGCCGATTATGTAATTGCACCAAGCGGAATAAGCCGTGTCGTTTATCCCGGAACATGGAAGATGAGTACCTACAGAACCGACAACGCCGGTGGATTAGGGCAACCCAATGCCTCAATTACCCGCCCGTTTAATATTGCCAAATTCTCTGAATTCTATTTCGTTGCTGCCGAAGCAGCGGTGAAGGGAGCAAATACACAATCCGGTAAAAGCGCAAGAGAATTAATCAATGTTATCCGCGCCCGAGCAGGTAAGTGGAGTTTCGACAGGTTTAATAATGTTGCGAAAAGTGAGGATAATAGCGCTGCGATGACCGCTGCAACACCAGCCGATATTGATATAAACTATATTTTGGCAGAAAGTTCACGTGAATATTATGGAGAAGGTTTCCGCTGGTTCGATTTGGTACGTACCCAAAAGTGGGCCGAAGTCGCTGGTAGTTACAAAATAGCTTCAAGCACCAAAGGTGACCATAATGCGGTAACAATTGTACGCAATATTCAGCCATATCTCTATTTGCGCCCCATTCCGCAAGGCCAGCTCGATGGTATGGAAATGACAGCAGAAGAGAAAGCTGCTTATCAGAATCCTGGCTATTAATAATCAGAAATAATTATTTTTGGCTGAAGAGGTTGTCTCGCAAGAGTACAACCTCTTTTAGCAAAATATAGAACCCAATAAACCTCATTTAATAAAATCAAAAGCAGATCAGTGTTTTAATTTACCCCTTTGTTCGCAATAGCAAAGGGGTTTTTCTTTTTAAATCACTCCATCATACCTATACGCACCAGTCATTTAACACCAACCGTCATTCGTTAATAATTTTGTTAATAAATAATCAGTAGTAAGTATAAACTTATCAGTTGGTTTGTCCAAACTTGTATATGTAAAATTCAATTAACTTTTTTCACTGTAAATCCTTAGTACATGACAAAAAAATAAATATCTGATTATCAGTGAAATAAGTTTGAATAATGCCTTGAATATCATTATCTTACAAGAAATCACCACACTTCGAAGTAAGAAATATGACATCCAAGGTAGAGGCTAAAAGTAGTGAATCAAGGTTTGGGGCAAAGCCCCATCAGTCGGAGCAATTAGGCATTCAACCGGATATTCATATAATTTTAACCCGCTTCTTAGAAGAAATTCATTCACCCATTCTTTCAGCGGCCAACGCTACGCCCATGTTTTAAGTAATGAGAATCATTAAATGTCGCATTTAGAATGTTTAAAAATCTTGACCATCGCATGTGCGATGCTTTGCCTCTCTACGCGTGAAGGGTGCGGTCAGAGGGGCGGCATTTTTTTTGTTGCTTTTCTTTATTTTTTTGAAATGCTAAAATCAAAAAACCCTTGAAAATCAAGGGTTTTAACTGATAATAAATTCTAAAAAAGTAAGAATATGAGGTCAGTGGCGGATTCGAACCGCCGTACACGGTTTTGCAGACCGCTGCCTAACCACTCGGCCAACCGACCAAAATATGGTTATATTTCCCGAATTGGGTGCGCAAAGATAGCAAAAAAAATTTCCAACCTGCAAGAAATTTCAGGAGCTCTCAAAAAAATCTACCTACTGATTTTTGCTGTCGAATTCGAGGCGGGAACGAAGAATTTTACTCATATTTCCGGAAGCCCATTGGGCCAGTTCCGATATTTGCCCGAGGAGATCATTTCCCAGTTGTGTCAGTTCATATTCAACCCGCGGGGGAATTTCAGCATAAATTTTTCGGGTAATCAGCCCGTCACGTTCCATCGACCGAAGCGTAACAGTTAGCATACGCTGCGAAATACCTTCTATTTTATTTTTCAATTCATTGAACCTGGTTTTCCCGGCATACCCAAGATTCAGGATAACCAGCAGCGACCACTTATCGCCAAAACGGTCGAGAATGTCACGCACCGGGCAAATTTCATGGTACTCTCTCTTCTCATCGAAAAATAATTCAAGTTTTTTTCGGAGGTTAACTGGTTGATCATCTGCAATAGTTACTTCCATATTCCCTGGTATGTTTTAAATGCGTTATTGTGTATCCAAAAGTTACTTTGTAGTATTGAGGCACTAAAAGTAACTATTGGATGCCAATCATCCAAATAAGAATTGAATTTTTTTAGAAAAGTCATAAAAACAATTAAAAAATGAGTGTAATTAATGATTTGAAATGGCGATATGCCACAAAAAGAATGACCGGAGAAAAGGTTGTGGCAGAAAAACTGGAAAAAATACTGGATGCCATTCAGTTGGCGCCAACATCAATTGGTTTGCAGCCATTCACGGTATTGGTTATTGGCGACGATGAAACACGGGCCAAAATTGCCCCGGCAATTTTCAATCAGCCTCAGATTATGCAGGGGTCGCATGTATTGGTGTTCGCGGCCTGGAAAGAATTTCCGGAGGGAAAAGTTGAAAAGCATATTAATCAAATTGCCACAGTTCGCGGAATTCCGGTTGATTCGCTTGATGGATTGCGAAACATGATCAATGGCGCTATCAGTGGAAAAACTCCTGAACAATTATTGCAATGGAATTCGCGCCAGGCATATATTGCGTTGGGAACTGGCCTGGTAGCTGCGGCGGAAGAAAGGGTTGATGCTACCCCTATGGAAGGATTTGATCCGGATGCGCTCGATGCAGCTTTGGGATTAGCCGAAAAGGGATTACGCAGTACTGTAATTTTGACATTGGGATACCGCGATGAGAAAAATGACTATTTGAGCAAAGCGACTAAAGTGCGGCGCGAAAAAGAAGAATTATTCGTTAAGCTATAATTCAGAATTCCCATTTTTGCCTGATCCGGATTTCTTTGATTTCCGGATCTTTTTTTTTGTCTCCGAAACGATCCTAATTTGGTTTCAATTCCTTGAAGAGTTACAAATTTGTGGCTTTATTCAATACGAATGATTCCATTACTTCTGAACTTTCCATTTCGCTTCCAGAAATTGGTATTTCAGGAAATTATGCAGTAAAAGATTTATGGAATAAAGAAGACAAAGGAATAGTTTCAGCTAGTTACAAGGCTTTTCTTGAACCTCATGCCTCAGAATTGATGCGGTTTACGAAAGCGAAATAGATTATTTTAATCAGGGCTTCACTTTAAGTGAAGCCCTGATTAAAAACTTATCCTTCCATTGTCACGCTAACTCGATCCATTTGTCCTCCCATCGGCGGATTCATTTTGGAAACTTTTACTACCACTTTTTGAGTTTCCGGAAAATCGGTTTTTATGCGATTGATTATTCTCTGGCAAACATGCTCCAACAAATCGGAAGGAACAGCCATTTCTTCTTTTACCGCCCAATATGCTTTCTGATAGTCCAGCGTATCTTCCAGCCGGTCAGTTTGTCCGGCTTTGATAAGGTTGGCTTCAATTTTCAGATTAACCAGAAATCGGTTGCCTGCAACTTTCTCAACATCAAAATGTCCGTGAAAAGCATAAAACTCCATACCTTCAATTTCAATCAGCGCCATGATATCTGAATTATAGTTTCAGGAGCAAAATTAATTTTATTGTTTTGCAATTCAATTTTCAAACGCGTGAATATCTTATAGCTGAAATCATTTTATACTTTTGTCTTTAATGCTATTCATAAAAGCGATTTTTTAAATTGAATACAATGAGCGAAAATGTGATTGAAAGTGAAAATGTGGTGAAATCGAATAATTTCATTCACCAGATTGTTGAGGAAGATCTTAAATCAGGAAAAAATGATGGACGTGTTCATACCCGTTTCCCCCCGGAACCGAATGGTTATCTGCACATTGGTCATGCCAAATCTATTTGCCTGAATTTTGGAACCGCTCAAAAATATGGAGGGTTAACCAACCTGCGTTTCGACGACACCAATCCTTCGAAAGAAGATACTGAATATGTTGACTCCATTATGGAAGATGTTCGCTGGCTGGGATTTAGCTGGGACGACAGACTGTTTTATGCTTCCGATTATTTCGATAAACTTTTTGATTTTGCCGTGAAACTGATCAGAGATGGCAAAGCGTATGTCGACGATCAGAATGCAGAAACAATCAGTCAGCAAAAAGGAACTCCAACCCGACCAGGATTAATCAGCCCGATGCGCAGCCGTTCAGTTGAAGAAAATCTGGATCTTTTTATGCGTATGAAAGCCGGTGAGTTCAATGAAGGTCAGCGGGTTTTACGCGCCAAAATAGATATGGCTTCGCCCAACATGCACATGCGCGATCCGATTTTGTACCGGATCATGAAAACGCCACATCACCGTACCGGCGATAAGTGGTGCATTTACCCGATGTACGATTTTGCTCATGGCCAGTGCGACTATTGGGAAGGAATTACACACTCAATCTGTACGCTGGAATTCGAAGTTCATCGTCCACTATACGATTGGTTTATCGATGAGCTGAAAGATTCGGAATACCGTCCGCGCCAGATTGAATTTTCGCGTTTAAACCTGAATTATACCGTGATGAGTAAGCGCAAATTACTCGAACTGGTGAAAGATAATCACGTTTCGGGCTGGGACGACCCGCGCATGCCCACCATTTGCGGACTACGCCGAAGGGGTTACACTCCGGAATCGATCCGGAATTTTGCCGACCGTATTGGCGTAACCAAAACCGACGGAATTACCGATGTTGCCCTTCTGGAATACAGTGTGCGCGAGGATTTGAACAAACGGGCACAGCGTGTGATGGGTGTTTTGAATCCGTTGAAAGTGGTGATCACCAATTGTCCGGAAGGTGTGGTTGATCAAATGGAAGCCGTAAACAATCCTGAAGATGCCTCGATGGGGACACGCCTCGTACCATTTACCCGCGAAATATATATCGAATGTGACGATTTCATGGAAGTTCCGCCAAAGAAATTCTATCGTTTGTCGCCCGGAACCGAAGTTCGTTTGCGCTATGCCTATTTCATTACGTGTACGAATGTGGTAAAAGATGAAAACGGCGAGATCACCGAAATTCACTGTACGTACGATCCGGCATCACGAGGCGGAAATTCACCCGACGGACGCAAGGTGAAATCTACCATTCACTGGGTTTCGGCCACCGAAAATGTGGAAGCAGAAGTTCGTTTGTACGATCGCCTCTTCTCCGATGAAGAACCTGATGGACACAAAGACTTAGATTTCAAGGAATTTATGAACCATGAGTCACTTCAGGTTTTACCCAAATGTTATATCGAACCTTTTGTAAAAGACGCCAAAGTTTTGGACAACTTCCAATTCGAACGACTGGGCTACTTCAATGTCGATCAGGATTCAACTCCTGAAAAACTTGTATTTAACCGTACTGTCCAGTTGAAAGATACCTGGACCAAAGTTCAGCAGAAGTAGGGAAGTCGGAAGTCGGAAGTCGGAAGACCGGAGATTGAAGCGTGTCGAAGGGAGCTTTCTTACGAAAATATATCAAAAGGGTGGGATGGAAATTCTGCCCTTTTTTGTTATTGAAACTACAATTTATCAATTTTGGCGGCCAAAATAAAATCATTTTCCGAAAGTCCGTTCACTGCATGGGTCCACAATTCAACAACAGCGCGCCCGTAGTAAACATGCAATACCGGATGGTGATTTTCGGCTTCGGCCAATGCAGCCACTTTGTTTATAAAGCCAATCGTTTCAATGTAATTTCCGAAGTGAAATTCTTTGGTTATTTTTCTGTAGTCGATAACATTCCAACTGTCTCCAATATTTTCCCTGTATTCCGTAATCTGTTTCGGATCAAATGCAGGTGTACCGCCTTCGCAGGGAACACATTTCTTCGTACTTAAATCCATAGCGTCATAATTTTATCGGATGCTCTCATCCGGGTTAATAACATTCTGAATTGTCTCTAAATCTGTTAACAAATAGCACCAGCTCTTGTTTTGGACGAGGAAGGTTTTATCAGAGGTCAGGTATTTCAATTAAGAACGGGCTGTTTGTTGTATTTGTTTCGGTATTCGATGGGAGTGAGGCCGGTAATTTTTTTGAAAATCGTACGGAAAGCTTTTGTATCGGTGTAGCCCACATCGTACATCACTTCCGTAATATTTTTGCGGCTCGATTCAAAACTCCGCTTGGCGGATTCAATTTTTACCCGCTGAATGTATTCCAAAACCGAATTGTTGGTGGCTTGCTTAAATTTGCGTTCAAAACTTCTTCGGCCTACGGCAACTCTGCCGGCCAATTCGTCTACCGCAATTTTCTCCTGAATGTTATTTTCGATGTATTCCTGAGCCTTTCTGACTGCTTCATCTTTGTGTTCTTTCTGCCCCTTAAACATGGCAAAAGCTGCCTGGCTGTCTCTGTCTATATCAATCGCAAAATATTTTGAGGCTAAAATTGCAGTTTCGCGATCGGTATATTTTTCAACCAGATACAGGAGCAAATTCCAGTACGAATTGGCGCCACCACTCGAATAAATGCGGTTTTCTTCGGTCACAATACTTCCGTCAACAACTTCAACTTCAGGAAACATCTCACGGAATTCGTTGGTAAATCCCCAATGTGTAGAACATTTTTTACCATTCAGCAACCCTGTTGAGGCCAGCAGAAAAGCGCCCACGCACAATGAAGCCACCTCAGCTCCGTTTTCGTATTGCTCAATAATCCACGGAACTAATTTTCGATTCAGTTCGATGGCCGAAGACATGTCGCCAAACAATGCGGGGATAACCACTAAATCAGTCTCTTCAACTTCCTGAAGTTGTTTATCGGCAAAAACTGAAAAGTGACCACCGTTCAGTTTAATTTCTCTTTTATAGCTTACCAGCTTTACGTCAAAGAGTGGTTCTTTTCCTGAAACTGCCAAAAACTGGTTGACTGCCGAAAATAAATACTGGGGATCGGCGATGGCCTGCATAACAGAAGATTCAGGAACTAAAATCGAAACGTTTTTCATGTATACTATTCGTTTTGTTGTCGCAAATTACCTTTTTATTGACGCCTTTACACATTCTAAATCCTGATATTCGGCCGTATGTTTGTATCGACAGGAAAGAACAGGACTGAGCCCTAATTAGAATATTATAAAAAACAACAGAAGTTTTAAAAAGTTTGAACCTGGTTAACCCGATGGTAATCAAGCCTTGACCTTCGGGGAAAAAGCGACGGATTGTTTAACATTTAAAGTAATGCGATATGAAAACAAAGACACTTAAAATAATTTTTTGGACTTCAACCGGTATTATTTTTTTGATGGAAGGCGTAATGCCGGCACTGAGTTCGCAAACAGAACTAGCCAAAGAAGGGATCCGTCATTTGGGCTATCCCGAATATTTTGGCAATCTGTTGGTTGTTTGTAAGGTATTGGGTGTTTTAATCCTGGTTATACCAAAAATTCCGGAACGGGTTAAAGAGTGGGCTTACGCCGGTTTTGCATTCGACTTTATATTCGCTTCTGCGAGTCACTTTGCAATCGATGGAATGGATTTTCAATCGTTCTTTCCCTTAATCTTTCTTGCAATTCTGGTTGGTTCCTATCTTTCGTACACTAAACTTAAAATACAGAATTAGTGTTTATATAATGTTGAAAAACAGATTAATCTATCAGCTCATTGCTTAAAATAAAGTAACCATGAACAACGATGTCGATAATTACATCGATGGTTTTCCTGAAGAAATTCAGGCACTTTTGAAACAAATTCAGAAGGCTATTCAGCTTGCCGCACCTGAAGCTCAGCAGAAAATTTCGTACGGCATACCAACATTCTTTTTGAACGGTAATCTGGTACATTTTGCCGCTTTCAAGAATCACATTGGGTTTTATCCGGTGCCTTCAGGAATGAAAGCCTTTAAAGAAGAACTTTCGGTTTACAAACAAGGAAAAGGTTCCGTTCAGTTTCCGTTTGACAAACCCATGCCGCTAAATCTGATTACTGAAATAGTAAAATTCAGAGTAAATGAGAACCTTGAAAAGGTAAAAGCAAAGAGGAAAAAATGAAGCTAAACGGGGTAGTGTGGTAACCTGATAATTCAATTAAAAATAACGACAATGAGAAAAGTAAAATTACAAATGCAAATGACCATTAACGGATATGTTGCACAGCCAAACGGAGAAAATGACTGGATGACCTGGAATCCGGATGACGAACTTATCGCGTTTATGAATTCACTTATTGATTCTTCAGACACTCTTTTGCTTGGCAGAAAAACGGCAGCCGGCATTTTAAATTATTGGGAGGATACTGCCAAAAATAACCCCGACGCTCCATTTGCAAAAAAAATCGTTGATATACCAAAAGTTGTTTTCACCAAAACACTTGACAAATCAACCTGGAACAACACCTCTTTGGCAAAAGGAAATCTTGCAGATGAAATTACCGGCTTAAAAAAACAAAACGGTAAAGACATTCTTGTTTTTGGCGGTGCCGGTTTTGTTTCGTCACTAATAAAAGAAGGACTCATTGACGAGTATCATCTTATTATAAACCCAACAGCTATGGGCAACGGGATGACGATTTTTAACTCCCTTGACACCATACGAAAATTCACACCCATACAATCAAAACTCTATCCAGGCGGCAAAATTGTTTTGAGCTACAAACCAAATAATGATTGACAGAACAATACAACAAGCGACAACAAAGGAAAAGAAAGCCTGGTGATAAAGGAAGAGATGAATGTTAAAACAAGCTTTTAACGAATGACAAATATTCAGGCATATTTGACTTTCAATGGAAACTGCCGCGAAGCCATGAACTTTTACAAAGATTGCCTGGGAGGCGAACTTCAGTGGCAAACCGTTGGCGATTCGCCCATGTCGGACAAATTGCCCCGAAAGATGAAAGAGTGCATCCTCCATTCCACCTTAACCAAAGGTGATTTGGTTCTAATAGCTTCGGATATGGTTGACGAAGAAGGCCTGCTGAAAGGGAATGCGGTTTCGCTGATGCTTAACTGCAACAGCGAAGACGAAATTCAGCAATTTTATATGCGGCTTTCGGCCGGAGGAAAGCAAACCCATCCGTTGGAGATTAACTTTTGGGGCGCTTTATTTGGCAACCTGACCGATAAATTCGGGAACCGATGGTTGCTGCATTATCAAAAAGAATGAATTTATTAACCTAAAAAAAAGTACATGAAAAATTCAGATTCAGAAACCGGAAAATTACCAGTGCTTACAGTTGAGAATGTAGTAAATGCTGAGGTTGAAAAAGTATGGAATGCATGGAGCAGCCCCGAACACATCATGCAGTGGTGCAACGCTTCTGACGACTGGCATGCGCCGCACGCCGAAAATGATTTGAGCGTGGGCGGTAAGTTTACAACGACTATGGCAGCAAAAGACGGAAGTTTTAGTTTCGATTTTGGCGGTACTTATTCAGTTGTAAAACCTCACGAGTTAATTGAATATCAAATGGAAGATGGCCGGAAAGTTTCGGTTCGTTTTACAAAATCAGGTGACGGTGTAAAGGTGGTTGAAAAATTCGAAGCCGAAAGTCAAAACCCGCTGGAAATGCAACAGGCTGGCTGGCAGGCTATTCTCGATAACTTTAAAAAGTACACCGAAGCGCTGTAATCCGTTTTAATATTTCAGACAATGCAAGGCATTTCAGTCGAAATATTCAGGACCAATATCCGGAATAAGAAGATGGCCGGAAGGGTTTTGAGCGAGCTTTCAAGGCGATTCCCTGATTGCGAAATCAATTTTGATTTGGAAGACTGCGACAATATTTTACGCGTTGCCGGATCCGATTTTAATATACCCGAATTGGTTGAAACCGTGACTGATTTGGGTTTTTTCTGCGAAATTCTGGAATAGCTGCAAGAGCAAAAATCTGAAAAGGGAGGAATTGAGGTTCTTCCCTTTTTTATGCCTGAATCTGAGAGAAGTGACGCAACCAAACGGAGAAATTAAACATCCTGATAAGTATGCGTTTAAATGTTAAATTTGACTAAAAACTAAATGAATCATGAAAAGTTTCATGCAAGTTATTCTGCTAATTTCGCTTTTATCCGGTTGCAAGACGGATGATACTCCTAAATTATCTGCCACTTTAGAGAAACCAATTGCAATGAATGTGTATTGCCAGGGTACTCCGGATCAACTTTTACGGAGAATTGAATACGAATACGACCGCGGCAATCTGGTTACCGAAACAACACTGGTGAATGGCGAAGAAGACATTAAGCAAACCTATGCATACGATTCGAAGAATTTGCTTGTGAAACTAATCATTGAAACTTCTTTGACTAAAGTTGTGAAAACTTATGAATACAATGGGTTAAATCAATTGACAAACGTAATTCATACGACTTTTCACTACGATGTAAGCGGTGCAATAGTCAATGAGAACACGGTTGAAACTCCCATGGAATATGAGAACGGCCAACTGGTAAAAGAATGGAAAACCTGGGGAGGTTATACTACTTACGCATATAAAAACAATAAAGTAACCACCATGACCGAGTACACGGTATATGGAACTCAGCATCATATTACAAAATACAAGTATTCGGGCGACTTAAAAATTGAGGAAAGAACAGAAACAGCTACCGGAACATTACTGCATCTGAAAACATTTCAATACGACGGAGAAAACAGGTTAGTCACGATTTTAGATGGAGAAGACATTGTTGAGGAGAACATCTACGAAGAAAACAAACTAAAAGAGAAGAGAACATTTTACTTCGGAATAGATCCCGGTTTTGATATTTGCTACGGAAATTATATTTACCGGTACGAATAGGTGTACCCAGCCCAGTACAATACTACACCGGTTACAATTGTTCTTAAAACATGTAAAATAATCAGGCAAACCACAATTCCCGATAATACAATTCATACATCAACTATTTCATCGTTCAACTGTTGTAAGTATTTATTCGAACGAAAAGCTTTCCACAAGCAAAAAAAACCGAATTTAGAAGCTACACTTTGCTGATTTCTCTGCAAAATGCATAAAACTAATTTTTTGAAATTTAGAAGAACCCGATGCTCAGTGGAGCGGAGATTTTTGATTCAAAAAAAAATGTCGAAAAGTTTGATGCCTACTGAGAAAATGTAAACAGATGAATCAGTCAAAACAAACCGAAATTACTTTTCAGGCAATAGTTGAGTCTACTCCTAACGCAATAATTCTTGTAAATAAGGAGGGCAAAATTGCCTATGTCAATCATCAGACCGAAAAATTATTTGGGTATGAGCGGACTGAACTTATCAGCAAAAAAATAGAAATATTAATTCCTGAAAGGTATAATCAGGATCATCCGGGGTTGCATACATTGTTTTTTGCCTCTCCTGAAACAAGAAAAATGGGACTGGGGAATGAGTTGTTTGCCAAACAAAAAGGAGGAACTGAATTTCCGGTTGAAATAGGTTTGAACCCCTTGGTAACAATGGATGGGACAATGATTCTGGTTTCAATTATTGACATTACTGAACGAAAAAAAGCAGAGGAGCGTTTTAGCCTTGTTGTTGAATCGGCGCCAAATGCGATAATTCTGGCCAATAAACTGGGTGACATTACACTTGTAAATAACCAAACCGAAAAGCTATTTGGTTACCAGAGAGAAGAACTGATTGGAAGCAAACTCGAAATTCTCATT
>JBAZGO010000024.1:0-43000 GCA_041652995.1 Prolixibacteraceae bacterium
TTGACCCAACCGGTATCCGTTATCCGATCCAACCGGTACCGAACAGTTCATTCACAACGCAATTGATGCATCGGGAACAGTTATTTTGTCAGGCGAATTTGTTCAGATAAAATCAAATCTGGAAAAAAACGACCTGGGATTCTTTCAGCCCGGAAGGAAAAGCAAAGCCTTGTATTCTACAGTCAATATTCAGCAGCAAATTCTGGATATCCCGGTACTGGACGATGATCCGGAAATAAGGCTCGATATTATACAGCAAAAACGACCCGCCAATTTGACCAAAAGAAGCATTGGCTGTGCTGAATATTCAGGAAAAATAAAAGTTAAACCGTATGTAACTGCTGAAAATACCGGGCCCGGTTATTTGCATTAAACTTATTCATTTAATAAAACATGTGAGTCTTTTATTACAAGAAAAACTGTTACGTTGTTTGACAAGCTGAAGAAAACAAACAGCAATAATACTAGAAATTATGCTGCAATTAGGTTTCCCAATAGCTTCAAATCCTCCAACAAATGGTTCGAGTTTTGTATCATAGGGGTCACGGATTATGATATCAAAATGAACTAAAAGCGCTTAAATCAAATGTTTAAGCGCTTTTTTATTTTCCGCAAAGTGTCAAAATATGCACCAATTCGCAAAATAAACGAGACTATATCGAGACCTATTCTCGGAAAATTCCAAACAGGTCTCGGTAATCGATGTAAGATTCTGATAATTAATTCATTTTGATTTATTTTGGTTCGTTTTGACGCTTGGAAATGAGACCCAAACAGGTTAGTTTTAAGCATGAAAACGAGACCATTTTTTAAACTAAAAAATGAGTCTAATTATGAGATTAACAGTAAATTTTTCTCTAAAGAGAACAAAATCTCGTGCTGACGGGAAATGCCCGATTTATGTACGGTGCACCATGAACAACCAACGGTTTGAATTATCTTCCAGCATCTTTATTTGTCCTGAATCATGGGATGATGTGCGGCAGCATGTTGTAGGGAGATCCGAAGAAGCCAAAATCATGAATAACCGGCTGAATAAAATGGCAACAGGGTACAGGATGTTTATAGCAAACTGGAATCAAAAGGAGAACCTTTTTCTACCTTAAATGTAAAAGATAAATTGCTGGGGGTTAGCAATGAAAAAGGCTTATTGGAGATTCTTGACGGTATTATTAAAGGTATAGAAGCCCGTGTCGGGAATGATTATTCCGAAGGAACATTAAAGCATTATAAAACGACTCGTGAAAGGGTTAAAGAATTTCATAAAAAGCAATTTGGAAAGAATGATCGGCCAATATCGCTTGTTGATTACAACTTCCTGAATTCATTCGACATTTACTTAAAGACATGTTATCAACTAAAACCCAATACAGCGTTGACCTATCACAAACATCTAAAAAAGGTTCTCAATACGGCTATTGCCATGAATCTCATTATGGTTAATCCTTATAATTCTTTCAAAGTTACCCGCAATGAAACGCATCGTGATTATCTAACGATACACGAGTTGGAGCTAATCAGAAATAAAAAAATGCTTACGACCAGAATGGAGATTATTCGAGATGTATTTGTTTTTGCCTGTTATACTGGATTATGTTACTCCGATTTAAAACGGCTTAGATTGTGCAATATATTTCTTGGGAATGATGATGGAAAATGGATTATTATTGATCGAGCCAAAACGGATAGTCGTTGTAGAATTCCACTTTTACCGCAAGCGAATACTATACTTCAGAAATATGAAAATCATCCGGTTAGTTTAAATAGTGGAAGATTACTTCCGGTACATTCAAACCAAAAGATGAATGAATACCTCAAAGAACTGGCTGAGATCTGTGGAATCAAAAAGAATTTATCTATGCATGTTGCACGACATACTTTCGCCACTTCAGTGACACTCTCAAACGGAGTACCCATTGAAACCGTTTCCAAAATGTTAGGGCACACATCGTTAAAGACGACACCGATTTATGCAAGGATTGTGGATTCAAAAATATCCAAAGACATGGAGGCATTAAAATTGAAGTTGTGAATTCCTGTTTTATTGCAAAAAAAAAGCTAACCAGTTTTGATCTTGCTTCAAAGAATATCGCTTGGTCGATACATAGAAGCAGCAAAAAGAAATCCAATTTTCACTTAATGAGTTTCTCAAGTCGGAGCATCATCTCATCTTTTTCTTTCAACATGCGCTCATAGAGGGTAATTTTTTCTTCGTGAAGTTTTATAATTTGCTCAATTGGGTGAAAGGTCGGGTTGTGATTAATCGCATTTAATATTGATCCGTTATCAAAACAATAGTTCGTTCAAAAAATTACGAGTAATCAAGCGGCCAAAGTGCCGAAATACAATAGTTCATTGACATGTTGACGATTTTTGATTGAGTTCGTTAAGGGCTTATCAAAACGTATCAATTTATAATCAGATAGTACTATGCCAAATCATTTGCCAGATTAAACACTAGAATCTTTTAAAGATCACTGCTCTAATGTTATTTCAGTATATCAATTGGGTCAATAGAAACATGCAATCGATGATGCAAAATTATCGAAAGAAACAAAGAATTGAATGGAGTAAAAAACTATTCTGAATTGAAATCAGGCTAACGTTTTTATAAATCGGTGTAAAATGAATAGGATTTAATCGTGAACATACGGAGAATAAATAAATCTATTACTTTTGAAATTCTTATGCCAATTTGAGCAGCTCTAATTCTAACTAATAAGTTTTGAACAAAGTGAATTTAAGAATTGATGATACCGATGATAGCTTAATAACCCAACTTCTTAATGGCAATAAAGGTGCATTTAAGTTGTTGTTTGACAAGTATGGCAACCGACTATATCAGTTTTCATTAAAGTATTTAAGGGAGAAAGAAGATGCTGAAGATTTACTGAGTGAGGTTTTTCTGAAGATATGGGAAAACAGGCATACTTTAAAAACAAACACTTCCTTTCAGTCCTATTTATTTACAATTGCATATAATAATATCCGTCAACGGTTCTTAAAAAAAAACAGAGAAGAAAAATATATCCAGATTTTTGCAGAAGAAAATCTTCTTGATTCCTCAAAAGGAGAAGATCAGTCTGATTATCTTCAGATTGTTCAACAGGTTAATCAAATCATTGATTTATTACCTACGAGAAGGAAGGAAATTTTCAATCTTAGCTACAAGGAGGAATTGAAGAATCATGAAATCGCTGAAAAACTTGGTTTAAGCGAGCAATTTGTGAAAAACCAATTGTCAATTGCACGGAAATACATCATCAGTAAAGTCAAAGAGGACAGCCAGATAGGAGGCATTTTACTTCTACATTTGTTTACCGGTATAGGTACCGAGTAAAAAAAATAAAAATAATTTCATCCAGAGAGGTACGTTTTTAATGTCAGTTGATATTACTATAAACTGATATTAAATAAATGGCAATTAACAGAAAGTATATTGATAAGGTCTACGGTCAGAAGTTTAGCCTTCAAGATCAAAAGAATCTTGCAAAGTATTTCGAAGACAATGATCAAAATGAAGAAACCAGACTTATAGTAAAAGAGCAGTGGGAACAATTTGTGCCAGATACTGAAAACCGGCCAAATCTTGATTCAGTATTTTACAAGCTCTATTATACTTTTAATAATCGTAAAGATTCAGCCCAAAAGAGTAGGGTCCTTTTTACTAAAATTTCGCAATTCGCTGCCATTCTTATTGTTGGGTTATTGATTGCAGCGGCTATTTATGTGTCAAGCAATAGAAATGCCAGTAATCAAAACATCGAATTTATCTCCCAAACCGGATTTAGAAACCAATTCAGGCTTCCAGACGGGACTTCGGGTTGGCTTGGCTATGGCTCTAAATTAATCTATCACGTTAATGGTGATAATCAACGTATTGTTGATCTGGATGGTTTGGCATTTTTTAATGTGTCACATCGTGCAAAGCAACCATTCATCGTTAAAACTCCTTCAAATTTAAATATTGAGGTCCTTGGTACAAAATTTAATGTTTCTTCCTACTCCGAAGATAAATCCTGCGAAGTTGTACTTGAACAAGGCAGTGTAAGATTAAATCTTCAGAACACGAATATTGGAGAGATGCTTCCCAATGAACGAGTAATATATCAATCTGAAAATAATTCAATTGAAAAATCAAACGTCAATGCTATAGACTATGTCGCATGGAAAGATGGGAAGTTAATCCTGAATGATATTTCATTGAAAGAAACATGTTTTAAGTTAAGCCAATTCTATAATGTGGATTTTGAATTACAAACAAAAGGAATTGACAAACAGAAAGTTAGATTAGTTTTGGAAGATGAAAACCTTGAAGATGCGTTAAAACTTTTAACGATGATTCTTCCTGTAAAATACCAGATTGAAAAGAGAAAAATATTGAATAATGACAGTTATTCAAAGACAAAAATAACCATCAAAAACAATTAGCCTATGGTATAGTTTGGGTACAAAAAAAAAACGGGAAAGCACTGTGAATGCATTCCCGCGGATCAGTAAAGTCTATTGGAATTTTTAACATTACTAATTTTCAAATTTATGAAAAAAAATCACAAGTATGATGCATGGTATTTACATGCATTAAAAAAAACATTTCTGGTTATGCGAATAGTCTTAGTAATCTCGTTAGTTTTTATATTGCAATCATTTGCGTTGGATTCTGATGGGCAGAACTCCAAGATTACCATTTCAGTTAAGGAGATGAAGCTTGAAGATATCTTAATGCAGATTGAGGGTAAAACAAATTATCGTTTTGCGTATAACAAGGCTGAAATTGATGTTGACAAAAACTACACTGTCGACATCAACAATGCAGAAATAAAAGAGTTGTTAAGTACACTTTTCTATACGGGAGATGTCAGTTATACCATTATTGACAGGCAAATTATATTATCGCCACCTTCAGTATTTTCAAGTTTTGCGCAACAAAAACCCATATCGGGAAAAATAACAGACTCTTCAAATGTACCATTACCAGGTGTTACCGTAATGATAAAAGGTACAACTATTGGTACCATTTCTGATAATAACGGCAATTTCAACCTCACCAACGTGCCTGTTAATGCAACCTTGTTAATCACTTTTGTAGGAATGAAGTCTCAGGAAATTGTTGCGGCAGGCAAAACCAATATAAACGTTATTTTGCTTGAAGAAACGGTCGGTCTTGATGAAGTTGTTGCAGTTGGATATGGTACCCAAAGAAAGAAAGACATAACATCTGCCATTTCCAACGTTAACATTAAAGATTTGGGAGAAGTGCCTATCTCTAATGCTTCACGAATGCTGCAGGGACAAGCTGCCGGAGTTGTTGTAAAACAAAATTCAGGTACTCCTGGCGAACAAATGAATATTATAATCAGAGGAGTCGGATCTTTGGGTGCCGGAAGTGATCCATTGTATGTAATTGATGGATTTGCTGTAGGAACCTCAATTGGGCAAAATCTAAATCCTAACGACATCGAAAGCATTTCCATATTGAAAGATGCTGCCTCTACTGCTATTTATGGTGCCAGGGGTTCTAATGGGGTAGTACTTATTACAACCAAAAATGCCAAAGAAGGCGAGCTGACCTTAACTGCATCGGCTAATTATGGAGTACAAAATATACCCGATTCAAGAAGGATCAAAATGATGAATGGCGTTGAATATGCAACGTTCCTACAGGAAAGTTGGATGGATAAGAAAAGGTATTTTGAACATCGGGAGCCATCAATAGATGAAGTCCCAATAGGAATCAGATTTCCAGAACAGACCAAATATTCAACCGATTGGTTTAAAGAAATTATGAACCAAAATGCACCTTTTCAGGATTATAATATTACAATGGCCACAGGAGTGGGTAAAATCAAATCGCTTGTGTCTGCGGGTTATTTAAATCAGGATGGTGCATTGCTCAATACAAACTTCGAACGATATACCTTAAGAGCCAATGTAACGGGGAAATTTAATGACTTCATTTCAACGGGTATCAATATTGTTGGTGCGCGTTCCGGTGGTAGAATGACAGATTCAAATGGAAGGGACCAAATCTTTGGTAGAGCCTTATGGGCAGACCCACGCTCACCTGTTTACAATGAAGATGGCTCATACAACACCTATATCGGGGGAAAAGACGGCGCATTTGGTACTATTAATCCAGTTCAGGAACGGAATGAGTTTATTCAGAAACAATTTATCAATAATCTAACTGGTAATGGGTTTGTTGAAATATCCTTTTTGAAGGACTTTAAATTTAAAACCTCAGCTAATGTATCGCTGGAAAATCTAAGAAGAAATGATTTCAGGCCTTCAACTCTTGCCGGTTATGGATTTAATAACCCTCCTCCACAAGATGCAACCCTTCAGGAATGGTACAGGGAAACTATAAATACTTCAGCCGACCAACTTTTAAGCTATAACAAAACCATCAGTAAACATCAGGTTGAAGCTATGTTGGGATATAGTATCCAGGAATACACTTTAAGAGAGCTTTATAATTCAGGAACGAAATTTCCCAACGACGAAATAAGGTTCATGCAGCAAGCTGAAAACAAAGACGTGTCATCCAGGGAAGTAAGCTGGAGTATGTTAGCCTATTTTGCCAGACTAAACTATAGCTACGACAACAAATATTTGATATCAGCTTCATATCGTCGCGAAGGTAGTTCGAGGTTCGGAGCAAACAACAAATGGGGTAATTTCCCAGCTGTTTCGGTAGGTTGGAGAGTTTCTGAAGAACCCTTCCTGCCACGCTTCTCCTGGTTGACCGACCTGAAAGTACGTGCAAGTTATGGCGTTACAGGGAACAATGACATTGGGGAATACAAAAATTCTTCCAGTTTGTCATCAGCAGGATATATTCTCGGCGACAAATATGCCCCTGGTGTCATTTTAAGTTCGTTTGTCAACGATAATATTGGTTGGGAACAGTCGAACCAGCTCGACCTTGGCCTGGACTTGTCTGCATTCAACAACAAATTGGTCTTTACTGCAGAATACTATAAGAAGATAACCAACGATATGTTATTGCCTGTAAGTATTCCTGCAATTACTGGTTTTACAAGTAGCTTTACCAATGTTGGAAAAGTTCAGAACTCGGGACTTGAGTTTGCTGCTACCTATAAAACCAACATCACCCAAGACCTGAAATTCCGTAGCAATTTTAACATCTCGTTTAACCGGAACAAAGTGTTAGCAATCGATGGACAAAACGATGCATTATGGTCTGGCGGATTTTATGATCTATACAATGTTTCCAAAGTTGGCAGGCCAATTGGTATGATCACCGGCTTTAAAGTTTTGGGCATTTTTAATACAGATGCAGAGATTGCCGCATCGCCAACCCAAGATGGAGCTGTTCCGGGGGTTTACAAATATTGGGATGCTTCCGGGGATGGAAAAATATCTTACGATAGACAAGACATGGTTGAGATAGGGAATCCCTGGCCAAAATACAATTGGGGCTTAACTCTTGGGTTGGACTACAAAAATTTTGACTTGAATGTTTTAATGACCGGTGCAATGAATTATGATTTGATGAGGCAAATTGAAAAAACCACAATGAACATGGACGGAGTTTTCAATATTTTGCAATCTGGGGTTAACAGGTGGCGGTCTGCACAAAATCCTGGCGACGGGGTTGGGGCAACTTCCAACACATGGAAATGGGAACGTGAATCTAATTCGAGATACATTTATGATGCGAGCCACGCATGGGTAAAATCTGTAACAATTGGTTACACTTTGCCTAACGTAAGCCGAATTCTAAAAGGTACAAGGTTCTATTTCAGCGCCGATAATCTGTTCTTAATTACGAACTATCCTGGAAGTAATCCTGATGTAAATACATCCTCTAATAGCAAACAACCTGGATGGGACGATGAAGCGTATCCTGTTCCAAGAACATTTGCAATTGGTGCGAATATTAAATTTTAAATAACCTTAATAATATTGAAATGAAATATATATTTAAAATCGTAATCATTGCATTAGGGTTGACAGTTATGTCATGTGAGAACGACTTTCTTGATAAATTTGACCCAACCCAACTTAATGCCGGAAATTTTTATAAAACTGAAATGCAGGTAGAACAGGCCGTTAATGGTGTCTATTCTCAGGTGCAGGATCTGATAAGTATCCAATGGTATTATGCAGAGTTTACTTCTGACAATACAACACTTCATTTTGATGTTGGCAACAGGGGACATGGACCAGATAGGGAAGCTATGGAATATTGGCAGTATGTTCCAAATACAGGTAGAATCACAGAGTGGTATAACCAGTTGTACCGTGGCATAAGTAATATTAACATTACATTGGCGAAACTGGACGGGGCTGCTTTGGCAGACGCTGTTAAGACAAATTTTGAAGGGCAGCTGAAATTTTTCAGAGCTTTTTATTACTTCCAGTTGGCACAGGGATTCGGTGATGCTATCATTGTCACCGAACCAATAAAATCCCCGGCTGAAGCTTATACCTTTTCAAGATCACCCGTTGCTGACGTTTATAAATTGATTGAAAGCGATTTGGCTGTTGCCGTTTCATCGCTTCCAATCCCTTCCGGTATAACTACCACGAATAGGGGCCGAATCACTAAAGGTTCCGCATTAGCCTTACTTGGCAAAGTTTATCTTACAAAAAAACAGTTTGCTGAAGCGGTAACAACACTTAACCAGGTACTCTCTTTGGGTTATCATTTAATGCCTAATTATGCTGATGTATTTGATCCTAACAAGAAAAATAATGCAGAATCTGTTTTCGAAGTTCAGTTCCAGGCTGATAGCGAAGTTGGCGAGTGGAGCGGATTTCTGGATAATTTTTATCCAAGGGAGTCGTTTGGTGCAGTTATTAAATTTACTAACGCCAACGGTGGGGGATGGAATATCCCAACACTCGACATAATCGGTTCGTATGAAATGGGCGACCTGCGCAAAGCGGTTTCTGTAAAAGAGGGATATACAAATTTGCAAGGGGTTTGGGTTCCAGTTCCATTTATTGCCAAATATTATCACCCAGATTCTTATACGATTAGAGGTCGTCAAGGAGATAATTGGCCTGTTATAAGGTATGCCGATGTATTGCTTATGTTGGCCGAAGCCATTAACGAGCAATCTGGACCAACCGGAGATGCAAGTGGATACCTCAATCAGATACGTCAAAGGGCAGGTCTTAGTCCGCTGAGCGGGCTCACAAAAGATTCATTCCGTACTGCTGTAGCTCATGAAAGGAGAATAGAACTGGCCTTCGAGAACGACCGTTGGTATCAGCTGAAACGGACAATGAGTCCAGCGGAGATGACCACATTCCTGACCGCACATGGCAACCTGGAAAAGAGTCACCCTACTACAGACCGGGGAGGAATCCCATTCTCGCCAGGGGATTATAAATTTGATCCATTTGAAGTATTATTTCCTATTCCGGCAAATGAAATTCTAATCAATAAAGCACTTGTCCAGAATCCTGGATATTAATTATTAACCACTAAATCACTTTACTTGATAACCTTTGCTTTTATGGCGGGGGTTATCAGGTTTTTGTTTTGATTTTATAAAGAAAAGCCCTCTACTATTTTATAAGTACTCCTAATACTACTAAATAACTATCCTTCGTCTAAGAGATTTTATTAACTACTTTTCAATTCTGACACATGAAAACAAAGATCTTTTTAAGTTTGATTCCGATTGCTTTGATATGTTTATTCGCATTAAATACAAGTGCGCAAAATGCGGTTACCGTTGATTGGAATACCCAGGTAACTATCTCTAAAACCACCCCAACATTACAATTGGTCGAAAACCCGATGGTTCGACCTGGTTCCCC
Source organism: Prolixibacteraceae bacterium (assembly GCA_041652995.1). Taxonomy (GTDB): domain Bacteria; phylum Bacteroidota; class Bacteroidia; order Bacteroidales; family Prolixibacteraceae; genus Aquipluma. The sequence continues at coordinate 9,799 of JBAZGO010000024.1, forward strand.
AATACACAAAGCTACCTTTAAAGCCTTAAAAGAATTGGGCGCCGACTATGTTCGGTATGTTCCATGGTTTCCGTACCCCAAAATGGCGGTGGCAGAACTTGAACCTCCTACCAAAGACAAAACCTTTTGGAATTTTATCTATCTCGATAGTACGATGCAGGCTGTTATGAATGCAACTGAAGGACACTCTGTGGTAATCAATTTCAGTACTACACCAGCCTGGATGTGGAAGACTAGTTCCGCAGTGAAATATCCGGATGATCCGTATAAAACCTGTTGGAATTACAACCAGGGAACCGAACTCAGGGACACAACAATGAAGGAAGTCGCCGGTTATTTTGCCAGGCTGCTCAGTTGGTACACCAAAGGAGGTTTCACCGACGAATTGGGCGTATTCCACAAATCGGGCCATTTTTACAAGATCCCATACTGGGAAGTGCTTAATGAGCCAGACCTTGAGCATAAAATCTCGCCACAGCTATACACCAAAATGTATGATGCTATCGTTACGGAAATGAAGAAAGTTTCTCCGGACACAAAATTTGTAGGTATGTCATTAGCCCAGGCCGTTTATCCGGAATATTACGAATACTTTCTGAACGTCAAAAACCACAAACCGGGTGTTCCATTAGAAGGAATTTCATACCACCATTATTCCTCACCGTCGCATGAAGGACAACCACTTGAATTCTATCAATATACATTCTTCGAAAAGGCTGATGCATTTTTAGACAGGGTGCGTTATATCGAAAACATCAGGAAACGGCTGGCTCCACAAACTTTTACAATGATTAACGAGTTAGGTGTTATTCTGCGATCTCCTGAAGTGTCTGGTCCTATTGCTTATGGGTATTGGAATCTGGCAGGCGCCATGTATGCGCACATTTTTCTTGAACTGACAAAGATCGGAATTGATGTAGTTGGTGAATCCCAATTAGTTGGTTATCCAACCCAATTTCCTGATGTCAGCATGATGAACTGGGAAAACGGGAATCCAAATGCACGGTATTGGGTACTAAAACTTTTCAAAGACAATTTTGGACCTGGCGATAAATTGGTAAGTACCGGCATAAATACATCAGTAGTTGCTGTACAGGGATTTATAACAAAAGAAGGAAAGAAAATACTACTCATTAATAAAAGGAATGAGGAAATTCAAATTCAACTGCCTGCAGATACGAAGGGCGCATGGCTCAGTTATGTTGATATAACTACACAGGAAAATCCACCGGCAAAAGTTCAATTGACTGGTAGCACGATAAAACTCAGTCCATTTTCTGTAGCGGTGATAAACCTGTGAGTTATTACATGATAAAACCCTTGCTGTTGTTTGCATTTTCGTATTTTTATTGTGCCTAAACTATAAACTAAACCCATTTATGAAGTCACGTTATTCGTCTTTGAGATTGATTATCTTATTTATGCTTTTCGCTAATTTCTATGCAACAGGCCAAATCAGCATTTCGAACCAATCATCCGATAAGGTCATCGTGTTTGGCAATAGCAAACTCCAAATTACACTCGATTATAACTTAAAATGTGTTGCCACAAGCATGGAAGTTAACGGCGAACCTGTTCTTTCAGGCAAATCGGGGATATATTCAGAGATACGGACTTCAACTGGCACCTATTCTACCCGTAAGCTGGCAGCCTCGCCAAAAATAGAAACAACAAAAGACAGGGTAAAGCTCTCTGGCATTAGTTATGGTGAAGATAAAGTTCCAGTTAACGAAGTCTGGAATTTTATTATTACTGAAACGGATATCAAGTTTGATATTGAAAGAACGATTTCAGAGCCCTTTGTGGCTGAAGAAGTTTCGTTCCCAAAGGTCAATTTTAAAAGTATCCGTACCTGGGACGGTGCGTTTCTCGGCTATGGCGGATTGGCCTGGTTCTATCTCTTTAATGAAAAATTATGCACTTACGGAGTTCATACCGGTTCTTCCGTTTTCTGGAACAGTACCACCGGAAATGGATTGAAAGTATCGGCTTCGGCACCCGGGAAAGAGGTCGCGTCAAAATTCACACGGTCAAACGAAGATCAGTTAGTTTATACCGTTTCGGTATCAGATAGTGAGATGAATTACCGCTACGATGCCGGTACCAACAGACGAAGATTTGTTCGGGGAAATACAGATGTTTGGGATTCTTTTACCTTATCCGCCGGAAAATACACTGAATCTGTTACGTTTTCGTGGTTGAATTACAACGAGGAATATAACCGTGGCCATTTGGCTGGCATAAACGGAAAGCAGGTTACCGACCTGGCAAATACCATAGCGCGGATTGGAGTTATTGATGCAAAACATTTCGGTGGCAACAGCTGGCACACACCGTATGGACCGATCTGTCTGCACGAGCAATATATTGGCCAAATGGGTATAGCTATTGACGATCCGGATTACACGGAAGGTTACAAGCAATGTCTGGATTATTACCGGGATAATGCCATTCAGCCGGATGGCAGGGTGATTTCGAGATGGGCATATACCGACGAAGATGCTATGGCTGGAACCGCCACAAAAAAAGGATTTTACGAAGCACAATGGGGGTATTTGCTTGATTCTAATCCTGATTTTGTTGCCAATGTTTCGGAGCTTTACAATCAATGTGGCGATTTAAACTGGGTCAGGACACACAAATTATCCTGTGAAAGGCATTGGAATTCATGCTAAAAAGAGATTCGAACGGGAACCATTTGGTCGAAATGATGACCAACAGCGAGTCGGAGAAAAGGGGAAGCGATTGGATCGACATTATCTGGGCATCGTACGAAAATGCTTTTGTAAATGCCAAACTCTATTATGCGCTCACTTTATGGTCGGACATAGAGAAACAGCTTGGAGATGCAGCAAAAGCAAACTATTATTCAAACTATGCCTCCGGGTTGAAAACAAGTTTCAACAAATCGACGAAAGATGGGGGTTTTTGGGATGAGAAAAACAACTGGTACGTGCATTGGCTCGACAAAGACCAATCGGTTCATGGCAACAACCTGGTGATCCCCGTTAACTTCATGGCTATTGCCTACGGTATTTGCGACAATGAGCAACGGAAAAAAGCCATTCTTGATCAGGTTGAAGAACAAATGCAAAAGGAAAAGCTGTTTGCCTGGCCATTGTGCATGTACACCTATGCCAAAGGCGAAGGAAACGACTGGCAATTCCCATTTCCTAACTACGAAAACGGAGATATATTCCTCTCATGGGGAGCCGTTGGAGTTGAAGCCTACGCTTCCTATAAACCTGAACTGGCCCTAAAATACATCAAGAACATCCTGACTCAATACGAAAAGGACGGTTTGGCTTTCCAACGGTATGGAAGACTTAAACAGGATGGATTAGGAGATGACATCCTTTCAGGAAACAGTCTGGCGATTACAGGGCTTTACAAATCAATCTACGGGATCAATCCCTTGTACAACCGGATGTACCTCAACCCGCGATTGCCAGAAAAACTTTCTGGAACAACTTTGAATTATAAATTCAGGGGAGAAAAACTGGTCATCAATCTGGATAAAGGCCGTTATTCGGTTTCCAACCCTCAGTTTAAGCTGAGTTCAACAACCGATTTTGGGTTCAACGCAGGCAAGAATGGACTGGAATATTTTAATTCGAACAACGATGCCTATTCGCTTAAAGCACGACTTATTAATGCAGGCAAGCTTTCTCTGGATATTATCAAATGGGGTGAAAATGAATGTGTCTGGAATCAGGTTTCAGCATCAAATTCAGGAAAGATAAGCTATTCGGCCTGCCAGTTAAAGCCCGATCATAAATATGAATTGGTAATCAATGGACAATCTGGCAAAACCTTAACCAGCGATAAAACAGGTTGTTTAGAATTTGATGTAAATGCGAAAACCGATTCAACTGTGATTCGCATTCAATTTTTGAACAAATAAGTTTTTTATACCTATGAATTCATTACTCACACAAAAACAAATCCAGTCATATCAACAAGATGGTTTTTTATTGGTAGAAGATTTTCTTGATCAGGAAGAGCTTTCCAGTTGGCGGCAGTAAAGCAACTTATGCTGGATGAAACACTTGGTGAGATCGTGGCTAAATTGGCCGGTTGGGACGGGACACGCATCTGGCATGACCAGGCCTTAGTCAAACGTCCCTGGGCCTATCCTACTTCGTGGCATTTAGATACACCTTTCTGGTCGTTCAGCGACAGACGTGCTTTGTCTATTTGGGTTGCGTTGGATGATGCCACCTATCAAAACGGATGTTTATATTTTATCCCGGGATCGTACCACGAAACAACTTTGGAAAATCCGGGGATAGGTAAAAATATGGATGCCATATTTGACTTTTACCCCCAGTTTAAAAATACATCACCTGTAGCTGTTCCAATGAAAGCTGGCAGCTGTTCTTTCCATAATGGGTTGACCATTCATGGTGCCGGCGCAAACATGACCAATGGTTTCAGGCGGGCAATGACTTGTGCATATATGCCCGATGGAGCTACATTCAATGGTATTAAAAATATCCTTAGTGACGAGCAGTTTGCCAAATTGAAAATTGGCGATTTGCTCAACGATAATGCCCAGACCCCATTAATTTACAAAAAATAGTAGTACCGAATCTGTCGAATATGGATGGATAAAATAATTCCAGCCAATGAAAATCACAATATTTTGCCCGCAATGGGGTCATGAGCATTTGGATACAGAAGCTTTTTTTGCCAATGTGAAAGATGCTGGTTATGATGGCGTGGATACATGGCTGCCAGAGAACAAGGTTGAACGTAACCGGTTTGTGCGCTTGTTGGGCGAATACGATTTGTCAATGGTAAGCCATTAGCACCAGGCTAAAGGCCATAGTATCAATGCATTTTGCAAATCGTTTGAATATTATTTGCAACTTTCACTGGAAAGCGATCCGATACTTATCAACTCGCATTCAGGCAGGGATTATTTTACACTTGAGGAACAACTTAAAGTAATTGAAACGGCGGAAAATTTCTCGGTTAAAAATAATATCCGAGTAGCGCATGAAACCCATCGGAGTCGTATTGGCTTTGGACCGGTAAATTCAAGGTATTTGTTCAAACTTAGTCTAGCCATGCAAATAACTGCAGACTTTTATTTTTCAGAGAAAGATGGTAGTTAATTAACGTTTGAACAGCTAAGAAATCAGGATGGATTTTGCTTATCCATCCTGATTTCGTTTCGCAGCGTCAAGTAGGCCGAAGGAACTTCCCCTTCAGCCTCTCACTCAACCGTGCTTGATAGTCTCCCATCACACGGCTCTTGTTATACAAATCTATGCGTTACATTAGGAAAAACCTAACTTCAATTGGTAAAATAAGTTCGGGAACTGTTCCTTTACCCTTTTTAACCAATCATAGTTATAGTGGTGAAGTCAAAATTGATGAAACTTTTGCTGACATAAAGCGTGAAGAACTACTTGTCATTTTGTTGCAGTCTCAACCCGAATTAGCGAGTATATTTTTTGACTTCGGGATACTTGAAAAGATTAAGATGGAGGAGTACATAAACCGGAATTACAAATTTCATGTAAGCATCGAGCGGTTTGCTTACCTTACTGGACGAAGTTTATCTGCTTTTAAACGTGATTTCAAAGATACATTCAATGATTCACCCAATCACTGGTTGGTGCAAAGGAGACTAAAAGAAGCTTATTTCCTGATCGAGAAAAAGCACAAAAAACCAACTGAAATTTATCTTGATTTAGGCTTTGAAGTTTTATCTCATTTTTCGTACGCATTTAAAAAACAGTTTGGCTATTCGCCAACACAATTGTTAAAATGAGGAAGATTGTTCTATAAACGGAGGTAATTCTTTTGTGTCTTGGCATTCATAAATTTCAAAACCACTTCATAATCTTCAAGCAAAAAGTTCGACACCTGCTCGCTTTTATTTTCTTCCAGAACCCGCTTCAACTGCGGGATACCGAGAAAAATGAGTTTATCCTGATGGTTCGATATTGGTCAAAATTCATAAAAAGAGAGAGCCGTCCCAAATTTTGTTTTGAGACGGCTCTTTTATCTTATCTGGATTATCTTTCGATCTTATTTGTATCCATTATTTTGCGTGAATATATCACCACTAACGTCCGTAACGCTTTGTGGGATCGGGTAAACCCGTCTGAAGGGTTCTGTTGCTGCTTTACCGGTGTAGGCCTTGTCGAATGTTCCAAAACGTACCATTTGCGGACGTCTTTTCATTTCCCAGTAGTTTTCGTAAGAAATTTCATTGTACAATGTTGTTTCATCCAAGCTGCTGATTTTCTGGCCAGTAATATCCCCGCCTTCATCATCTGGTTGTGTTTTTGTCCTGCTGGTTCTCAAAATATTAATATCAGCAAGAGCCTTTTCGGTTTCTCCGCTTCTGAAATAAGCTTCAGCACGAAGGGTGTAGATGTAACCTAACCTGAAAATGGGAATATCGACACGGGACGAGCCATTGCTGCCGTTAATAGGGTCAAACTCAAATTTGAAAATACGTACTCCCTGGTGAACCTTATCCTGGGCGAGTATGGTTCCTGACGAAAAATCCAATTCGGGCGTAAATTCCAATTGGTGACTATTTTTATCTGTTTTAAGCGCTGTGATTTTTACGTAGGTCTTTCCGTCAATGGTTTCACGAACGAATTTGTTGCTTGTATTATAAGTTGGACCATATTGTTGCCCAACCATAAACCCCTGGTTAAAATGGAACCAAGGCAAGCCATCCGTTCCGGGTACAGCATCCAGTGTACTTTCCAATATATCCTGGGCCTTGTTGTTGTAAAACCATGTTCCGTCAGAGTATTTGTATTTTTGTTTGAAACGGGGATCATCCTGGTTTTCGTCCCAGGTAGCATAATAATCGGGAGTTGTACAGGTAGCATTTGTTCCGCGGACGCCTGACTCAGAGGCATGTTGGGCGCGTTCCATTGGCATATAAACAAAGTCATTTTGTCCGGTAACCGATCCATCGCCAACATTTTGCGGGGCTACGAAAATGAGTTCAGATCCATCAGTATTGTCAATGGCAAAGTTGTCGAAATAATGTTCTGCCAGGGAGAATTTCCCGGAGTTGATCAGTTTCGAACTGTACTCGATCACCATGTCCATATCCGTCTTGCTATTATCGTTCACCGAAGCCTCCGTAAAACCAAAGTTTGATGAGGCATTGTACCTGTCCAGGAAAACAGCCCGGTTCATGTACATTTCAGCAAGAAATGCGTATGCTGCTTCTTTGGTAAACCTGCCATTGTAAGTTGAGTTTTCGCCCAAGGTAGCTAAACCAGGAATGATTTCTTCGACTCCGGAAATCAGCGTATCGATGTAAGTGCTGTTAATAGCCCGGACATTATCTGCATTTCCATTAGGCTTGCGGTAAGGAGCCTGACCATATAAATCCAGCGTATAATAGGTATATAAATACCAAAGGGCTTTTGCTTCGGCCAGATACATGGCCTGGTTGCTGTTGTCTGTATTTTTTGAAATGGTTTCAATGGCAGTGACTGAACGGGTAATACCGTTTGTAAGCGAACTCCAGTTACCATCAACCAGAGGGTTGTCGGGACCCCAGGTAAATTCCTGGATGGCGCGGTAACGGCCACCATCTCCCCAGTCGCTACCGCGGGTGGGGAGCATTGCTTCATCTGTGCTGTATTCCTGCATCCCCCATAAATGGGAATGGTCAACAAATACATCCACTATCATTCGGTTATAAGCTGCCGCAAGGCTGGCTTCAGGAGTAGCGCTGTCAGAGCCAAGCTCTTCGTCCAAAAATACTTCGTCGAGGTTCGTACAACTTCCGAGAACAAATAAAATAGATAAAAATGCCAGAAGTTTCAATGTTTTTATTTTGCTATAAATGTTCATTGTTAAAGTTTTAAAGTTAAACCGATCATGTACGTTCTTGCATTTGGATAGCTGGTATAATCAATCCCAACCGATTGGTTTCCGTCAGAAGCTTTGTCGGCATTAACCAGCGGGTCAAAACCAGTATATTTTGTAATTGTCAGCAGGTTTTGGCCGGTTAAATAAATACTCAATCCCGACAACCATTTTATTTTGCCGGTATTGAAGTTATAGCCTAAGCGGGCTGAGTTTAACCTGATGAAGTCTGATTTTTCTAGGTAGTAAGTTGAGATCTGTGGCGAGTTGGTCGTACTTGCCCCTGAGGTGTAATATTTATTCAATGCATTCTGGTCCGATTGCAAGTTGTTGATATTGGCCGCAGTGAAATTGGTATTGTTGAATAAATAGGCTCCTGATTGTCCGATGATGGAGAATGAAAAGTCAAAATTCCTGTAATTCAGTTGACTGTTCAACCCATACATAAAATTGGGCAACGCTCCTTCAACAATCACGCGGTCGTTGCTGTCAATGTTTTCATCGTTATTCGTATTTTGGAAGGTTTCTGCTCCGTTTTCGTCAAACCCGGTATGTTTCATCAAGTAGAACGAACCGATTTCGTAGCCGCTTTTATAAATATTGGCCATTACTCCCGATTGTCCCGGACCGGATATAGATCCCGAATACATTTCACTTACCGGCAAATCTTTGACCTTATTGTTTAGGGTTGTCCCGTTTACATCGACACTCCATTTCAGGTTTTTGTGATTGATGATATTATATCCCAATGTAAACTCAAAACCTTTGTTGATGATTTTAGCGCCGACGTTTTTCCAAACATTGTCGGTTGGGCTAAGCACCGGAGAGGGGATATACAAAATCGCATCGGTTGTGGTTTTGTTGTAGTAATCGACCGATCCGTACAATTTGCCTCCCAACAAACCAAAATCCGCTCCAAAATCATATTGGGTAACCACTTCCCAGTGAAGGTCGGGGTTGGCGGTACGGTTCACCGTAATACCATTTGTCACGGTTCCTTGTGTCAGGTTGTAGCCGTTCCCGCTTGAAAGCGAGTAGCTTGCTTTGGTAATTTTATTCGGAACTTCCTGATTACCGGTTTGCCCCCAACTGCTTCTCAGTTTAAGGTTATCAACAAACGAAACATTCTTCATGAAATTTTCTTCGGAAATATTCCATCCCAAGGCAAAGGAAGGGAAGTAGCCATATTTTTTGTCTTCACCAAAGCGGGTTGACCCATCGGCGCGAAGGGAAGCAGTCAGCATATATTTGGAATTAAAAGTATAGTTTGCGCGGGTAAAATAAGATTGCAACTCGTTTTCCTGTGCGCCTCCTGAAACATCAGAAGAGGTATAACTGGTATAATCGGGATTGTATTTTGGTTTAACGCCTACCCCCTTTTCATTTAACCCTTTAATGTTAAAACCGGTTTGTTCAGTCGTGAACTTTTGATAGGAGAACCCACCCAGCAGGTCGAGCTTGTGTTTGCCTTTTAAAAACCCATAAGTCAGGTAATGCTCGATAAGCTCACTTTTGTTATCCCGATTACTCTGGTTATAGACTCCGTTTGGATTGATAACCGTCACGTTTTTATACATGGTTGTATTTCTTTCCGAAGTGGAGCGATCCATCGCATAGTTGATTTTGTAGGTCAGCCCATTGATGATCCGGAACGAAGCTTCAATATTGCCAACAGCCCTAAACGTACTTGTCTCATCTTCATAGATATGTAGCAGGTACATCGGGTTAAAGTTCTGTGTTAAGTTGAAGTTGGTGTAATTGCCATTGCTGTCGAACACCGATTGGGTTGGGTTGGCCATAATCATGTGGGTAATGAGCTGGCCATCAGAGCCTGCATCATCGCTTGAAGGCACGCCATTTTCGTTCATTTGGCTGACAGCCAGATTCATTTTAACCTTCAGCCGTTTGTTGTCCAGAAATGATTCCTCTGCATTTAAACGGGCCGAAGTCCGTTTAAATTCGCTGTTATGGATGATCCCTTCCTGGTCAATATGTCCCATCGAAGCATAATAGTTGCCTGTTTTTGTCTGTTTGGAAAATGATAGTTCGGTATTTGTGGTAAGTGCTTGCCTGAAAACTTCATCCTGCCAATCGGTGCTTCCTCTGTGGTTATATGAACTACTTTCGCCAACAGCATTGCGATATTGATCGGCTGAAAGCACGTCAATTTTTTTCGGAAGTTCAGAGACTGCGGCGTATGAATTTACTGTAATGGTACCTTCACCTTCTTTCCCTTTTTTTGTGGTGATAATCACAACACCGTTTGAACCACGTGCGCCATAAATAGCTGCTGCTGAGGCATCTTTTAGAACGTTGATTGATTCAATGTCGCTGGTGTTTAAGAAGTTTAACGGATTTTTTGCCGATGACGATCCAAAGCCGACACCGCCTGCGGTTGGTGTCACATCATTGTTCGACAGGGGTACTCCGTCAACTACAAAAAGGGGGGTACTGCCACTACGGATTGAACCAAGTCCGCGGATTTGAACGTCAACGCCTCCACCTGGCTCGCCAGACGAGTTGATGATCCTAACCCCGGCTATTTTCCCTTGAAGCAAATTGTCGGCAGAAGTGGTGATGCCTTGTTTAAAATCCTTGGGGGATATAGTTGCGATGGAACCCGTAACGTCTTTCTTTTCCTGGTTTCCGTATCCAACCACCACTACCTCACTTAATCCTATGTTATCCGGATTCATTTGGATCGATAGGTTTTCTGCTGCTGTTTTTTCTATGCTCCCGTATCCGATGAACGAAAAAACCAACGTTTGGCTCACTCCGCTCAAAGTCAGGCTGAAGTTCCCATTGATGTCTGTCACGGTTCCATTGGTTGTCCCTTTCTCTACAATGCTTACACTGGGAAGTGGCGTACCGGTTTCATCCAAAACTTTACCGGTAGCTGTTTTAGCTCCTTGTTCTTCAGAATTGGGAGCCGCTGCCTTTTTTACCATGACCAAACGATCTGATATCGTGTAACTTAAACCCGCTTCACGGGCCAGTTCATTCATAACCAGCTGTAATTCATTGCTTCGGCGATCCAGTGAATAAGTGTTCCGATCGTTAATGATTTCCTGTCCGTAGCTGAACCTATAGTCAGTCTGATTTTCCAGTTGTACAAAAATGCTTGTCAATCGTGCATTTTCAATCTTCAAATTATTGCTCTTGGCCGAACCTGTTTTTGTATTTGACCATCCGCTTGGGATGGAGGACAGGAAAAAAAGCAGGAGCAATGTTGGTTTAATGACAAAATGATTTAATTTTGAAAACATGTTTTTAAGTATTGATTAAAAAGTACTTGAATAATTGCCGTAGTTGTGGCTGCAACTACGGTTTTTGTTTCTTTTCATCGATTCATTCAGTGTTTGCCGGTTCCTTTGAATCAAAGGTTTCTCCGACTTGGTTTCTACAGCTTATTTCTTTCCCATGTACTTCCAGTTTTAAGTTTGTGATGTAATTTATTTGTTGAAGTATTGATTCGAGCGTGGCCTCGCGGGCAATGAAAACAGTGGCGCGGAGGTCAAGCAGTTTTTGTTCCACCCGGATGGTTTCCAATCCATATTTTTGGTCAACAAGGTCGAGGATGGTTTTCAGGTTTTGATCGGCCAGGGTGATGTCGCTGTTATACCATTGGCTGATCGCAGCAAGGCTGACCGTGCTGATTGACAAATGGGCGTTGGCCATTGAATAGCTGGCCTCCTGCAAGGGAACCAGGTTGACACTTTCGCTATCAGAAAACACATTGACCTTCCCGGTGTGAACCGTTACCCGCAAACCATCGATTCCCATGTGAATATTGAAAGAAGTTCCAAGTACTTTCGTTTTTATCGCTCCCGAAGTAATGATAAATGGTTTTTGCGGGTTGCGGGCAACTTTGAAAAAAGCGTTCCCTTTTACCAGTTCAATCTCACGGGTTTTCCGGTTGAAATTTTGATCGTAGTTCACTTTTGTTCCCGGGCTTAGAAATAGGACAGAGCCATCGGGCAAAAACAACGAATCCATTTTTGTTTCGGTTTCCATACTGAACAACTGGGTGTCTGGCACCGGTTTTTGGAACCAGAAACTCAGACCCACGATCAGGGTTAATGAGGCGGCAACTGAGATTCCCAAGCCAATCTTTCTGTATCGTATTGTTTTTCTGCGGCTTTGAATGCGATACTGTGTGACTTTTTGCCAAATGCCTGAAGCTATCTCATCTTTGTTACCCATTTGTTCTTCTTCCCAACCCAACTCTTTACGGAAACTTTCTGCAAACAGGTCGAGCGCGTCGTGTTCGTCGGTTGAGCTTTTGTCTTTGAGATAATTATCAATCAGCTTGTCTAATTGGTGTTCGTTGTTCTTCATGGATTTTTTCCGGTGATCTTTTACCTGTATGTACCATGGAAGAGCTGATCGTACTATCTCATTTTGTTACATTTCAATTACATTGATGTAATGAACAAGAATACTCCTGATGTTTGTACAATTTTTTTGATTTTAAGCTGCTTGCAACAAGCGAAATATAGAACCTTATGGCTGGCGGAGATCAGCTTTTAATTGTTTAAATGCCTGGGATAATTGGTTCTTTACAGTTTGTTTTGAAAGATTCAGCAGGAGCGCTATTTCGCCGATGGGTAAGTTCTGTATTTTGTTCATCCGAAGAATGGCGCCTCTTTTTTCAGGCAATTTTTCGAGCGATTTTTCTAACCTGTTCAAAAGATCATGGTTTAGTATTTCCTGATTGTCCTCAATATAATCGTCAAACTGATCCTGAAGAACCTCTCGGTTCATTTTTTTATCCCGGTAATACGTAAAAACCTGGAATTTAACCGACTGGAAAAGATAACCCTCCAGGTTGCTTATCTGGATTTTATTCCGCCTTTCCCAAAGGTCGATAAAAATGTTCTGGACAATATTTTTTGACAATTCCTGGTCCAATGTCATTTTGAAAGCAAAAGCATATAATTTTTCCCAGTACCTCGAAAAAATTACTTCAAATGCCTTGGTTTCATTTTTTATAACTTGACCTACTAATTTGTTATCGCCTGAAACTTCCATACAAAGTATTTGTAGCTAAAAGTAGGGACATTCAATAGCACTGATATTTTCATAGTGTTACCAATTAAAAAATTAATGATTACACTTTGTTTAAAATTCAATTAAGCACGGTGATCTAAACAGCAGAAAAAAACTTTAATCGGAAAGTAACAACAATTCACTTTCTAAGCTATTTAATGTTTGTATTTTTCCAACTTAAAAAAAGAAGACAATGTTAAAATTGAAATACTTATTCTTTACGGTTGTTATACTTGCCGTTCAATGCCAGCTTTGGGCGCGTGAAGTGAACGGGCTGATCAAATCAGGAAACGAAAAGTTGTCGGGAGTAGTTGTTACCGACGGGATCCATTTTGTCCAAACCGATGCCGGAGGTTCGTTCCGGTTCGAGGTTTCCGACAACGCTGATTTTGTTTATATCTTCACGCCTTCGGGCTATTCGGCGCCTTTCGGTAGCGGTTCGCCCCGGTTTTATCAATCGCTGAAGGAGGCTTCGTCCAGTTTTACCTTTAATTTGGAGAAACTTCCTTTCGACACTGAAAATTATGCGTTGCTGGCCACCGCCGACCCGCAAACCCAAAACATGGAGCAGTTTGCCCGTTTTGAGCGGGAATCGGTCAGCGATTTACAAGCCTGCATTTCAGGATATAACGAAAAAAAAATAAATACAATAGGCATTGCACTGGGCGATATTGCCTGGGACGAACTGGAATTGTTCGCCAACTTTAAGCAAGCTTTGGCGGGTCTGAAAATCCCTTTTTACCCGGTGATCGGCAACCACGACCATGACCTGAATTTTGGCGACGATTACGCCAGCGCCGAAGTTTACCGCCGGCAGTTCGGACCGACCTATTACGGTTTCAATTTGGGCAAACAGCATTACATTGTATTGGATGACATTGTATACAAATCGGACGAGAAACTCGAAAGGATAAAGGAGGTTCCTGGCTACAAAATATTTACAGACGAAGCCATGAAGGTGTTGCTCGCTAAGAACATAGGCAACCGCCTGCCCGGTGTTTCGGCACAAGAGCTTTCGTTTAACCCAACCACTGTTCCATTCCGATATTCAGTCTTCGTGTATTCCTGATCGGTTAAACTGAATCCATGACAGAGCAACGCGTTGCTGTTTTTTTATTCTAAATTTAATGTATTCCTATCTTTGATGAATCTCATTTGTTATACTTTTAGCATTAATTCATGGGCAATTTATCAATTGATAAAAGGATGACATTGACAGCGGGTGGTGAAAATAAAGAGTATTGGCACATGGTCTGGTTGCGGTTTAAAGATGGCGACAAGGAAGCCTTTGCCATTTTATACAACCTGCACATCAATCGCCTTTATCAATATGGACTTAAGTTCTCTAATGATGAAGGCACAATTAAGGATGCAGTTCAGGAAGTATTTGTCGATCTATACCTCAAACGGCAGAAAAACAAATCTACGCCTGAAAATCTGAAATACTACCTGCTTTTAGCCTTGAAAAGAAACCTGATTAAGAAACTGAAATCAGGAAGACGTTTTGACCGAAGTGAAATAACTGATGGAGGATTAGCTGATCGGGAGTTTAGTCCCGAATATCAGATTATTGAAATTGAGCAGGATGATGAGCTCAGAAATAAGGTTGTCGACGCATTGAGCCATTTACCTGGAAAACAAAAGGAAGCAATTTATTTGCGATTCAATGAGGCCCTGGATTATCCTGAAATTGCACTTATTATGGGAATAACTATCGAATCAGTTCGGAAGCAGGTTTACAGGGCATTAAAAACAGTCAGGGGATTGCTTGATATCAAATCAATTATGATTTTATTTCATTTATTCCAAATAAAACAAAAAAAACTGTCCATGTTTAAGTAGTTCGTTGCCTTTATGTGTATAATTCTAAATACACGAATGGACAATCTAAGCAAATACCTTGAGGACATTTCATTTATCAGGTGGATTTTTGAACCTTCTGACAGACTTAATTCTATTTGGTTAAAATACCAGAAAGAACATCCGGAAGAGGTAAGAAATGTACGGATGGCGCGCAAAGTGATACTACAATTCCGTACGGTCGCCAAATCACTTTCCGAAGAAGATAAAATTATTTTATTCTCAAGGGTACTCAAGCAAATTGAGGAAAAACAAAAATCAGGGAAAACCACACGTATTTTATTGGATTTTGCAAAATACGCCGCTGTCGCAATTCTCTTTTTCTCAATCGGGGCATTGCTTTTTTACCCACGGAATAAAATCAATCCAGCATTTTACGCGTTTAATTCAGAAGAGCAGATACCCGACAATCAGGCACAGTTGATTCGTTCGAATGGTGAAAATGTAATTCTCAACGACCAACGTTCTGTAATCAGCTACCAAAAAACCGGGGAGTTGGTCGTCAATAAAGATACCTTAAAACCAATAAAATCTGATTCAAAAACCGGGCAAACTCTTAATCATCTGATTATTCCTTATGGAAAAACATCAGAAATAATATTGCCTGATAGTACAAAAGTAATTCTGAATGCCGGAAGCCGACTGGCATATCCTGACATTTTTACAGGTGAGTCCCGCGAGGTTTTCTTAATTGGTGAAGCCTACTTTGAAGTCAGACACGATTCAAAACATCCATTTATTGTTCAGGTTAACGATTTACGAATTAAAGATATGGGAACCCGGTTTAATGTTTCAGCCTATTCTTCAGATAGCAAAATTGAAACAGTATTGACCGAAGGAAAGGTGAGCATCAGGCAAAATAATTCGGGTTTCTTCACGCAGTCTACAGAACTCGTTCCAGGCCAACTGGCTTCATACGACAGGCAAACCAGTGAGATAACTGTCAAAACGGTGAATGTTGAAGATTATATCATTTGGACACAGGGTATGATGAAGTTTGAAACAACAGACCTGAGCCGGATCGTAAAAAAACTGGAACGGTTTTACAATATTCGGTTTCGGATTGATGACCCTATGTTGGGGACTCTTGAAATTTCAGGAAAACTGGAAGTAAAGGAAGACAGGAATGAAGTCCTCGAACGGATTGCACGCACTGCTTCAGTAAAGATTGTTCAAAAAGGAGACGATTTCTATGAAATATTAAAATAAAAGAACCGGAAAGTGTTCCAGCACTGACCGGCTCCATGTGTTAAATTTTTTATTAGCGATTCATTTAACGATTCAAATTTATGCAAAAAAAACGAGAAGTCTGGTTCCCGTACGGGGATGAGATGAGATTACAAATCAGAAAGATGAAACTTACTGCAATTCTACTGTTTATCGTATGTGTTACTTTTGGTAACAGCTTCTCCCAGGTCCGGTTAACGGTGCGCTTTGACAGAACCGATATTCATGAAGTGCTGCAAACCATCGAAGAAAAAACCGATTACATTTTCTTGTACAAGGATCAGATCTTTGATTTTTCACAAAAGATTTCAGGTAATTTTAACGAAGCAAAATTCGAGGATGTTTTAAACAGCTTCTGTGATCAAACCAACATCTCTTATGAGATACGTGACAGGCAAATCATTCTGAAAGAAAAAGAAGAAATTCCCTTGCCTGCAGAACAACAACCTCAAAAGAAGTCCATTTCCGGTAAAGTTACCGACTCATCCGGAGGTTCAATTCCCGGTGTCTCAATTGTCGTAAAAGGCACTACCAACGGTATAACAACTGATATTAATGGCGAATATAGTTTGTCAAATATTCCGGCCAATGCAACCTTGGTTTTTTCGTTTGTAGGATTGCAGACCGAGGAAGTGGCAGTTGATGGAAAAACTACTATTAATGTTACCCTCAATGAAGATGCTGTTAATATTGAAGAAGTGGTGGCAGTTGGTTATGGCACTCAAAAGAAGGTAAATCTTACCGGATCTGTGTCATCTATCAAAGGAGAAATCCTTGAAAACAGGCCAGTTGCAGCAGTTGGGGCCGGGCTTCAGGGATTATTACCCGGTGTAACAATAACTTCTTCTTCCGGACAACCCGGAAGTCCCGGAGTTAATATTTTGGTAAGAGGTATTAACACTATTAATAGTCAAACAAATCCTTTGATATTGATTGATGGTGTAGCAGGAGGCGATATTAATCTTGTTAATCCGGATGATATTGAAAGTGTAAGTGTCCTTAAAGACGCGGCATCATCAGCTATTTATGGAGCCCGGGCTGCAAACGGTGTTATTCTTATCACGACAAAAAAAGGGAAAAGTGAGGGGAAAACAGCGTTCAGTTACTCTGGTTATTTCGGCATACAAACTCCCGTTTCACTGCCTGAATTGGTCAACGGCCGGGAGTATATGACATTGGAAAATGAAGCACGAAGCGCCAGAGGAGTTGCTATCCCATATTCCGATGAAGCATTTATGAAGTATGATTCCAAAAATTTTCCCAATGATTATTCCAATACCGATTGGATCAGTGAGACCTATAAAAAATATGCAACACAACAAAGTCATAATTTCAATATCAATGGAGCATCTGATAAATCTTCTTATTACATGTCTTATGGCTATTTAGAACAGACCGGGCTTATTATTGGCGATCCATATTACTCTAGTCGCAACAATGTTCGGTTGCGTTTGAATACAGAAGTTTCTAACAGATTGAAGCTGGATGGGAATTTAAGTTATATCGATTTTTTCAGAAAAGATGCTGGGGGTTCCGGTACTGGAGGGGTTTTTCGTTTAACTCAACGTATTTCTCCTTTGCTGCCGGTCAAATGGCAACTTCCAACAGATGATGGTGGCTGGGAAGATTCACCTTATTGGTCATACGGGTCAGTTGGGAATCCGGTACGCACAGCATACGAATCCGGATATACAAAAAACACTTCCCGAACATTTAACGGTAATTTTAATGCAACACTTGACTTAATAGACGGGATGAATATTAACACTCAATATGCTTACAATTACTATACCCGTGATGTCAAGGACTGGAATCCCACTATGCCGCGCTTTTTGGCTGACGGTACACCTCATGCCGCTAATGAAAATATTGAAAATAGTATTTCTGAAACACATAGAAGCATCTTAACCCAAACATTGGCAACCACATTAAATTACGAAAAAAAAATAGCGAAACACGGATTGAAGTTTTTGGCAGGATTTTCTCAGGAATGGGCTTATTTACCGGTTCTTTCAGCCTCACGAAGAAAAATACTGCTTGATGGAGTTGAAGAAATTGACGGAGGTACAGAGGATATTACCAATAGTGGTACAGCAGAACATTGGGCCTTACGTTCTTATTTCGGGCGGATCAATTATGATTTTTCCGAAAAATATTTAGTTGAAGCCAATGTCCGTTATGATGGGACATCAAGGTTCGCAAACAAAAATAGGTGGGGATTATTTCCTTCCTTTTCCGCAGGATGGAAATTTTCGGAAGAAGGATTCATGGACTTTGCCAGGTCAGTGTTAAGTATCGGAAAGTTTAGAGTCTCCTGGGGTGAGCTGGGTAATCAAAGCATCAGCGACAGCTATTATCCCTATTTGACAGAGATTGAGCGTCAAACCAAAGCATATCCTATAGGCAACAAAGAGAATGTAGGCTTTAAACAATACTCTCTTGCAAATGAAAACATACAATGGGAAACCATTCGAATGTTAAATATAGGAGGCGATTTTCAGCTATTCAATAACAGAATGGATTTATCGTTGGACTGGTTCAATAAAAGTAACATAAATGCTTTGCTGAAACCGATCTATCCCTCAGTAATTGGAATTACTTCTTCTGATAACCTTCCCCTCGAAAATATCGGATCCATACAAAATAAAGGATGGGAATTAAGCATAGGTTGGCGTGATCAAATTGGAAAGGTACGTTATGGTTTATCAGCCAACCTGTCAGATGCAAAAAACAAAATAACAGATCTGGGCGCAAGCGCTCCATCTTTAGGCAACAATATCCGGAGAGTTGGTGATCCTATCAATGCCTATTATGGCTATATGTCTGATGGACTGGCTCAAATTGATAATTTTGGATCGTACAACGAAGACACAAAAAGATATTCAGACCCGAATTTTGCGGTCATCAGTAGTTATGCGAATATCATTCAACCCGGAGATGTTATTTATCGGGATCTAAGTGGCGAAAACGGTGAGCCGGATGGCAAAATTGATGATTATGACAAGGTTGTTTTTGGAGATCCTTATCCTCGTTATACATACTCATTAAGAGGTTTTTTAAAATGGAAGGAATTCGACTTTACGTTTTATTTTCAGGGAGTAGGAAAGGTGAATGGCTACTTGAGCGAAGAAGCACGCCATGCCTTTATAAATGATTATTCTATACCCAAAAAGGCTCACTTAGATCGATGGACACCGAACAATCCAGGCGCTTCTTACCCTCGGATGTACTATCAGGCAGATCATAATATCGTCTTTTCAGATTACTGGCTGGAAGATGCATCTTATATACGATTGAAAAATATTCAACTGGGATATTCTCTTCCACGACATATTGTTGATAAAATCAAAGCAGATAAACTGAAAATCTATGTTTCTGCAGACAACCTGTTTACATTGACCAATTATTTTGGAGGTTTCGATCCTGAGGTGAGGGAAACCTCCGGAGATGCTTATCCCCAATTGAAAACGTTTGCATTGGGTGTTCAACTTGGTTTTTAACTTTCAATCATACAACAATGAATAACTTTAAATATATAATACTTCTAATCGTTTTATTCATCATCGGTTGTGATGATGCATTTTTGGATAAATATCCCCTGGATACCGTAACACATGGTACTTACTGGAAAACTGAAGACCAATTAAAAGCAGCTCTTTATCCCTGTTATGATGGATTGCAATATGAATTAATTATTTACCCAAATGTATGGGGCGATGATGTAGTATGGGGAGCTCTGAGTAGTGGATTAAGCAAAGTCCCCGGAGGAAGGCACACTGCAATGGACGGATTCCCTTTCACTACATTTTGGGCGAATACTTATGGACACATATTTAATTGCAATAACTTTCTGGACCATTATGATGCAGCAGAAATTGATCAGGATGTGAAAGATGTTTATGCTGCAGAGGCTAAGGTGATTCGGGCATTGGAGTATTTTTGGCTAACAACTTACTGGGGTGATGTACCTTTAGTCAAAAATGTTATTACTGCATCAGAAGCTTATGGACCACGTACCCCAAGAAGCGAGGTTGTTCAGTTCATTCTCGATGATTTGGATTGGGCTGCCAGCAAATTAGGAAGTAATATTCCAACCGGAGACGATGTTGGCCGAATCAACCGTTGGGGAGCACTCGCGTTGAAAGCCAGGATTGCCTTGCAAAATGAGATGTGGGAACTTGCTGCGAATACAGCAAAAGAAATCATAGACAATGGTCCCTATAAACTTTATCCTGATTATGGGGCATTGTATCAACTCGAAGGTAATTCCGAAACCAATCCGGGAAACAAAGAGGCCATTATCTATAGCCTGTATGTTGATGACTTGCGAATGAACAACCTGACTAATTATACTTGTACGTCGGTAGATTATATTCGGTTAAATCCATCAAAACGTCTTGTTGATGCATACTTATGTACTGATGGAAAGCCGGCAAAAACTGGTTTGGAATATTACCACAAGACCGATGTAACTGTTTCTGACCGTTATACCTATCCGGAACAACATTATTCCGATTATTTCGTCGAACGTGATCCCCGCATGTCAATGACACTTTATACCCCTGGAGATGAATGGCCGGGTGGTGACGACGGAGATCCGGATGTTGATGTTGCCAATCCTATTTTCAATTTGCCCCGTTTTGCAGTATTACAAAACAATAACAGGCTTGGGGCAAACGGACTAACCGGATTTTATTTTAAAAAGTATAACTCACCTGAACTAGCCGGTTTAACAAGCCGTGATCATAACAATATCAATGTGATACGATATGCAGAAGTTTTGTTAATCTATGCTGAAGCATTATATAACAAGCAAGGCGGGTCATTAACGCAAAATCAAATTGACATGACGATCAACAAACTTCGCCAACGGGTCAATATGCATCCGATGATCCTGACTGAACTGGCGGCTTGGGGTATGGATCTCAAAACCGAGCTTCACCGGGAACGGCGAGTGGAAATGTCTATGGATGGGATGAGGTATTTCGACATTCTAAGATGGAAAGAAGGAGAAAAAACATTGGGCAAAGCTATGGTAGGACCAAGTTTGACTGTTTGCTTGAATGATCTGGGTAAAAATCCGTTCACTGCCAATGGAACAGATGAATTCGGAGATATTATTTATGAAAAATCGACAGCAGAAGGAGGAGTTGATTATTTCGATCCGAATAAACATTATCTGTGGCCAGTGCCTTATGCTGAAAGGGAGAAGAACCCAAATCTGGGACAAAATCCCGGTTGGGAATAATTGAATGCTAAAATTAGTTTCGTCCTTTTAAAAAAGCGATTGATTCTGGTAGCTCTAATCAATAAAAATAGAAACAACTGAAACCAATACATGAACAGGATATTTTTTTTAATTTTTATATTGGCAACAACATTTGCCTGTAAAAAGCAATACAAAACTGTAGAAAATCCGGGGTGGGAAACCGATGATACTACTAACACAATCACAATTGTGAGTTATAATGTGAAGTATTGTTCTCCGTACAACAGTTCTGTGCCAAACGTGGATGCAGTTGCAGATGTCATTAATCAAGCAAAACCTGATGTCGTTTTTCTTCAGGAGTTAGACAGAAACACAACCAGAAGTGGAAACGTTGACCAATTGGCTTTGCTTTCCCAGAAAACCAATTTGCCTTATACCTATTACGGCAAAGCAATCGATTATCAAGGCGGACAATCTGGTTTGGGTATTTTGTCCCGATACACTTTATCTGACCCTCAGGTTTTTAATTTACCACGGGTTGAATTAGGTGATACCTATGTTAGTTATCGCATTCTGGTAAGGGCCAATATAACTGTAAACGAAAAGAAAGTTACCATCGCAAGTACACATTTGGAATTGACTCAGGAAAACCGTGATTTACAGGTTCCTGAAATAAACAAGATTTTATCGACATCGAATTATCCTGTTATTCTTGGAGGCGATTTTAACGCTACACCTGATAATAATACCATGCAAACATTTTTTAGCTATGGTTTCAAAAAAACGTGTAAAACAAACTGTAATACGATTACCTCCAATTCACCATTAAGGGAGATTGATTATATCATCTATCGACCGGAAGTGAAATTTAAGGTTATTTCTCATAACGTTATGAATACCCTGGCATCTGACCATATGCCTATTGTTTCTGTTTTAGAATTGAATTAGTAATATTTTTCAATTGATTTTAAACCTTAATAAAATTCACACATGAAACGAGCCATGAGAGATAATCTCACGCAGTCGCATGATTATCGATGGCGAGTTCCATGTGACATTAAAAAAACAAATTATAAACACATGAAAATAAAGAAAGCTTTTTTGTTTTTATCTATTCTCGCAACAATCTTATGGAGTAGTTGTGAAGAACAGATAAGTGATCCCCAAATAACATTCGAGAATAACACTGACAGTATTTCCGACATATTTTCAGGAGATTCTTTTCAGGTTAAAGGACAAATTCTTTCAGACGAGTCTATTTCGGGAGCGTTCTACTTTCATCAGAAAAAAGATATATCCGGAAAATTGGATGAGTCAGGCGACCGTTTGGAATTGGGATTGGATGGAACTCCAGGCTCCTTTTCGCTGAGCTTTCAAGCAGAGGCAACTACTGTAGGTGTGAAAATAATTGCTGAAGATAGAAAAGGGAACAGATCCGTAAAGATATTCAAAGTTATTCAAGGCATTGACGGACTGGACGTGACGTTTGAAGGAACTGGATATATAGATGACATTAATTCCGGTGAATCCTTTGATGTCAAAGGTATGGTGACTTCAAAAACCAAAATAACCAGCCTGAATTATCGTATCGTGAAAGGTGATATTATGGAAGAACCAGTCAATATAAATATTTCAAATGAACTGGAAACTGCTTTTAATATTCCTTTAATTGCCAGAAGTGGAATGACCGGAGTGTTGATAAATGCCGGCAATAAAGGAGAGCTAATTGTTAATAAGCTATTTGAAATCAGGCATGTTATTGCAACAGGTCCGGTTGTCTTGTTCAATAAAGAAAAAGTTGAAGCCAAACCGGATTCCATGGTTACGGTTTCCGGAAGAATTACATCCGATGTGGCAATTACTTCTGCAACATATATACTTGCTAAAGGTGCCACTTCAGATCCGGCACAACCTATAACGTTAACAGACAATCAGTTTAGTTTTGAAATAAACGTGGGGGAAGATGTTACTGGAGTAGTCGTAACGGCTACCGATACCGAACAAAACGAAAGCCTGGCAACGCTTCCTGTTACCATTTTGTTCCCAGGCGCAATAGTGGGAAATGTAATGATCCATTATAAATATATCATTCTTACAGATGAAAAATTCCCGAAGAGTTATTTTAGTTTCGACTTGGAACCTTATGTGTTGAACAATGCACTAGCCACAGCCAACCAAAGTAGTGTGAATCTCATGTACTCGAATTGCTTTATTTCAGATGGGCATGCAAGCAATGGTCCTGCCATTTTTGGACCGAATGTAAGCACAGCTTCTACCATCAAAGCAGGTGATCTCATCGAAGGTTGGTCTACACCGTATAATCTAACCCGTACGCCATTGGCAAATGATTTTTTCAGTACTGTGGGTAAAACATTTGATGAAATTGGCGATAGCCAGGAAGAATGGGATGTTATTAACGGTTACATCAAAACTAAAATTGCAAGTTCCAGCGTCGTCAGGCAGTCCAATATGTCTGTGGGTTATATGTTTGCCATTGGTTATGGCGGCACAACTGCTAACGAAATAAATAAATATGCCATCGCGATTGTCAGGGGTTTTGGAGGAGAAAAAGCAACTTCAGCCGGTGAATCTACAGGCGCTTGGGTAGAGATTGAGATTAAGAAAAGTAAATAATGTTCATGGGTTGCATTTAAGAATTCAGGTTATCGCTCTTCAAATTGAAAAAATGAAAATTGAATATATGAAACGATCATGCCGCTGGAAATTATTTTAAAGGTGGTGGCGCAAAAAGAAATGAAAATATTGTTCGGAGAGGGAATCTACTGGCATGGAGTTCCATCCGAACGTACAAATAATCAATTAATTAACACCATTATTTTCGGATGAAATCTGTAATTTTTCTGTTTTTCTTTTCTTTTGTATTGGTATCACATGCCCAGGAGAAACCTGTCACACTTAAAGTTCTCTGTTATAACCTGCGTTTTGGTGAGCTGGCTTCGCTGGAAGAACTGGCTGATTTCATCAAGACCCAGAACCCGGACGTGGTGGCTCTACAGGAAGTTGATTGCCGTACATTCCGCGATCGTGCACCCAGGCAACACGGCAAAGATTTTATTACAGAACTGGGATTTCGTACAGGATTGCTATCCGCTTATGGAAAAACGATTCCTTATGCTGACGGCTATTACGGAATCGGAATTTTATCCAAATATCCTATGGCTTCCATCGAACGTATTTATCTGCCTAAAACGGAAAACGGAAAAGAACAGCGAGCCTTACTGGTCGCAAATGTAGAATTTAGAGAAGGTCAGTATTTTACTTTTGCCTGTACTCACCTGGATTATACCAATACTTTTGAAAGACAAGCACAGGTTAAAATGCTTAATGATGTATTGTTGAAAAAACCTTATCCCGTTATACTTTGTGGCGATTTCAATGCCCGCCCCGATTCAAAAGAAATACTATTGGGTATGGCTGAGTGGAAGCAATTGGATAATATGGGATTAACAGTTCCTGCAAAAGAACCCAAATATAAAATAGATTACATCTGGGGTTATCCCAAAAACAAGTGGAAAGTGATGGAAGCAACCACATATAAAGTGCAGTTGTCCGATCATTTACCTATTGGTGCAGTTGTTGAACTGAATTAATTTTCGCTCAGTCGTAATTATTGGAAGGATTAGTAAATTAAAAAGTCTGTATAATATTAATCACTAAAATTAAATTATTATGAAAACAAGATTTTTACTTTTATTTGTTGCAATTACCTTAGGATCATCCGTCATGGCGGCAACGATCAAAGTTACATCGAATGAACCTATAGGGACAGGATCACTGAAAGAAGCTGTGGATGCTGCTACAGATGGAGACATAATTGTTTTTGAATTCCAGGCACCAAACAACGACATCTTGTTAGATGATGAAATTGATATGAAAAGCATTACAATTAACGGGACAAATACTGTTAATGGTTTAAAAGTAGTTCTTAAACAAACCGTCTCCGGGAAAAAAGTCTTTGATCTTGCAGCCGGAGTATCGGCTAGTATATCAAACCTAATATTTGATGGATCTGCGGGTTCTTCGTATCCAAATATAACCGCTGTAGTAGGTTCAACATTAAATATCGACAATTGTATTTTCAGAAATATTGATTCGGGAACCAACAACGGATCTGCAGCAAGACTTCAGGGAGTTGCCAACGTGACCAATTGTTTGTTTGAGAATAACACGTGTTCAGGGAGTTATGGAGGACCCGCCCTTTGTATATACAATGCCGCAGATATTACGGTCGATAATTGCAGTTTTGTTGGAAATTCTTCCACAGGAGCTCCAAATAGAGGAGGAGGAGCTATTGTAGTAAGAGGTACGGTAGATGACCCGGTAAATGTGAAAATTACGAATTCAACATTTGTAAACAATCTATCAACAAATACTGGTGGAGCAATATTGGCATCAGTACAAAGTAGCGTTGATCGTCCTTTAAATCTTACTGTAGTTAATTGTACTTTTGCAGGAAATCAGGGAGATGGAGCCATCAGTACACTTGTAACAGTAAAAGGAACAGTTAAAGTGTATCTGGTGAATTCGATTGTCGTTAATAATGTGAATGCTGCAGGAAGTGAATATTCTGATTTGTTGGAAAGCCTGGGAGCGAGCGCTGATCCTACTGCCTCTGTACTTATCGAACCGCACAATGTAATCTATTCGGTAGCTTCTGAAACAATTGTGACTGCCGATAGAAATTGTATTAAGGTCGCAGATCCTTCAACAGCCGACATTTTTAAAGAACTTGAAACTTTTGCAACCGATAAATATCGCCCCATACTTTCAAATACAAATGGTCAAACTGTTGCGATGATTTCATCTTCCAGTATCGCAAAAAATGCAGGAGTTTCTATTTTGCCAGGCTACACAATTCCTTTACTGGATCAATTGGGTGCAACTCGTCCTGCTATTCCTGCGATTGGCGCTGTTGAATTCAAAGATCTTTCATCCGGAGTTCCGGCTACAATCTCTGGGAACAAGATTACTGTTAAAGTTGACAACCGCGAAATTTCTGTATTAGGAATAACAAAACCAACAACCATTGAAGTTTACAGTTTAATGGGGTCACTTTTGAAAAAAAGTGTAGTAAACAATAACGGTACTATTTCAATGCAAGGTTTTCAAGGCAATATTTTCATTTTAAAAATAGAAGATCAAAATTTTAAAGTGTTTCTGAGATAAAGAATTGTAATGAAGAAAAATCATTTATCAATTGATCACTTGAAACAGAAAAACAATTAAAAGAAAGAAAAATATTGGCTTATTTGGTAATCACTATCTAGCCGATTCGCTCCATCTTGTTCCACAGGATTCTATTATAACTTGAAGTGCGGAAAGGGGTAACCTTGTACATGTTCTAAACTTATCCAGTGACTATGGAAATGACTACTCTTCATCAATATAGATAAAACGGTCGAAGCATCGCCGGAATATCTAAGTGTTACCATTTATGTTATTCTGTAGTGAAAAGTATGGGAATAAAAAATGGTTTATCAGCAACACTAACCTGAATAATTTACAAAAATAAAGAAAAGCTCACGGAAATAAAGGGTAAATTACTATCTTGCAGTGTCTTACGGCAGTATTTCCTGTGAGCCTTTTAGAAAATAAAATTACCGAAACAACTCTGGACAAGCAAACAGACGTTGCAATTTGCCAGGGAAAACTCTTCGATTTGCAGCTAATTGAAAATAAACGTGTTGATGTCAGTTTTATTCTCTTTTTGGTTTAATACCCCGACCCTTGGGTCGGTTCCGCTTTCGCCATGTGCGTTAGCTTTTTTTGATACCTCGCGGGCTTGCCCCGAGGTAGTTCATTGCATCCGAAATTTCTTCAGATAGTGGTTTGCTATTGGTCAACGATATCGAGAGCCGGATTGGCATCATCAAGTCGCTGGTTGCCTGTATCGAAGACACCCCGAATTAAAGCTATGTTGACCACTCTTTGGAGGAGATTGCTGCACAACGGGTATATCAGACTGTAGCCGGATTGGTGCAAATTCCTTGTATTGAACGAAATGCTTTCGCGGCATCAAGGGCTTTGAGCCATAACACTTATGCTTTACTGTCGGACGGAAGGCATTATGTGAGTTTTGACAAAGTTGTACAGACGATGAAATTTACTTAAACTGAGTTTTGCTTAAAGTCTCTCATTTTCGGCAAGCAAAACGCCGTTCACCGAGCCGTGCAACAGTAGCAGCCGTTTAGCTTTTACTTCATCATAGCCCAGTTCGTTCATGATCATTCGTGTGCCGCGGGTAATCAACTTTTGGTTTGTCAGTTGCATATTAACCATTTTATTTCCCTTAACCCGACCCAGTTTAATCATCAGCGATGTGGTGATCATGTTGAGAATCAGTTTTTGCGATGTTCCCGATTTCATTCGGGTGCTTCCTGTAATAAATTCAGGACCAACGATTGCCTCAATGGCAATTTCGGCGTTTTGAGCCAGCAGGCTACCGGAATTATTTACGATACAGCCGGTTAAGAGTCCTTCCTGTCTGGCTCTTTTGATTGCACCTGCCACGTAAGGTGTCCGGCCCGAGGCTGCAATTCCCACGATTGTATCTAACGGTGTGACCTGAAATTTTTCCAGATCTTTCCATCCTTGTTCTTCATCATCTTCAGCCATTTCCACGGCTTTGCGGATAGCTTTGTCTCCCCCCGCAATCAGGCCAATAACCAGGTCATATCCAACGCCAAATGTAGGAGGAATTTCGGAAGCATCCAGAATACCCAGTCGACCGCTGGTTCCGGCTCCCATATAAAATAACCGGCCTCCTTTCTTCATGCGCAGGTAAATCTGTTCAACCAGCTTTCCAATCTGGGGAATGGCCTCATGAACAGCCGGTAATACTTTTTTATCTTCCTCATGTATACTTAATAAAAGCTCCTTTACCGATTTTTTCTCCAAATTGTTGTATAATGATTCTGCTTCGGTGATACTGTCTGTTATCATTCGGATTAATCTTGTTTGTTATGTTTTTGTTTGTGCTTTTCAGTGTCAGCGAAAAAACCTAAAATTTGCTCGCTGATAGGTAGTAACAAGCACTTATTCTGATATTTTGTTCTGTTGGTAATATTTTACTAAACCATCAATCGGATTTTTAATGATCGTTAGTTCTTCAAACCCGTAATTGCGTGCCGAATCCTTCAATATCTGGCTGAAATGAAAAGCGACTGAGCCGACAAATCCAATTGAATAATTATGGTAGTCAGGTAGTTTTGTGACATTTCTTTCGAAGAATTCCCTGAAATTTTGTTGTACAAATTCCTGACAATACTTCGAGTCGAGATGATCGGCTAAAAAAGGTATAAAACTTGCCAGATACTGATTCGGTTTTTCTGATCGGTACACACGGTTTAGAGCCTCTTCGCGGGTAAGTTTATATTTTTTTGTGAATTCGTCCCTCAAATTGGCAGGCATTACTTCCTTAAAATAGTCTCCAAGAAGTTTGCGGCCCATAACGGAACCACTGCCTTCGTCACCAAGAATAAAACCCAGCGGAGATACGCTGGCTGTAATATTTTTGCCATCGTACAAACAGGCATTCGAACCGGTTCCTATAATGCAGGCTATTCCCGGTTGATCGCCAAACAATGCCCGGGCGGCTCCCAATACATCACTGTGAGCCTCAACGGTCGATTGGGCAAAAATACGTTTTACAGCTTTTTGTACAATTTCGCCTTTTTCAGGGCTAACTACACCGGCGCCATAGAAGTAAACTTGTTGAATTTCGGTTCCGGTTTCAGGCAAAATGTATTTTTGCAGTTCCTGAAAAATATCATCTTCAGTTCTGAAAAACGGATTCAGACCCGATGTTTTTATCTTTTTTACCTCTCCGGATGATCCAATGAGGCGCCATGCTGTTTTTGTCGATCCGCTGTCAGCGATTAATTTCATTTGCGTTTTTGTTTTCGGGGGCTAAAACCTACACTATTGACGCTGTAAAGATAAATAAATAGATCATAAAACAAATGTATCATATAACATGTATGACCAATATTTGAAAAATTCATAAAATAATCTATTTTTGATTCGGATTTGGAAAGCGGCAGTTTGTTAGAATTGGTTCGATCTCTGTCTTTAATGTATTTAAACATTAATTTTATCAAATCTAAACTTGAAAACCTGGTAGCTATGAAACTGTATTTTACTCTGGTTCTTCTTCTTCTGACTTTATTAAAGTCTTCGGCTATTAGCGTGATAAGAATTAATCAGCTTGGTTATTTGCCTCATTCAGTTAAAGTTGCAGTTTATATTTCTGATCAGAAGGTAGCCCCGGAAACTTTTCAGTTGTATGAAACGCTTTCAGGCAAATTAGTTTTTGAGGGAAAACCTGTACTTGCTGATCCTGCGGTTTGGGGAATGCAAAGTGCTTGCCGCCTGAATTTTTCTGCTTTTCAACAAAACGGAGGATACTTTTTGAAAGTCGGAGATGTAATTTCTCCTTCGTTTCGTATTTCATTGGATATTTATAAAGGTACAGCCGATTTTATACTGAATTATATGCGCCAGCAGCGCAGTGGATTTAATCCGTTCCTGAACGATTCCTGTCATACTCATGATGGAATTATTGTGGATCATCCTACCCGAACAGGTGAGCGGATTAATGTGTCCGGTGGCTGGCACGATGCTTCTGATTATCTGCAATATACCACGACTTCAGCCAATGCTGTTTACCAACTGCTGTTTGCCTACCAACAAAATCCTTCGGTTTATGGCGATAGGTACAATGCGAATGGGCGTCCGGGTGCCAACGGTATTCCCGATATTCTGGACGAGGCTCGTTGGGGTTTGGAATGGTTGATGAAAATGAATCCGGCAAAGGACGAAATGTATAACCAGATTGCCGACGATCGCGATCACATGGGCATGCGCCTGCCAACTACTGACACAACAGGTGGATATGGATTGGGCAAATACCGGCCGGTCTATTTTGTTACCGGAAAATCGCAGGGCCTGGGAAAATATAAAAACCGCACAACCGGAGTTTCATCAACGGCTGCAAAATTCTCATCCTCATTTGCTTTGGGGGCTTCTGTGTTCAAACAGATCGATCCCGCTTTTGCAAACCGGATGCTTCAGAAATCGAATGAAGCCTGGGATTTTGCCAAATCCGATTTGGGTGTTTGCCAGACAGCCTGTATGGTTTCGCCTTACTTTTATGAAGAGGACAATTATGTCGACGATATGGAACTGGCTGCTGCAACACTCACCCCGCTCGATAAACAAACTGACTTTCAAAAAGAAGCCAGATACTGGGGGGAGCTTGAGCCGGTAACGCCCTGGATGGAATTAAACCGTACCCGCCATTACCAGTATTATCCATTTGTGAATCTGGGACATGCACTGCTGGCAGAATCGACCGACCCCGTCATTTCAAAACAATTTTCAGACCTGATGAAACAGGGTCTCGACGATCTGAAAAAATATGCAGGAAATGATCCTTTCCGGATTGGAGTTCCATTTATCTGGTGTTCCAACAATCTGGTTGTGGCAGCGGTTACACAGGCAAAATTGTACCGGAAAATAACCGGTGACACCAGCTATGAAGAAATGGAAGCTGCACTAACTGATTGGCTGTTTGGCTGCAACCCCTGGGGAACTTCAATGATTTGTGGCCTGCCCGCAGGTGGCGATTATCCTCAAACGCCACATTCATCCATCACATTTATATTGAAGAAAACGACAACGGGCGGCTTGGTCGATGGTCCTGTTAAAACAAGCATTTTTAATAGTTTGCGTGGAATACAATTGACCGAAGCCGATGAATATGCTGCTTTTCAAAATGGAAAGGCTGTGTATCACGACGATCTGGGTGACTATTCATCGAACGAGCCAACGATGGATGGAACGGCCAGCCTGAGTTATATGCTTTCTTCGCTTGAGTCGGAAGATAAGTCTGGTCGTGGAGTATTTGACAGTCAGGGGGCATTAGTCAGGAATAATTTGAATGAAAAGAAAGTTTACCTGATTTTTTCGGCACACGAATATGCCGAAGGTGGAAACGCGATTGAAAAAACACTGCGGAAATATAAAGCCAAAGCTTCGTTTTTCTTTACCGGAACATTCTATAGTAATCCTGAAAATAAAACACTTATTGCCGGTTTAATTGCTGATGGTCAGTATCTTGGAGCGCATTCAGACGCACATTTATTGTATGCCGATTGGACAAAGCGTGATTCGACCCTGGTGGACCGGAAACAGTTTACCGATGATCTGGAGTCCAATTACCGGAAGATGGCCAAATTCGGTATTACTCCGGAAAAAGCTTCGGTATTTCTACCTCCGTATGAGTGGTATAATTCGGAAAGTGTGGACTGGAGTCACCAACTGGGATTGAAAGTCGTCAATTTTACGCCGGGAATCCGCTCGAATGCCGATTACACCACTCCGGACATGAAAAATTACCGGTCGTCGGAAACCATTCTGAATGATATCAGATCCTTTGAGAAGAATGATCCGAACGGATTAAATGGAAGTATAGTGTTGATCCACATGGGTACCGCGCCTGAACGAACCGACAAATTTTACAACAGCTTGGGCGACCTGCTAAAGTTTCTCAAGCAAAAAGGATATAAAACTGAACGATTTTAAATATAAAGACAGAATATTATGAGCAGGACTCTTTTTCAGTTTACACAAATTAATGTGTCATACCAATTTTTTAAATTACGATTTTTTGCACTCTTTTTGGTATTTGCACTGATAATAGTCACCGATTCCTGCCAGTCTGATCAGCATAATAAAAACCTGCTAACCCGTGCCAATAATTATCAACAATCGGGTCAGTTCGCCAAACTAAGCACCCTGGCCGATTCTGTATTTAAGCTGGGAACTGTTACCCAAACCGAAAGGGTAAAGATTGATTCACTGAAAGAAATAAGTCAGCGTATTCTTATAGATTTCAGTTTAACAGAGTCCGATATTAATTCGAAACTTTTAAAATACTTTCCGCAATACGATTCTGACATGATCAGCCGATGGGAAAAGAATGGAAAGCTGGAAATGCGCTGGATTAACGGTGAAAAGCGCTATTTCAAAAATGCAGTAAGAAACCTGTTTTTGCTCGACGATTCTGCTCATATCCGTAAGGTAAAAGTTGATGGGTTTCAGGCTGACTCACTGGATATCTTTCGCATTCGACACACAAAAGAAATAATTGATGCAACAAAAACTTTAGGAGAAACGGTTTTACCAATTGCAATGAAACTGACCTATTCGATTCGTGTAAAGCCCAACGCCGTTCCTGACGGGGAAATAATTCGGTGCTGGATGCCATTTCCCCGTGGGGGAAATGTACGGCAAAAAAACATTCGCCTGTTAAGTTCTGATCCTGAAAATGCAGTTGTGGCGCCCGAAAGCGATCTTCAGCGATCTGTTTATCTGGAAAAGAAAGCAGTGAAGGATCAACCAACTACTTTTCAGATTGAGTTTGAAGTGGAAACTTCTGCTCAGTATTTCGATCTGAAACCTGAAGAAATAAAACCATACAATACGGAAAGTGATATTTATAAGAAATTCACCAGCGAAAGGGCGCCTCAGATTTTATTCTCAGAGAAGATTAGGAACCTGGGAAATAAAATTGTAGACGGTGAGACTAATCCACTGAAAAAAGTTCAGAAAATATACAACTGGATCAACGATTCAATCCGGTGGGCCAGTGCTTTGGAATACAGTACAATGCCTGATATTCCGGAATATGTTTTGAAAAACCGTCACGGCGATTGCGGTATGCAAACGTTGCTGTTTATGACTTTGGCCCGTTCGCAGGGTATTCCGGTAAAATGGCAGAGTGGCTGGAAGCTTCATCCGAATGAGGTTAATCTGCACGACTGGTGCGAAGTTTATTACGAAGGAGTTGGCTGGGTTCCGCTCGATCAGTCGTTTGGATTGCAGTCCTCAAAGGACGAAAAAGTCAGAAATTTTTACCGTTCAGGAATTGATTCGTACCGGCTGATTGTGAATGATGATTACGCCGGAAAATTA
>JBAZGO010000024.1:43010-90708 GCA_041652995.1 Prolixibacteraceae bacterium
AATTAGCGCCTGAAAAGAAATTCAGGCGAAGTGAGCCCTACGATTTTCAGCGTGGCGAACTGGAGTGGGAGGGTGGCAACCTGTATTTCGATCAGTGGAGCTGGAATATGGATGTGGAATACAAATGAGTTTCAAATGAAAGCCTCCCCTAACCCCTCCCAAAGGAGTGGGATGTTGGAGCCCAGAATATGAATGTGTTGAAAATTTGAGTTGCAATTAAAAAACTTGCATAAAAGCCATCTGCGGGTAAGTTTTTTTAATGAACAAAACATCTTTCGGATGTGGAGGATTTAACTTTCAAAATTGAGCTATTGGATAAATTAGAAAAGAAACGAAAAGAATGAACAAAGACCAACTGAAACATAACGCTTTAGTCCTATTTTTCCTGATTGGAATGATATCTTCAGGACATTCACAGACCTACCCGAAACGCGAGATGCGCGCCGTGTGGATTGCCACAGTTGAAAACATCGACTGGCCATCAGCCAAAGGGTTGTCAACCGAACAGCAAAAGCAGGAGATGGTTGAATTACTTGATCAGGTAAAAGCATACAACATGAATACCGTGGTTTTTCAGGTTCGTCCGGATGCCGATGCGCTGTACGATTCGAAGCTTGAACCCTGGTCGGAATGGCTTTCAGGAAAACAAGGCGTTGCTCCCGATCCGTATTACGATCCGCTAAAATTCACCATCGAAGAAGCTCACAAAAGAGGTATCGATGTTCACGTTTGGCTGAATCCTTACCGGGCCATTCAGAATATTGACAAAACTGTTCCGGCGGCAAAAAATGTTGTAAATACACATCCGGATTGGATTGTAACCTACGGGAACAAAAAGTATTTCAATCCCGGGTTACCACAGGTTCGCGATCATGTAGCACGTGTGGTAAGCGACTTGGTTCGCAGGTACGACATTGATGCCATTCATTTTGACGATTACTTCTATCCTTATCGTATAGCCAATCAGGAATTTCCGGATCAAGGTTCGTTTGCTGATTATCCCAACGGTTTTGCGCCGGACAAAAAAGACGACTGGCGCCGAAACAATGTTGATTTGATCATCAAACAATTGCACGACAGCATTAAATCCATCAGGCCAGGCGTTGAGTTTGGAATTTCGCCTTTCGGAGTCTGGAAAAACAATTCAACCGACCCGGCTGGTTCGGCAACCAAGGCTGGCGCAACCAATTACGACGATTTGTATGCCGATATCCTGTTGTGGGAAAAAGAAGGCTGGATTGATTATGTGACACCGCAATTGTATTGGTATATTGGCAAAACGGTTGCCGATTACGCAGTTCTGGCCGATTGGTGGAGTAAAAATACGTATGGCTGCCAATTGTATATTGGTCAGGCGCCTTATTTGCTGAATGAAAAATCGCGCGATAAGGCGTGGCAAACTTCGGATGAGCTGGTTAATCAAATAAAACTGAACCGATTGAATCCCAGTATCGCAGGAAGCATGTTTTTTAGCGCCAAATTTTTAAAACGGAATCCGCTGGGAATGAAGGAAAACCTGATGAAAGAGATGTTCAAATATCCGGCGCTCACACCACCGAATCCACGTGTTAGTCCCGAAATGCCTGATGTGCTGATAAACGCTGATATCACAAAGAAAAGGAGAACCTATACACTTTCATGGGCGAAAGCGAATAACGACCGGTTATTTGTGATTTATAAGTTCAGTAAAAAGGCTAAATTGAACATCGAAAATCCGGAGAATATTTTGAAAGTTACCAGTGATACTACCATACTGATTAGGAAGAACAGAAAAAGCAAAACTTCGAGGTGTAATTATTTTGTAACTGCAATTAGTTCAACGCATCACGAAAGCCAGCCCTTGATTTTTAAAACAGCAAAGAAATAATCTGAAACGAAATTTGGATGAGCACATTAATCGTATTTCTTGTCATTTTGTCTTTTTTCATCATGCTGATGGGTGTTTCGTATTTTACATCAAAGAATGTAAACAGCGAAACATTTTTTACGGGTAACCGCAAATCGCCCTGGTACCTCGTGGCTTTTGCCATGATTGGGAGCACCATTTCCGGCGTGACGTTTATCTCGGTTCCGGGCGAGGTAGGTAATTCGGGCTGGACTTACCTACAGTTTTTGCTTGGAAATTTTGTTGGCTACTGGGCAGTGGCCCTGGTGCTCATTCCGCTGTATTACCGGTTAAGGCTGGTTTCCATTTATACCTATCTCAATCAGCGCTTTGGAAATGGATCGTACAAAACCGGTTCGTTCTTTTTCCTGGTTTCGCAAACTATCGGGGCATCGTTTCGCATGTACCTGGTTGCCGGAGTGTTGCAGATCGCTTTTTTCGATGCACTGGGAATTCCTTTCTGGGTAACGGTTTTATTTACCATCCTGATGATATGGGCCTATACTTTTCGTGCCGGAATAAAAACGGTGGTCTGGACCGATTCGCTGCAAACCATTTTTATTCTGGCCTCAGTTGTGCTTACAATCGTTGTTATTTCAACCCAACTGAACATGAGTATGGGGAAAATGATCCATGCCATTGATGCGCATCCTTACAGTAAAATGTTCGATTGGGACTGGCGCTCGAAAACTAATTTTTTCAAACAGTTTCTGGCCGGACTGGGGATTGTGATTGTGATGAACGGCTTGGATCAGAATATGATGCAAAAGAGCCTGACCTGCAAAAACCAGAAAGAGGCCCAGAAAAATATCTATTGGTTTAGTTTTGCGTTTATTCTGGCGAACATTCTTTTTCTATGTCTGGGTGTGATGCTCTATATTTTTGCTCAACAGAAAGGTATTCAGGTGCCGGCAAAAACCGACGACTTATTTGCCGTACTGGCCCTGAATCATTTCGGTCTGATGGCCGGAATTCTGTTTCTGCTTGGAATCGTATCAGCAGCCTATTCCAGTGCCGACTCGGCCCTGACCGCATTAACCACATCGTTTTGCATCGATTTTTTGAGCCTTGATCCGCAAAATCCGAACAGCAAATCCACCCGGATGAAAGTGCACATCGCGTTTTCTATTCTGATGTTTTTCGTAATTGTTTTGTTCCGCATCATCAACAACGACAGCGTGGTTACTGCTGTTTTCAAAGTTGCCGGATACACTTACGGGCCGTTGCTCGGACTGTTCGCTTTCGGCATTTTGACCAAACGTCAGGTTAAAGATCGCTATGTTCCTTTACTTGGCTTGCTTTCCCCGGTGTTAACTTATATCATCAATGAAAATTCTGTTGCCTGGTTCGATGGATACAAATTTGGGTTCGAACTTCTGCTCCTGAATGGTTTGATCATGTTCACCGGACTATTTTTATTAACGAAAAAAACAAATTCGAATGAAGACAGCTCAACGCTACCTCGCGCTTGACGTATTACGTGGAATGACGGTTGCCCTGATGATCTTGGTGAATAATCCCGGAAGCTGGGCGCACATTTATGCTCCGCTTGAACATGCCAAATGGAGTGGTTGCACGCCTACCGACCTGGTTTTCCCCTTCTTCCTTTTTGTGGTTGGAGTTTCCATGTTTTTTTCGTTTTCGAAATACGGCAATTCGTTGAATAAGGAATCGCTGCTGAAGATAGGTAAACGAACGTTGCTGATTTTTGCCATTGGCTTGTTCCTGAATTCCTTTCCGCAGTGGGCACAGGATTATTCGAAACTGCGTATTCTGGGTGTTTTACAGCGAATTGCACTGGCTTACGGCATCGGAGCAGTTATCGTTCTGGCATCTCCGAGAAAATATCTGCCTTATATCGGCGGCGCTATCTTACTGTTTTATTGGGGACTGATGTATGTTTTGGGTGGTTCCGATCCTTTTTCGCTTCAGGGAAATGCAACAATTGCTTTTGATTCCGCTGTTCTTGGTGTTAACCATCTTTACAAAGGCTTCGGGATACCTTTTGATCCGGAAGGATTGCTGAGCACCATTCCGGCAGTTGTAACCGTCATTATTGGTTATCTGATCGGATCGGTTGTGAAAGAAACCGAAAAGAAACAGGTGCCTAAAACACTGATTCTTTTCGGGATTGCTGCAATTGCTGCTGGTTTGGTCTGGTCGCTGGCTTTCCCGATTATTAAAGCCATCTGGTCAAGTTCGTATGTGTTGTACACGGCTGGCTGGGCTTGTTTGGTGCTGGCCTTACTTATTTGGATTATCGATCTGAAAGGCTTTTCCAAATGGACTTCCTTTTTCGTGGTTTTCGGAATGAATCCGCTGTTCATTTTTGCACTTTCCGGCGTATGGGCGAGAATTTTGGGACGAATGATCAAAATTTCAGGATCAGATGGATCGGTTGTGAGTGGATCGAATTGGATGTATAAACAAATGTTTTTGCCGATGGCCGGTGAGCTGAATGGCTCGTTGCTTTTTGCCATTTTTCATGTGGTCGTGTTCTGGCTGCTTGGATATGTGTTGTACAAAAAGAAAATTTTCATCAAAGTATGATGAAGAAGTTGGTTTCAAATACAATATCTAAAGCTGTGAAAATAAATTTCGAAAACAGACTCTTTTCAGGATCAAGGTTCATGAGAAATAGTGCATCAAAAATCGGATTTGTTTGCTTGCTCGTTTTTTTGTCTGCCTCGTCTGCCAAAGCCGATAAAACAAAACGCTTCAACAAAAAAGCCAACCGTGCTTCTGCAGAATTTGCAAAAAAAGCCTCAGCCGGAACAGTTTATAAATTTAAAGTCGATACGGTTGTTGTTAATGTTCAATCGAAAAAATTAAGCCTGAAGATGAAAGATACGTTTTCGTACATCCCGTTCAGGCCCGATAATACAACACAGTACTACAACTGGTACACCGATTTGCTGGGCCGGAAGTTCCGGAAATATTCGGTTTCCATTGAAAGTATGGGTAAAGAAATTTCGGATCTGATCCCAAATTATTACCGCGGAAATTCCGAAAAAATTGATTCTTCCAGGTTTGTGAAATTCGAAAAAGTGAGGACTCCGATTGTCCGGGATATTTCAAAAAACAATGTTCCGTCAGAAGGCCTTAACGATCGGAATATCGCTCTCTGGCCCAGTCACGGATGGTTTTACGAAAACAAGCTCGATCGTTGGGAATGGCAGCGTGCTCGCGTTTTCCTGACTGTTGAAGATTTGTGGACGATGAGTTTTGTAGTTCCTTACATCACGCCAATGATTGAGAACGCCGGGGCGCATGTTTTTCTTCCGCGCGAACGGGATACGCAGACTCACGAAATAATTGTTGATGCTGATGGTTCGTCAAAAGGTTCTTTTTATCAGGAGAATGGAGATTTAACTGATGCGAAAACTGGTTTTGGCTATAAGGTTCCATTTTTATTCGAAGATGAAAATCCTTTCCAAATGGGAAAATCCCAGGTGATGGTGGCGCAGAAAAGTGAAGATTCAAAGGTTGAATACATTCCTGAAATTCCGCAAACCGGCGAATATGCCGTGTATGTTTCGTATGTGCAGAACGATAAAAATGTAACCGATGCGCATTATACCGTTTATCATTCAGGAGGTAAAACCGGGTTTTTGGTGAACCAGACCATGGGTGGCGGGACCTGGATTTACCTGGGAACTTTCAGGTTTGATAAGGGCCTGAATAAAGAAACGGCAAAAGTTGTGCTGACCAACCAATCGAACGAAACCGGAAAGTTTGTTTCGGCCGATGCCGTGCGGTTTGGTGGCGGAATGGGAAATGTGGTGCGCGGGCATCTTGAAGATATGGATCGTTTGCGGAAACTGCGCGACGAGAAAGGTTTTGCCCTCGACTCGTCGGCCTGGGTTCCGTTTGCGAGTCAGCGTCCGCGTTACCAGGAAGGAGCGCGTTATTATTTGCAATATTCCGGGATGCCCGATTCGCTGG
The DNA here is from genome assembly GCA_041652995.1 of Prolixibacteraceae bacterium. Lineage (GTDB taxonomy): Bacteria > Bacteroidota > Bacteroidia > Bacteroidales > Prolixibacteraceae > Aquipluma. The sequence goes on from JBAZGO010000024.1 coordinate 48,841, forward strand.
TTTATATTTTGAACCGGGAGAAAGCGAATAATCCGAATAATGGAAAAGATCAGGTTAAACGAATAATCGGGAACAACGATTACAAAGACGATTACCAAAGTCGCGGCGAATGGGCCGATTACCTGATGGGCACACCAAATGGTCCGTCAGGAAAGCCGGATGTAAAAGGACTTGGAATCCCAATGGATATGTCGATGGCCTTTCACTCCGATGCGGGAACCACGCCCGACAGTTCCATCATTGGAAGTCTTATGATTTACGATACTACTTTTGGGCCTGATCATTTTGTAAACGGGCAATCCCGCTGGGCGAGCCGCGATTTGGCTGATATTGTCCAAACACAGGTGGTAAATGATTTGCAAAAATTGTATAAGCCTGACTGGACACGTCGCGGAATGTGGAACAAGCAATACTCCGAGGCTGCCCGTCCGAAAGTACCTGCCATCCTTTCCGAATTTCTTTCGCACCAGAATTTTGCCGATATGCAGCAGGCCAACGATCCTCGGTTTAAATTCGATGTGAGCCGGGCATTTTATAAAGGCATCCTGAAGTTTCTGGCATTTCAGAATCATCAGGAATATGTGGTGCAACCGCTTCCGGTCGGTCATTTTCAGATGCAACCGGAAGGGAAAAATATTCGCTTGTTGTGGACACCCGTTGCCGACAAACTTGAGCCAACAGCAACCCCAAAATCGTACCGGATTTATACCCGGATTGAAAACGAGGGATTTGATAACGGGCGTGCGGTTTCGGACACAACCGACTTAATTTCAGGTTTAAAACCTGGCGTTATTTATAGTTTTAAAGTTACGGCGGTAAATGATGGCGGCGAAAGTTTCCCCTCGGAAATATTGGCTTGCAGCTTGCCAACCGATGACAAAAAACCGGTTCTAATTGTGAATGCTTTCGACCGGGTATGTGGGCCTGATGCCTTTGATAATGGTAAATATGCTGGTTTCTTCACGGCTGAAGATGAAGGTGTAGCCTGGAAGAATGACATGGCCTTTATTGGCGATCAATATGATTTTAACCGCAAATCGCCGTGGAAAGATGACGATGCTTCCGGTTTTGGATCTTGCTTTGCCGATCAGGAAACCCGTATTGTTCAGGGAAATTCGTTCGATTATCCGCTGGTTCACGGCATGGCTTTCCGAAATAATGGCTTTGGTTTTATTTCGATGAGTGGCAAGGCCTTTGAACAAGGGAAATGGGATAAAAATACATTCTCGGCACTCGATATTATTTTCGGCGAAGAAAAAACGACCAAACGCTTGTATGGCTTTTCTAAAACGGATTTTACACTTTTTACTCCTGAAATGAGGCGTGAAATAGCTGAATATGCTTCCGGCGAAAGTGCAAAACTATTTTTATCAGGTGCGTATTTAGGAACCGATCTGGAACTTTGCGGCGATACGCTGGCCGGCAAATTCGCGGCTGATGTATTGCATTACCGGTTGATGACCAATCATGCCAGCAAGAGCGGGCAGGTTTATCCGGTAAATGCCATGAAATCCGATTTCCCTTCGGAATTTCATTTCGTTCAGGATTACAATCGGGAGATATATAAGGTTGAATCGCCCGATGCCATTGAACCTAAAGGCGAACATGCAAAGGTTCTTTTCCGGTATAAAGGCGATAACAAAACTGCCGGAATTTGTTTCGACGACAAGTATCATACGATTGTGCTGGGGTTTCCTTTCGAAACAATTACAACCAACCAGCAGCGTGATGAAATGGTGGGGCAGATTCTGAAATACTGGGGGATGAGGTAAAAGAGTGTTCAGTCGCAGTCTCAGTTTGCGGACTATGAAACCGCCTGTGAAAGATTCCTTTAAAAAGAAAATTTAAATAATGATATTCAATTGAAAATGACAAAAATTACCTGTTTTATCCCGTTTGGGACGCAAGAAGAAACCCTTGCAACCATCCGTGAAATAAGAAAATCGGAACTTGTTTCCCAAATTGTTGTGATTTGCGGTCCGGATCAGACGTGTTTGATTGATGGTGTAGAAGTGCTGAAATCGGGACCGATGACCAGCGGAAAAACGGTTCTGCAAATGGCAACCCTGGCCAATACTAAATATACCATGATTTACACCCGGCAAAGTTCGCTTCAACTGGGGCAAAAAGCGCTGGAGCGTTTTGCCCAGATTGCTGACGATACGCGCTGCGGTATGGTGTATGCAAATTACCTGGCCGTGAAAAACGACAAGGTCGAAAATCATCCGGTGATCGATTATCAGGAAGGCAGCTTGCGCGACGATTTCAATTTTGGTTCGGTGTTGTTTTACCGGACTGAAATCATGAAAAAAGCGGCGGAAGGTGTTTCTGTAGATTTTGCTTTTGCCGGCTTATATGCACTTCGGTTGGGTGTTTCGCAGTATGCTGATTTGTTCCGGATTCCGGAGTTTTTATATACCGAACAGGAATCGGATTCCCGCAAATCAGGCGAGAAAATATTTGATTATGTCGATCCGAAGAACCGGGCAGTACAAATTGAAATGGAAAAAGCGTGCACTCAGCATCTGAAAAATGTGGGCGGCTATCTCGAACCGGTGTTTACTCTGGTAAAGTTCGATGAACAGCGATTCGAGGTGGAGGCATCGGTGATTATTCCGGTTAAAAACCGGGTTCGAACCATCGAAGATGCCATTAAATCGGTGTTGTCGCAAAAGACCAATTTTAAATTTAACCTGATCATTGTCGATAATTTTTCAACCGACGGAACCACTGAAATCATCCGGAAGTATGCCTTTGACGATGATCGTGTGATTCATGTTATTCCCGATCGCACCGATCTGGGAATTGGAGGTTGCTGGAATGTGGCAGCTAATCATCCGCAATGCGGGAAGTTTGCCATACAGCTCGACAGCGACGATTTGTACAAGGATGAAACCACCGTTCAGCAGGTTGTTGATGCATTTTATGAACAAAATTGTGCGATGGTTGTCGGGACGTATCAGATGGTGAATTTTGCGTTGGAAGAAATTCCTCCGGGAATCATTGACCACAAAGAATGGACGCCTGAAAATGGACGGAACAATGCCCTCCGGATAAACGGTTTGGGCGCTCCCCGGGCTTTTTACACACCGGTTTTACGCCGGATTCCGGTTCCGAATGTGAATTATGGCGAAGATTACGCATTGGGATTGGCGATTTCACGTCGTTACCAGATTGGCCGGATTTACAAACCGCTTTACCTGTGCCGCCGCTGGGACGACAACTCCGACGCAGCGCTCAGCGTTGAGGTGATGAATGCCCACAATTTGTACAAAGACCGGATTCGCACGATTGAATTAAAAGCAAGAAAACAGAAATAGAACGAATAATTAACCGTCAGGGTTTTTTAAAACCTTGACGGTTTGAATACAAACGATATGGCTCAATTGCTCGAAATTATTGCAAATACAAATCATTCTGCGGAACAGGTTCTTCAGGAATTTATTGAAACGCAAAAGTTGACCTGGCCTCTGGCTGCGGCTAATTTCAAGGGATTGGAAAAGGTGGAGGAAAAGAGCTTTCGGTTTGACGGATTTGAGATCAGGGTTCAGTTTAATCCGGAGCGGATGCGTTCGTCGGTGGCCAATGTGGATAAGGAATCGATTGCGGCCCGCAAATGTTTTTTGTGCAAAGAAAACCGTCCAACCGAGCAGGATTCGATTGCTTTTGGCGATCAGTTCCTGATTTTGGTCAATCCGTTCCCGATTTTTAAAAACCATTTTACCATTTCGTGCAACAGCCACATCGATCAGCGATTTATTCCGAATGTTCGCTCTTTGCTCGAACTGGCCGAGGCCATGGAAGGATTTACCGTGTTTTACAATGGTCCGGAATGTGGCGCCTCTGCTCCCGATCATTTGCATTTTCAGGCCGGAGAAAATGGTTTTATGCCGATAAATAACGAATTTGAACAACTGAAGCCGGTCCTGGGGAAACCACTTTTTTCAGGCGAAAAAACTCAGGTCTGGGTTTTCGAAAATTACTTCCGGAAAATGATTTCAGTTGAAAGTGTATCAATGAATGAAGCGCTTGAGGTTGTTGAAATTTATTACCGGCATTTCCGGAAAATGCAGCCTGAAAAGGTTGAACCAATGATGAATGCGCTTTGCATGTTTGCCAACAGGAAATGGACCATTCATCTTTTCCCGCGGAAAGCGCACCGCCCCCGACAATTTTTTGCCGAAGGCGAGGAGCAGATTTTGATTAGCCCCGGTTCGGTTGATTTTGGCGGTGTTTTCATTACACCGCGCCGCGAAGATTTTGACAAAATGACAAAGGAAGATGTTGTTGATATTTTGGAGCAGGTGTGTGTCAGTCAGGAAACATTTCAGGAATTGACTGCAAAAATGGTTACCGATTTGAAGAATTTTAAACGTTAAGAAAATGAAGACAGAAACATTTAAGATTAATTTTCAGGTGAGAATGTTCTCCTTAATTTTTACCGTACTAGTAATTATGATATCTTCTCTTGTTGCCAAAGCCCAAATAAATCTGGATAATCTGATGCAAAATCAGTGGGTTGACTCGGTATTCAATTCGTTGACTCCGGACCAGCGGATCGGGCAACTGGTTTGGGTCGATCTGTCGTCGAATGAACATCTGTCACGGCAAATGGAAGTGGCCGAACTGATTAAAAACTATGATATTGGTGGGATAATTTATTTCAAGACAAGTCCGGAAGAACTGGTTCGTCAGACGAATTTTTACCAGTCGCTGGCTAAAACACCGCTTTTCGTGGCCATTGACGCCGAATGGGGAGTGGCCATGCGCCTGCCCGGCGTGATTGCTTTTCCGTATAACATGATGATGGGCGCTTCGCAAAATCCGGAACTGATAAAATCGACGACGGCCGAAATGGCGCGTCAGATGAAGCGTTTGGGCATACAAGTCAGTCTGGGCCCGGATTGCGATGTCAATATGGAAGCCATGAACCCGATCATCGGGATGCGTTCGTTTGGGCAATCGCCAAAGCAGGTTGCCGAATGCAGCATGGCTTATGTCGAAGGACTTCAGGAAAACGGAATTATCGCGACAGCCAAACATTACCCGGGACATGGCGATACAAAAACCGATTCGCATCTGACACTTCCCCAGGTACCATACTCCCGCGCCAGGCTCGATTCGGTAGAGCTTTTACCTTTCCGGAAATTGTCAGCGGCAGGCGTGGGCGCTGTGATGACTGCGCATTTGAATGTCCCGCAACTGGATGCAGAACCCGGAATTCCTTCGAGCCTTTCGTCGAAAATTGTGAAAGATATTCTGCGAAAAGAATGGAATTATAAAGGCCTGATAATTACCGACGCCATGAACATGGCCGGTGCCAAAAGTTTTGGTAAGCCCGGAGAAATTGATGTGAAAGCCCTGAAAGCCGGAAATGATGTGATCGAATTTCCTACGGATGCGGTGGTTACAATCAAAGCCATTCAGAAAGCTCTTCAGGAAAAAGAATTGAGCTGGGACGAAATAAACCTGAAATGTCGCCGGGTTTTGGCGGCCAAGTATTGGGCCGGATTGAATAAAAAGCAGGTTATTCGTCCAAAGAATTTGTTTGCCGACCTGAATTCGCCGCAGGCCGAATTGTTGAAGCGAAAGATGATCGAAGGCTCGCTGACTTTACTCGAAAATAAGAATCATCTGATTCCGCTTGACCGGTTGGATACCCTGAAAATTGCCGCTCTTTCGGTTGGGGATAAGGAAAATACGACTTTCCAGCGAATGCTGGCCAATTATACCAAAGTCGATTTTTTTAACCTTCCGGATAAGTTTACAGAAACAGATTTGGACGCTCTGAAAACTAAACTCAAACCGTATAATCTGGTGATCGCCGGAATTCATTCGCTGTACGAAAGTGAAACACGCAAGTCGATGCAGGTTGGCGTTTTGCAGATGGAACACGCCAAACGACCTTATGGTGTAACCGAAGAACTGGAATCGCTGGTTGAATATTTATCAACGCAGAAAAAATCGGTTCTGGTTTATTTCGCGAATCCATACGGGTTGCTGGAAATGAAGAATCAATCAAAACCGCCGGGTCTGATTATGGCCTACCAGAATGATACGATTGTTCAGTCGCTTTCGGCCCAACTGATTTTTGGAGGAATTGGCGCACACGGTAAACTTCCGGTAGATATTGGCAATAAATATAAAATGGGCGATGGCATTATCCTAGAAAAACCAGTCCGCTTAAAATATTCTATTCCTGAAGATGCAGGTATTCAATCGGTCACTTTTTATGCGGATATCGACTCAATTGTAGATCTGGCTCTGGAAAAAGGAGCTTTCCCCGGTTGCAACATTCTGGTGGCAAAAGACGGGAAGGTAATTTTAAAGAAAGCTTACGGATATCAAACTTTCGATAAACGGATTCCGTCGCGAGCAGATGATTTGTACGATCTGGCATCGGTAACCAAGGTAACCGGAGGCTTACCCGGTATTTTGAAACTTTACGACGAAGGGAAAATTGATCTGGATAAACCGGTGGCCAACTATTTCCCGGATTGGAAAAACCGGCTTTTTCACCGTTCAAATAAAAACGATATTTCTGTTCGGGAATTATATGCTCATCAGTCTGGGCTTGTGCCTTTTATCGGTTTCTATAAACAATCGCTTAAAAACGGAAAACCTTCCCCAAAATGGTATTCAATCCGACCTGACGAAAGTCATTCGCTTTATGTGGCGCCCGGAATGTATCTTGAAAATCGTTTCCTGAAAACCGTATGGCGTGATATTCGCAAAAGCCCGCTGAAGACACGCGGAAAGTATGTTTACAGCGATCTTCCATTGGTAATTACACCTCAGATTGTTGAAAATGTATCGGGCTCAGATTTTAGGCAATTTGTGTATGATAACTTTTACAAGCCTCTGGGAGCTTATGAGGTGACTTACCTGCCGTTGCAGAAATTTTCGCGCGACAAGATCGTTCCTACAGAAAATGATGATTATTACCGGTTTCAGCAATTGCAGGGTTCAGTTCATGATGAGTCGGCAGCGGTTTTGGGCGGGGTTTCAGGAAATGCGGGAGTATTTGCCTCGGCTAACGATTTGGGAAAACTGATGCAAATGTATCTTCAAATGGGAACTTATGGCGGAAAGCAGTATGTAAGCGAAGCCACGATGAAAGAATTTACCAGCGTTCAGTTTCCGCAAAACAATAACCATCGCGGAATAATTTTCGATAAACCGGCCATCAACAATGGTTCGCTGAAGCCCGAAGATGATTATCCGTGCCCGGAAGCCAGTCCTGAAAGTTTTGGGCATTTTGGCTATACCGGAACATTTGTATGGATGGATCCGGAATACAACCTGATGTATATCTTTCTTTCAAACCGCGTTTACCCAACCCGGAACAACAATCTGATCAGCAAAATGAATATACGGACAGAAATTTTGTCGGCTATTTACCGGAATATAAAAAAGTAACAAGAACCCAAGCCAATAAATCGATGATTATGAAAACACTAAACGCTTATTTTTTGGTTTTAAGTCTGATTTTCATGGTTTTGAATTCATATGGAAATTCAACAGGGAAACGGCAAATTGAAAATAAAACATCAGAAGTCCATTCAGGAATAATAACAGGGGCTGAACAAACCCGGAAATATCTTCCATTACTGGATGGAAAACGCATTGCGATTGTAGCCAATCAAACTTCGGTCATTGGGAAAGTTACACTGGTTGATAGCCTGAGATCGCTGGGGGTGAAAATTGTAAAGATTTTTGGACCTGAACATGGATTCCGGGGTACGGCCAGCGCCGGAGCAGTTGTTGCCGACAGTATTGATGCCAGGACCGGTATTCCTGAAATCTCGCTATACGGGAAAAAGAGCAAACCATCAAAGGAAGATTTGTCAGATGTCGACCTGGCGATTTTTGATATTCAGGATGTTGGTGCACGGTTTTATACCTATATTAATTTATTGGCTCGTGTTATGGAGTCGTGCGCTGAAAATAATAAGGAATTGCAAATTCTTGATCGTCCCAATCCAAACGGATTTAGTGTTGACGGCCCTATTCTGGATATGAAACTGAAATCGGGCATTGGCATGTTTCCGATACCCATTACTCACGGAATGACGATAGGAGAACTTGCCCGGATGTATAATGGCGAAGGATGGCTTGCCAATCAGGTAAAATGCAAAATCACCATTATTCCGGTTGCCAACTATACACATGATATGGAATATGTATTACCAATTTCTCCCTCCCCAAATCTGAATACGCAACAATCTATTTTGTTATACCCTTCGCTGTGTTTATTCGAGGGAACAATTATCAGCCAGGGGCGTGGAACACATTTCCCGTTTACCGTTCTCGGAAATCCTGACTTGAAGGGAAAATACAAATTTTCGTTTACTCCGGTCAGTATAAAAGGAATGAGTGAAACACCCCTGCATCAGGACAAGGAGTGTTTTGGACTTGATTTGCGGAAGTTTGATGGGGGTGAATACCGGAAAACAGGAAAAATAATCTTGAAATGGCTGATCGAGATGTACCAGGCTTATCCTTACAAAGAAAAGTTCTTCGATTATAAACAAAGTAACCAGATGGGCAATTTCGATAAACTGACAGGGACGTCTGAGTTAAGACAACAAATTATTTCGGGAAAGTCGGAAAAAGAGATTCGCGAATCGTGGGAACCCGGCTTAACTGATTTCAAAAAGCTTCGGGAAAAGTACTTGTTATACAAGTAAACACCCCTCGCAAAATGCCTTATAGGTCTTGATCAATTTAGCTTGAATTCTTTGTAAAGACCTAAATTTCTGAAAATCAATAAGTTTATGAGGTGTTAATTTTTGTATAAAAAAATTGGTATTATATGTTACAAAAATATCATTCTTTAGAATAAAAAAATTAAATTAGTCCCACTGTTAATGAGTTATTTGATTGTGTTTTTCAGTTAATCGATTGCTTGTTAAATCTTTAATAAGTAATGAATTTTCTTGATAACAACTATGTCTTAAGTTTCTTGAAAACATCTATTTCTATATATTAATTTAAAAGGTTGCTATGAAAAAAAGCTTACTATTTATCTTTTACATGTGTCTGGTTGTCCAAATGGCGACTGCACGGGAGGGTATCTTGAAAGATATTATCCTGAAAAAACCACTCATTGAACCTCTATTAAATGTTCCATTATCCGGAAAAGGTGTGATTAACGGAACAGAAACTACGACCATTAACAGAGAATTACTGATCCTGGTAAACAGTTGTCAAATTATCTAAATTAAATTCTATGAAAGTTTTTTTGCTAACATGTTTTTTTGCGTTGCTAGGCATTCTGATGATTCCTTCCGGCGTTTTTTCACAAACAAAAACGGTTACAGGCTATGTTACGACTACTGATGTTAAGGATACTCTACCCGGCGTTAGTGTTTTAATTAAGAATACTACTACTGGAACTATGACTGACATTAGGGGGCATTATAAAATCAATGTTTCAGAAGGGCAAACACTTAAGTTTTCTTTTATTGGATATGCTCCATTGGAAGTTAAAGTAGGTGCATCGAAACAGATTGATGTACAGCTAAGTTCTGATGTTCAAGCAATTGATGAAGTTATGGTAACTGCTGAGTTTGGTATGAAACGTCTTGCTCGGGCCATGGGGTCATCGGCCCAGAATGTGAAAGCGTCTGATATTGTAGATTCGGGACGAGATAATTTCGTTTCAGCACTTCAGGGTCGTGTGGCTGGTATGAATGTTTCTTCCAGCAGTGGGGCCCCAGGCGCTTCAACAACTGTAGTGTTGCGGAGCATTACCTCTATTTCGGGTAATAACCAGCCTTTATATGTTGTGGATGGTATTCCAATGAACAACTCAACTTTTAACCCGCTCAACCTTGCTGATGGCGGAGCATCGTATTCTGTGCGTAACCTCGATTTTGCATCACGCGGTAACGACTTCAACCCTGAAGATATTGAGTCTATGACTGTTTTAAAAGGGGCTTCGGCCGCAGCTCTTTATGGTTCTGATGCTTCGAATGGTGCGATTATTATTACAACAAAGAAAGGTAAATCAGGAAAAGGAACCGTTTCATATAGCAATACTTTCCGTTGGGAAAACTCTTATGGATACCCAGAAATGCAGGATAAGTATGCCAATGGCGCTTATGGTACCACTAACTGGTTTTATACTTCCCGTTATGGCGGTTTGTATCCAAATGGCACGCAATTTTACGACAATATTTCATCTGTATTGCAAACTGGTTTTTCCTCGAAACACAATATATCTGTTGAGGCTGGTTCCGATAAAGCTACAATTCGAGCTGCAGCTTCTTTCCTTGATCAGACTGGTGTTGTTAAGACAACTGATTATTCGCGTATGAATATTTCCTTATCAGGAAAAGCTGAAATTACAAAATGGTTAAGGTTCGAATCATCCATGCAATTTTCAGCCACAAAAAATCATAAGGCTCCTCTTGGTGTTGATGGCCCTTTGTACATGGCAATGCGTTGGCCGATGGTAGACGATATGGCAAATTACCTGGACGAAGATGGTTCACACATGCGCATGCCAGATTATTATACCGATACCGATTTATTGAACCCATTGTTTGGTTTGAATAAGAACAAACTCTACGATGAGTCTAATCGCTTTATTTCCAATGCGGCAGTTACCATTGTGCCGATTAAAAATGCGTTTATACGCGCACAGCTTGGATGGGATGTTGGTTTGCAAACATTTGAAACTTCAAAACATCCATACTATTATGATAACAATGGGGGTGTAGGTATTTATAACCTTGCAAAATCAGATTTTTCAGATCCTACACTAAATTTTATTACGGGTTATAATAATAATTTCTTCGACAAGAAATTCACTTTGTCGACACAGTTGGGTTATCATCAAATCGAAAATGGCGTTACCCGCTTAGCCACGACTGGATCAAAATATGCTGTTGTCGATTTCCAATCTATCAACAATACCGATCCGTCTACAGTATCATCTTCAAAAACCTCAACCAAACGTAGGGTTCAGGCAATTTCAGGTCAAGTGGAGATGGGGTATAATAATATGGCATTTTTAACACTTCGTGCTCGTAACGACTGGTCGTCGACTTTGCCTGTTAATAACAACTCGTATTTCTACCCGGCAGTTGAGGCTTCATTTATTCTTACTGAGTTACAATTCCTGAAGAATAACAAGCAAGTTAACTATCTGAAACTTCGCGGTTCGGTTGCTCAGGTTGGTAAAGATGCCGGACCTCTTGAAATAGATCCGCAACTGGAAGCAACAGGATTAACTGGTGGTGGTTATAAATATGGTTTTACGGGGCCGAACAGAAGCTTGAGACCTGAGATGACTACATCCCGGGAGATAGGCCTTGAAGGCCGATTTATCGATAATCGTATAAATGTCGATTTTACTTATTTTAAAACTCATAGTGCCGATCAGATTGTAAAAGGTTTCCGATTGAGTTATGCAACAGGGTTTGTATTAAATAACATGAATGTTGGAACATTTGATACTCAGGGCTGGGAAGCCCACATTGATGCGGATATTATTCGCAAAGTAAATGGGTTAAGATGGAATGTTGGTATTAATGCTTCAGGCACAAAATCGGAGGTTGTTTATCTTCCGGATAATGTAACAGAATATTATAACCCATATACATGGAATTCTGGAAATATCCGTAATGGTATCATGGTTGGTAACCCTGTAACTACACTTACAGGGAGGGCATATACCCGGAATGATGCCGGTGATATCCTAATCAGCCCAACAACAGGCCTTCCAATTGTGGATGCAACCTGGAGTGTGGTTGGAGACAGGGAACCCAAAATGCGTTTTGGTATTACTTCAAGGGTAAATTACAAAGGTGTTAGTTTATCGGCAATGTTTGCAGGGCGATACAAAGCAACTGTTGTTAATGGTACAAAACGATTGATGATGTCAAACGGTACCAGTTGGGAATCAGTCGAATTGCGAGAGCGTGGCCCGGTTGTTTTTAGAGGTGTGTTGCAAGATGGCAACGAAAATACTACCAGTCCAACTGTAAATAATATCTCGGTTACCTATGACACGTATGGCTCTTCAATTTATGCTGGTGGTGATGAGGATTGGTTAGAAAAAAATGTAAATTATTTGCGTTTGCAGGAATTGCGTTTATCGTATACATTGCCTTCAAAGTTGCTGAAAAAATCTCTTGTCTCTTATGCGAATATCTATGTTGCCGGTAATGATTTGGTGACCTGGACGAATTATTCGGGAATCGACGCTGTTGGAAACACTGTTTCTGCTGCTGCCGGTGGTTCCGGTGGTGAAGGTATTGATGTTTGGTCATTACCAAATCCGAGAGCGGTTTCTTTTGGTGTAAGTCTTACATTCAAATAGAAGTGTTAATTTAAAATTAGAAAAGCATTATGAAAAAAATACTATTTTCTATTGTATTGTCAGTATCGCTTCTGTTTACGAATGTAAGTTGCGATAGCTATCTTGATGTGAACAAGAATGTTGATGCTCCTGATTATGTGGATGGATACCTCTATCTGGCTGGTATTATTGAAGCATACAATGAAGCCTATTACGACATTCGTTCTACTGGTCCTCTTGCTCAAATGATGGGGACAACCTCGTACACTACTTTTGCCAATAATTTTTATAGCGTTGGCAGCGATGCCGGAGGGCAGATCTGGCGAATGGTTTATTGGAGCCAAGGTATGAACCTTGAAAATATGATCAACCAGTCGGTGGAAGCAGAGGATTGGACTTTGGCAGGCATTGGTTATGCCATTAAAGCTTATTCATGGGACATGTTAACAAAAATGCATGCCGATCTGCCGATGAAAGAAGCCTTTGTAGCAGGGCTTTTGTCGCACGATTATGATTATCAGGAAGAAATCTATCCTCAGATTCGTGAATGGGCGAAAACGGCCATTGAATATCTCGAAATGGATGACACTCATAATTATGGAACAAAAATTAGTAGCAACGATTACATTTATGGCGGAGACAAATCGAAATGGATTAAGTTCGCCTATGGTGTAATTGTTAGCAATCTTTCTTCGTTGTCGAACAAGACTAATTTTACATCTGAATATGCCCAGGAATTAGTTGATTGTGCAGCAAAATCGTTTCAATCTGCTGATGATGACGCTACGGTGACTGTTGCTGGTGGTTCCGCTGATGCACCTTATTCAGCCTATAACAATTTCTTTGGTGTCTACAGAGCGAATTTGAGTTATTCCTATTTTCAGCACGAATATGCTGTTCAGGTTTTTACAGGTACGGTTCCAACTTACGATGAATCAACCGGTGAAAAAACAGTGCTGGAAGGAAATAAATATTATCCGTATGCATTGCTTGAAAGACAAATCATCTGTGATACTGCTCATTCTGTTTCAGGTCATTTCGATCCACGTGTTGCAGTGAAATTAGCCACAACCGATGATCCAAACTATGAATACATGGATGTAGCCGATAGTATAAAAAGTCATAAATATTATGGAGGTAAATTTACTTCAAAGGCTGGCCCTATTGGCACAGCGCCTTCGTTCTTCGGGCGCTTAAAAACTTCATCGTATTCTGGAACTGAAAATGACGGTAAAGGTCATTGGATTTATCGTGATGATGCTCCTTATATCCTGATGACCTGTGCTCAGATTAAGTTGTGCCTGGCAGAAGCATATTGGAAAATGGATAAAAAATCGGAAGCTCTTGAGGCTTTTAAGCAGGGAGTAAAGGCTGACCTCGATTTTTCTGCGAAATATATTTATTCAGGAACAAAAGGACAAGCTGTTGGAGGCGATAAAATAACCACGAGTGTATTTAGTTCGCTGGCATCGGAATATAGTGCCGGGCCTTTTGTTGATGGGCTTTCATTGTCTGATTTTACTTTGTCGCACATCATGATGCAAAAGTGGGTAGCTCTTTACCCATGGGGGGCTCTAGAAGCATGGGTAGATATGCGTAAGTATCATTTTGACATTGATTATTCAGGCGAATATCCAAAATCTGGTGATGGTTGGGATATTAGCATGGTGAACCAAAAATGGGATACCAATGAATCAAAAGTATATAAAGGTTTATATTTGTCGCCTGCTCAGGTAGAAGATAGAAAATCAGCGTATGATGTTAGAAATGATGGGTCCCCATGTTATCGGATTCGTCCAAGGTACAATTCTGAATATATGTGGAATAAACCCTCTCTCGAATCGTTGGTTCCTATTTCTGGAACTGCCGATAACTACCAATGCTCTATTCCTTGGTTTGCATATCCGGGAGATCTTCCTACTTCAAACTAAGTTTCTTACGAATTAGAATACAAACAAAAAAATCATGAATATGAAAATTTTAAAATATATTGGTTTGATTCTGGTTGTGGCCTTTACTGTTTCATGCGAAAAGAACCAGATTGAGTATATGACAGACTCTCTGGGCGATAAAGCTGAGTTTCAGTTAGACTACTTTGTTCCGGTTACTGCAACATCAACCAACTACATTTACAAAGTTGAAGTGAATGGCCAGTTAATTGCGAATAGCAAAGCACCGCTTTCTACTTACAATGCAATCCCTAATGGCGCAGTAAGCCTTTACTACTCTGTTGATCCCGGAACTGTAAATTTGAAATTGTATAAAGGTACAAGTGAGGAATTGGTTTATGATCAGGATGTTACGCTTGCAGTTGGGAAACAGAGTGTATTTGTTTATGATTTCAGTAGCTCGCCTATTGTTTTTGATAGCGGTTATCCTTATTCTGCCAACCTGACCACTGATACTGATTCAACTTGCTATGTGAAATTCTTTAATTTTCTGTATGAAACAGAAGGTGTGCCTTGCGACTTGAAATTACAGTATCAGTATGTCGATCCTAGAACAAGTGAGATGGTCAACATTGGATCCCCGGTTTCGTTTGGCGAAACAACAGGATGGCAGCCCGTGAAAGTGCTAAAATCTGATTTTAACTCTTCGGGAAGCGTCAGGGTTGACTATAAAATTAAAGTAGTTGATGCAAACGGCGCCATTACTGGTGATTTGCAGTTGTGGAATTCGAGCAAAAAATATGTAAGCTATTCTGATTATTGGACCGAATATATCGGAAGGAGGTACCAGCATGTTATTGGCGGGATGCGTTCGGCTGTCCCAGTAGCTAGCGTAAAACAATTTACAATTTTGTAGCGATTAATTGTAGAAACACATAAGGCCATCTCAACATTAATTGAGATGGCCTTTTACCTTTTTTTGCTGAAGAATGATCAAATAATGGTTCGATGAAGATTTTGGTTTTGTCCTTTTTTTTTCTTCTTTTAAGCTTTATGAGTGAGGCTCAAGCCATTCGATTTGCCCATGTTACCGATACCCATGTGGGTGGAAGTACGGGGGCGGAGGACCTTGCGCGAACAGTTGACGACATTAACAGTCAGTCTGATGTTGATTTTGTTATTCTTTCAGGCGATGTTACTGAATTTGGCTCTGAGAAAGAACTTCTTGAAGCCAAATCCATTATCAGCAAACTTAACATGCCCTGCTATGTTGTTCCGGGAAACCACGATTCAAAATGGTCTGAGAGCGGAAATAATGATTTTGTCCGGATTTTTGGTGCCGAAGATTTTACGTTCGAGAAAAATGGCTTCTTATTTATCGGTACTGCCAGTGGCCCAAATATGCGAATGGCCCCGGGCTTGGTTCCCCACGAGCAGATCATATTTCTAGATTCCGTCCTGATGCAGATGAAAAATCGAGACCAACCAATCATTTTCATCAATCATTATCCATTGGACGAAACTCTTGCCAATTGGTACGAGGTAATTGACAGGCTTAAAACAAGAAACATCCAGGCTACTTTATTGGGACACGGGCATGTCAATAAACTTTTTAATTTCGAGGGGATTTCCGGTGTGATGGGGCGTTCGAATTTACGGTCAAAAAATGAAATTGGTGGCTATAATATTGTTACAATTACTTCTGATACGCTTTTTTATGCAGAAAGAACTCCCGGAGTAGAAACAAAAGCTGTTTGGTGCAAAGTACCGCTTGGTAAACGGGATTCTAAGACGGATTCGGTTAAGTGGCTGCGACCTGATTTTTCAATTAACAAACAATTTCCAAAAGTCAAGGCAAAGTGGCAATTTCAGGATCATAGCGATATAGGGACAGGCATTTCAGCCTCTGGAGGCCTTGCTGTTTATGCCAATACCAAAGGCGAGATTGTTGCTATCCATAAAAGCACTGGAAAAGTGAAGTGGAGGTTTGCTACTTCAGGTAAAATTTATTCAACGCCGGCCATAAGCGGGAATCTGGTTGTTTGTGCTTCAACCGACAATAATATTTATGCGCTAAATCTGAAAAATGGTCATCAGGTGTGGAAATTTATTACTGCCAGATCCATTGTTGCCAGCCCTGCCATCGATCAGGGAATAGTTTATATTGGTTCATCCGAAGGAATTTTCAGGGCTATTGATCTCAAAACCGGACAATTGAAATGGCAGTATAATGACATCAAGAATTTTGTGGAATCAAAGCCATCGATTTATAATGGAGCCGTTTATTTCGGTTCGTGGGGAAATACTTTTTACGCGCTCAACAAACTGAACGGCAACCTTCTCTGGAAACGCGAAAAATACACCAACAGAATGCTTTCGTCTGCAGCGGTGTGGTCGGTAGCTGCAAATGGAAAGATTTTTATTGTAGCGCCGGATCGACACATGACTGCTCTCGATGCCAAAACTGGAGATGAGTTGTGGGATTCAGGAAAATATTCTTGTCGAGAATCTATTGGTATTTCAGCGGATGGTGATTTAGTTTATATCAAAAATATAACGGAAGGAAACGTAATGGCTTTTGCAACATCTACAAACGCTCAGGTA
This sequence comes from Prolixibacteraceae bacterium, assembly GCA_041652995.1. Classification (GTDB taxonomy): domain Bacteria; phylum Bacteroidota; class Bacteroidia; order Bacteroidales; family Prolixibacteraceae; genus Aquipluma. Next base: position 65,644 of record JBAZGO010000024.1, read on the forward strand.
TTGGCTTGGAAGTGTAAAGCTGAATTGGGTTATGAAATAGGACCTTCGCCCATTGTGGAAAGGGGTGATTTAGTTTTTGTCCCGACATGTATGGGGGAGGTGTTGGCAATCAACAAGCAAACACATCAACTTGCTTGGAAATATAAAATATCTGGTGCTTTAGTTAATGCCGTTCAGCCTTTGAGTAAAAACAAAATTTTGGTTACTACTTCAGATGGCCGGGTCGCTTGTTTGAAAAATGCTTATTGTAAGCTTAAGTAATTTATAAATGCAAAAAAATACATGAAAATATTTCGTTTATCCTTCATTGTCCTGTTTTTTGGGTTTGGAATAAATGCACAGTCTCAAACTTTCAAAAGCCTCATTTCTGAAATTGAAATCACAAGAACGCAGTTGGTTCCTGATAATCGTGTTGCCATTCTGATTGTTTCACTTAAAGATACGTTAAAAACTACGGTTATACTTAAAGGTAAAACCAACCTGCCCGAAGCGAAGGAACAGATTTTGAAATTATTAACTGAAAGGCGAATTCAGTTTGTCGATTCAATTAACGTATTGCCCGAAGTATCATTGGGCGACAAAACCTGGGGGCTGGCAACACTTTCAGCATCAAGTATGCGCTCCCGGCCTGACCATGCTGCTGAAATGGTTTCACAGGCTTTGATGGGCACGCCTTTAAAGGTTCTGGAATACGATGGCGGCTGGTATCGGGTTCAAACTCCGGATCAGTACATTGGCTGGATGGAAGGCAGCGGTTTGCAACGGTTTACCGAATCAGAAATGAACAACTGGAAGAAATCGAACCGGTATGTCTATAACCGGATTTCAGGAAATGCGTTCGAATCTCCTGATGAAAGGAGTGCGGAGGTAACCGATTTGGTACTCGGTGATTTGTTTGTGGTTGAGGCTGAAACCGATGGATTCCTGAAGATAATGACTCCGGATAGCCGCTCAGGTTATGTCCGGAAAAATGACTGCCTTTCATGGAGCGAATGGACTGGACATAACCCAGATGTGAGTGCTATGATTTCGGTTACCCGGAAATTGCTGGGATCACCTTATTTGTGGGGTGGAACCTGCTCCAAGGCTGTTGATTGTTCCGGTCTGACAAAAACAGCATATTTTTCACAGGGAATTATTTTGGCCCGCGATGCTTCGCAACAGGCTCGTTACGGAGAGCATCCTGATTTTGCTGATTTTCACAATCTGCAATCCGGCGATTTACTCTTTTTTGGCCGGAGCGCACAGCACATCACCCATGTAGGATTATACATTGGCGATGGAAAATACATTCATTCGTCCGGCCTTGTCAGGATAAATAGCGTTGATCCGAATGATCCAAAATATAATATTTCCTTAAGGAAAAATCTGGTCGCTTCAAGCCGGGTACTGAATTCGCTGGATACTGAAGGAATTACGCTGGTAAAAGATCATCCCTGGTATTCGGTCATTAATCAACAATAAGCTTTAAAATATGGGAAATCGAAGGAATTTTTTACGCACAACCGGTTTGACAGCTTTTGCAGGAATAGCCGGAGTAGAAACAGTTTTTGCATCGATGAAAAATAAAACAATTATGAATTCAGGAAAAGGTCTGGTTTTAAAGTTTGTTCCTTACAACCTGCAACTGAGACATACGTTTACCCTGGCCAACAGTTCGAGGAATACAACTCCGGACGTCCTGACCAGCATTGAATTTGAAGGAGTTACTGGTTATGGTGAAGCTTCGATGCCACCATATCTGGGTGAAAGTATTGAAACGGCAACCAAATTTCTTTCGTCGCTCAATCTGACCCAGTTTAAAGATCCGTTCATGATGGACGATATTCTTCAGTATGTCGATTCGGTAATGCCCGGAAATTGCGCGGCAAAAGCTGCAGTCGACATTGCTTTGCACGACTTGGTGGGGAAAATCATGGGGCAACCCTGGTATAAAATATGGGGCTACGATCCGGCTGATACGCCCAATACCTCATTTACGATTGGTATTGATACTCCTGAGGTGATTCGGCAAAAGGTAGCTGAGGCTTCCCCGTATAAAATTCTGAAGGTTAAATTGGGACATGATACGGATAAAGAAATGATTGAAACCATTCGTTCGATTACTCAGGTGCCAATTTGCGTGGATGTAAATCAGGGTTGGACCGATAAGCAAAAGGCACTGGAAATGATTCACTGGCTAAAGGAAAAAGGAGTGGTGTTTGTGGAGCAGCCAATGCCAAAAACTGCCATCGACGACATGGCCTGGTTAACGGAGAATAGTCCGCTGCCAACAATAGCCGATGAAGCAGTTCAGCGACTGCCGGATGTGATGAAAATTAATGGTGTTTATTCAGGAATTAATATAAAACTGATGAAAAGCACCGGTATGCGCGAAGCTCACCAAATGCTGACACTTGCCCGTTCTCTTGGAATGAAAGTGATGATAGGCTGCATGACTGAAACTTCGTGTGCTGTTTCAGCAGCAGCTCAAATAGCTCCAAAATGCGACTGGGCCGATTTGGATGGAAACCTTCTGATTTCGAACGATCCTTATTCCGGAATGAAAATAGTTGAAGGTAAAGTCAATTTGATCGATCAACCCGGAATTGGAATCAGTAATCTTAAACCAATCTTTTAAGATTGGTTTAAGATATATTTTCGTTTAAACGGGTTTGAAAAATTTATTGTAAACCTGCATATTGCGATTGATGTGTGCCTGCATTTTGTCGTAAGCGCGTTCTGCATCGCGCTCGCGGATAGCATTTACAATTTCCTTGTGGTAGCCAAGTGTAATTTCCTTTTCCCCATCGATATTGGCGTATATAAAGTTTCTCATTCTTGGCAATAGATTGTGCACCGGTTCCATGGTAATAATCACAAAAGGATTTTCGGTAGCACGGGCCACCGACAGGTGAAAACGATTGTCAATGTCTGATTCGAGCTGGGTATTATCCGGATTACATTTGGCAAATTCTATTAAATTAGCCTCCATGTTTTTCAAATCCTCGTCAGTGCGGTTCAATGCAGCCATCTTTGCAATTTCAGGCTCGAAAGCCAGCCGAAGTTCAATAATCTGACTGATTAAGTTCTCATCGAACTTTAAATCGTAGTACAAGTTGAGCGAACTGATGGCGTCTTTCAATTCAATCTTGGTGACTACCATTCCGCTTCCCTTCTTTATTTCAATTAAGCCACGTGCACTCAAACGCCGCAAGGCTTCACGAAGGGCAGTCCGACTAACTGCAAACATTTCGCACAATTCACGTTCCGAAGGAAGTTTGGCGCCGATCGGTAACTTTTTCTCGCGAATTGCCCGTTCAATGTTTCGCTCAATCTTCTGACTTAATGTTTGGGTAGTGCCAATTTTCTGAAAAATATCTTCCATCTTCTCCATATTAAATCATTAATTTGGTTCAAATCAGTAGGTTTAAGTACAAAGAAAATGAAAAAATGGAATTTGTATGCTATCATACAGAAAAAACCTTTTTCTTCGAACTATATAAACCTTGCAAACTTTCGTGGATAGTACCGAAGATGCCAAAATTAAATCAATAATTTATGAGATATAGGAGTTGCATATTTCTCAGATTTACATAAAAATAAAAGATACATTGAACTTTTGATTTTAATTAATGAGTATCCGTTACTTTACTTACCTAAAATGAAAAGTTTTCCTTCGAGCACAGACTGGCCTCGTTCGGAGAGCCGAAAAACAAGTGAAGACGGCGTTAAAAAATCTTTTCTGTTTGAGCCGCAGGCGAGTTTAAAAGATTTTAGCCGTCGAGCGCAGGTTTTTCGTGCGAGGCGGACGCAGCCTTGACTTTTTTTGATTACTTTTTTGTGTTAAGACAAAAAAGTAATTAGGGTTTGGGGCAAAGCCCCATCTGTCAGAACAATTAGGCATGCAAACGGATACTTATATAAATTTTACTCCTAATCTAATTGCTACGGGGTTAACTCCCCGAAGCTCTGCTTTGAATTGCAGATTAATTTCCAGGTGATGCTTTGTCAATACGACGACGTGCTACTGCTAGCCGAAGAAATCAGGGAAAACGAGAAGTAAATTCCGGGCTGGATGAAAGAAGTACAAACGGTTCATCAGATTACTGAAAAGGCGAATATTTTTATGTATTATTGCTTCATAATTTCATTAAATTTTACTCCATGCTTTCTGGAAACTATCAGCTTCTTTACCAGAACTTAAAATCATCCATCGATTCAAAACGAATCTTTCATGATCCATTATATACCTTGGCTTTCGGAACTGATGCCAGCTTTTACCGCTTGATTCCGAAAATGGTGATCAAGGCCAAAAACGAGGAAGAAGTTTCGCTAATCCTGAAAGAAAGTTCAAATCTGAACATCCCTCTCACTTTCCGGGCAGCGGGAACCAGTCTTTCTGGCCAGGCCATTTCCGATTCGGTTTTGGTGATTGCAGGAAACCACTGGAAGAATTTCAGGATTGATACAGAGGGACTAAAAATAAAACTTCAGCCGGGACTGACCGGCGCTAAAGTAAACGCATTGCTTGCTCCTTACGGAAGGAAGATTGGTCCCGATCCGGCCTCGATAAATGCTGCTATGATTGGAGGAATAGCCGCCAACAATGCCAGCGGAATGTGTTGCGGAACGGCCGAGAATTCCTACAAAACAGTCGATTCGATGCGCATCATTTTGGCCGATGGCTCCATGCTCGATACCTCCAGCGAAGAGAGTAAAGCGCATTTCCAGCAAACGCATCCGGAACTCATTCAGGAAATAACCAAACTGGTGAATGATGTTAAAGCCAGTCCTGAACTTTGCGGGCGCATTGCCCACAAGTTTAAAATGAAAAATACGACCGGTTACAGCCTGAATGCGCTGGTTGATTTTGATGATCCGTTCGAGGTAATCCAGCACCTGATGATTGGTTCGGAAGGAACCCTGGGCTTTATCGCTGAAATTACCTACAGAACAGTCGTTGAGCATCCTTTCAGAGCCAGTTCGCTGATGATTTTTCCGGACATTGAAAAAGCCTGCATGGCTGTTTCTCTCCTCAAATCGGCTCCAGTTTCGGCTGTCGAACTGATGGATCGTGCTGGTTTGCGTTCGGTTGAAGATCAGGCCGGAATGCCCGCGTATCTAAAAACATTGAGTGCGACCGCCAGCGCTATTTTGGTAGAAACACGCGCCACGCAATACGAACAACTCAATCAGCAAATTGCTGAAATTATGAAAACCGTTCAAGAAATTCCATCAGAGATTCCGATTCAGTTTACCGACAATGCGGCTGAATGCTCGCTCTTCTGGAAAATTCGCAAAGGACTTTTTCCATCGGTGGGAGCAATTCGAAAAACAGGAACCACAGTTATTATCGAAGATGTGGCTTTCCCGGTTCCTCGGTTGGCCGAAGCAACACTCGATTTACAAAGCCTGTTTGAAAAATGGGGTTATTATGAGGCGGTAATTTTTGGCCATGCACTGGAAGGAAACCTGCATTTTGTATTTACCCAGGATTTTGGCACACCAAGCGAAATTGACCGGTACGCCAATTTTATGGCAGAAGTGGCCGAAATGGTAGTTACCAGATACGATGGTTCGCTCAAGGCCGAACACGGCACCGGACGCAACATGGCACCTTTTGTTGAATTGGAATGGGGCAAAGAGGCCTACCAACTGATGAAACGAATCAAGGCAATTTTTGATCCTAAAATCTTGCTTAATCCGGGCGTGATTTTGAACAACGATCCGGAAGCGCACCTGAAAAACCTGAAGCCGATTCCGGCTGCCAATGAAAAAATTGACAAATGCATTGAATGTGGTTTTTGTGAACCCAACTGTGTCTCGGCAGAATTAACGCTAACACCCCGTCAGCGCATTGTCGTTTATCGTGAAATGGACAGTCTGGCCCAAAGCGGTCACAAACCACACATTGCCGCATCGTTGGCCAGAGCCTTTCGATACTCCGGAAACGAAACCTGTGCTACCGACGGATTGTGCGCCACGTCCTGTCCTGTAAAAATTGATACGGGAAAACTGATCAAAATCTTGAGAGCCGAAGAAATTGGTGACAACCCCAAAAGTGCAGCCTGGATTGCCGATCGGATGGCCGGAACAACTTCAATCGTTCGTACAGCGCTTTCAGTGCTAGGATTCTTTCACTCCATCCTGGGAACTTCAATAATGAAAGGCATCTCTGGAGGGATGCGAAAATTGTCAGGAAACAGAATTCCACTCTGGAATGAATTTATGCCTTTGGGATCAAAAAGGATCAAGACATACAAAGGATTGAAATCAATGAATAAGGTGGTTTATTTTCCCTCGTGCATCAACCGGTCAATGGGCGTTTCGAAAGCGAATAAGAAGGAAAAACAACTTTCAGAAAAGATGTTGGAGTTGTTGAATAAAGGTGGTTTCGAAGTAATTTATCCTGAAAATCTGGATGCATTGTGCTGCGGAATGGCTTTTTCGAGCAAGGGATACACCGAAGCTGGATTGAAAAAATCGAACGAGCTGGAAGCAGCACTACTGAACGCAAGCCAAAACGGTAAATATCCGGTTTTATGTGACATGAGTCCGTGTTTGTTTACCATGAAAGAGAGCATGAAATCAGGATTGAATCTTTACGAACCAGTTGAATTTATTCTCGAATACCTTTTGCCAAATCTTGAAATTACGCCTGTTCTGGAAACCATCACCGTATTTCCGGTGTGCAGTATGAAAAAGCTTGGACTGGAAGATAAACTTGTTGAGCTGGCAAAAAAGTGTGCTGCTAAAGTGATCGTTCCCGAAACAAACTGCTGTGGTTTTGCGGGCGACCGCGGCTTCTCCTTTCCGGAGTTAAACAAACACGGCTTGCGCGATTTGAAAATACAACTTCCACCAGAAGTTAAAAACGGTTATTCTACCAGCCGAACCTGCGAAATTGGGTTGAGTTTGCATTCCGGAGTTTCACACCAGTCCATCGTTTATTTGGTCGATCGGGTGAGTCGTGCAAAATAATAAATGGACTTTAAATCAGTTGTTTTATCAAACGTTTAGCTCTTCTGAATGAATTGATATCTTTTTGATTCAAGGCGCCACTGAATCCTTGATTTGTTCAGTGAAAAATAATGAATTTCAATACCTGTCTGATACACAAAGTTCTAAGACATTTAATTTATTTTTCAGAATTCCATGAAAATCAAGGAGGCTGGTATCGTTATCGCCTGATCAGTTGGTCTTTATATGTTTAACCTGACATCGGCCGATTACGGAATCTCGTTTGTAAAAGGAAAACCTTCGAGCAATATTGCGAAAACAGTTGAAGTCACCTTACATTATGAACTTCAGGCTCAATAAAGAATAAATCGGTATGGAAATGTTATTGGCAGAACAGAAAATAAACAACGCGCTCCTTCGTGGGTCATGTCTGAGAACAGACTGACCACTCCAATCGAAACGATAAACCCCCAAGGAGATTTTTGGAACAATTTTATCTGGAAATGTTTTTGAGAGGGAAATCAAATCCCGTTCTTATTTTGACTAAACATTTTTAAATGCTTTGATTCCGGCAAATTTAGAACTATTCCCCAATTCATGCTCAATGCGCATCAACTGGTTAAACTTTTCGATGCGTTCGCCACGGCAACCACTCCCGGTTTTGAGGTGACCGGCATTTACTGCAACGGTAAGGTCGGCTATAAAACTGTCAACCGTTTCGCCGCTTCGGTGCGAAACAAAACAGTTATACCCGTTTTTGTAAGCCAGTTCAATGGTTTCGAGCGTTTCGGTCACTGTTCCAATCTGGTTGAGTTTTATAAGGATGGAATTGGCCACTCCCTTTTCAATTCCTTCGGCCAGGATGGTTTTGTTGGTGCAAAAAATATCGTCGCCGACGAGTTCAACTTTATTGCCGAGCGCTTTGGTCAGGTTTTGCCAGCCGTTCCAGTCGTTTTCGGCCAAACCGTCTTCAAGCAAAACAATTGGATATTGGCTGGTCCAGCTTTCCCAAAGCTGAATCATTTCGTCGCTTGACAGGAATTTTCCGGTACTTTTGAATAGTTTGTATTTCCCATCTTCCCAGAGTTCACTGGCAGCAGGATCGAGACAAATACTTACCTCTTCGCCCGGTTTGTACCCGGCTTTAACAATGGCTTCCAGAATAACTTCTACGGCTTCATCATTCGACTTCAGGTTGGGTGCAAAACCGCCTTCATCGCCCACTCCGGTGCTGTATCCTTTGGCATTGAGTACGCTTTTCAGGGCGTGAAAAACTTCCTCGCCCATACGGATTGATTCGGTAAACGAAGGTGCGCCGTGCGGGGCAATCATAAATTCCTGAAAATCCACATTGTTGTCGGCGTGTCTTCCTCCATTAATCACATTCATGCAGGGAACGGGCAACAAATGGGCATTGCTTCCACCTAAATACTGGTAAAGCGGAATCCCGGCGCTCATGGCATCGGCACGGGCATAAGCCATCGAGACGCCAAGGATTCCATTTGCCCCAAGATTTGATTTGTTGGCAGTGCCGTCCATCTCAATCATGAAATAATCTAGCTCCCGCTGGCTGACGAAACTTTTGCCAACAAGCTCTTTTGCCATTTTGCTATTCACGTTTTCAACCGCTTTCAACACACCTTTTCCGCCGTACCTTTTTTTATCGCCATCGCGAAGCTCTCAGGCTTCACTTTCTCCGGTTGATGCGCCGCTTGGGACCATTGCCCTGGCGATTCTTTCTGCATATCCTGCATTTCAGGCGATAAAACTTTTAATATGCAGTTTATTCCGGCCAGTTCTTTCTCAGCAGAACCGAAGGTATCGGCAGTTAGAACATGGATAATCAATTGTTTTCCCAATAACTCAAGCAATGGTTTTGTTCCCTCAATTAGCTTACCGTCGATGGCTAAAGTGCCATTAAAATCTAGAATCAAATGCTTGATTTCAAGGGATTTCTTTCCTGGGATATTGATAACTAACATAGCTAAAAATTTATAAATTCAACCTTACTAGAAAGCTTTTCAGTCCCTCCGATTTCAGCGGAAGATTAGACAAATCGAGCATCAGGTTATCCACCGTATCGCAATAAAGTTCCACCACGTCGAGGAACAATCGTTCTTTCTGGTATTTAAAGTATAGTTTTTCGATTTGTGCAAACTGCTCGCGCATGGTTCGCATATTCAAGGCGAAGGTTTCGAGACGATTGCGTAGTTCATCATTTTCGAGGTCCCGCATTACTTCGTGCCGGTAACGGATGCCATCGGTAGTACTCAATGGAGCGTAAAAAAAAGGTTTCAGGTTATATTCTTCTTTTCCTGTGGTGAAGACGCTGACAATCTGGTCGAGATTCAGGTCGCCAAAATAATCAGGCGTAGCAACCGGAAGGCCGTTCTTAACGGCTGATTCCAATGGATGAAAAAGAATGCTGATAAATTCCAAACTGATTTCCGAATTGCTGGCTGGCAATCTAATTTCAGCTTTCTTATCTGGTGTATTGTGATTAAGTATGTTCATAAATGACTGTCCTATTTTTGTTAAAAACAGTAGGAGTCATCAGTCATTTATGACGGTTTGAGGTGAACTCCATCACCAATGAAATCAAAATTAGCAGAAAAGGGTTTAGTTAAATAAAAGGGGCTGTTAATATTTATTAAAACTGTATCAAACTTAAAAGTCAATGATTAAATACATTCAACTGCATAACAATCAATGATTCGAAAACTCATCTTCACTCTTAATATCAGCCAATTTGCCTTGTTTAAATAATTTAAGTTCACGCACGAGATTGCTTTTGTTTCTTTTTGTTTGGTCAACCGGGTCTAAATCACCGAGATCGGGTTTCCCTGCATTTACCCAGGCGGTGTACCAGAAATTTGCTGTTGCTGTCGCGGCCAAACGCATTTGCTTTTCAACCATTCCTTTTAATTTCTGATTGTATTGGCGGGCATACTCTTCAGAATGAATAGAAGAATTAAACTTATTTTTTATCAGATTGCCGAACCCGTCGTGCAAATAAACCTGATCAGCAGGAAAATGTTGCTTAAGTTCACGGTCTGCCAATAAAATAGTGTCGACCAGCGCATGTGACGCATGAATGATGCGCCAGGTTTCTTTTGGTACATCATTGATATAAATCGCTTCACCAATAAATAAATTGTACTGATCGCCAAACATTTCAGGCAATTGCGATTCCCAGAAAGCATGCAAGCCTTTCTGATTGGTCAGTTGTCCGTCGTGGTTGGCCGAGGTGTGCAGCGGCATGTGGGCATCGCCCAGATAATGCCCCAAATCACCAGCCAGAAATAAAATTTCTGTTTTCCTTTTTTCCTTGAATGCCCGGGTCAACTTATCCATCATTTCTTCAATATACCAGGGTAATATCCCGTTTTGCTGCAAAAACTTTTCATCGTACTTTTTTCTGGCTTCTGCTAAAGTTGCAGGCAAACTATCTGTCGGTCCAAAATTTTCGAGATCGATGTAATGCCTTGGTTTTTCAGCATTGTCGTTCAGCGTGTATTTACGAAGGTCAGGCACGGATGATTCCTGGGTAATGAAGTCGATATGATTGTAAAAGAAAGCCTGTAAAGGAACCGGTAGCGCCAGCACTGCGGCGCGGTTGATGCGCTCGTGTCCATAAGGCCCCCACGACATCAGAACAGGTACGAGAAGTATAAAAACGAAAACCTTTAGTTTGCCAACACGTTGCAAAAAGTTCTTTTTCATTCGGGAAATTCTTATTTAATAATTGCTCCAATCGGTTTTCCTGTACAGGCATTCGGAGCCGTAATATTTAAAAATGCAGTTATGGTAGGGGCGATGTCGGTAATATTTACCGGTTCGGAGGTATAACCCGGCTTAATATTCCAGCCATACCATAGTAGCGGGACATGCGTGTCGTAATTGTATGTAGACCCATGCGAGGTTCCGGTGTGCGAATAATCATCGAGCCACTGCGGTTCAAGCAACAAAGCGATATCGCCCGAACGTTTGGGGAAAAAACCGTTTTGCATCAGCTCTGCCGACTTATTATTTAAAACCGGGCCATTCATCTCTCCGGAAGTGTATGCATTTGCTACGCCTTTGAACGACAAAGACACCGAAATAACTTCATTTTCCAAATCTTTCAGGTTGATGCCTTTTTGCTTGACACGTGGAAGATTCAGGTAAACCTGATTATTGATAATATCTGAAACCAAACTGGTATCGTGGAACATTTTATTCAGGTGATTCTTTAACGAATCTGCATATACTCTTGTGCTGAAATAACCGGCATTCATGTTCAAATCCATTAATTGCTGAGGCACATAAGCAGCGCCATGATCGGCAGTTAAAAACATTAGAAACCCATCCTTGCCATATATTTTTTCGAGCGCTGAAATGAGTTCGGCAATGTCGCGGTCCAGCCGTAAATAGGTGTCTTCAACCTCAATGGACTGAGGCCCCATCTTGTGTCCGATGTAGTCGGTTGACGAGAAACTAACAGCCAGAAAATCGGGATACGGCCCTTTCCCCAAATTCTCACCCTTAATGGCAGCCAGCGCCATATCTTTTGTAATCGAATTTCCAAATGGTGTTGAACGCAAGACTTCATAGTCGTTCTTCGTGTACATGGCCGGCAGGTTATGTGGAAACACCGGTTTTGTTTCTCCTTTAAACAACCCTTCATACGGACTGTCGTCGGCAGTACTTTCAGTATATTGGCCGATGGGCAACAACGTATTCCAGGGTTGAGACAAGTATTTTTCGGCCAGACGTTTGGCGTTGAAATCTTCGACCCACCGGGGCAATTCTTTCCGGTAATAGGTTGATGTGATAAAATTTCCCGACTGTGAATCGAACCAATACGAGCCATTCGACAAATGTCCACCGGGCAAAATAGATGCCCGGTCTTTTAGTGCAATTGCAATGACTTTTGATTTCATGTTCGAAAACAACCGAAGCTCATCGCCAATGGTGGACGAAAGCATATTTCGTGGCGACATTTTTCCGGCCCGTTCAGATGTGCTTCCGACCGTTTGAACGGCATCATCGTCGGTAACATACGTAGTTTTATTCGTTTCTCTTACGAACCAGTCATTCCCGATAATGCCATTGTACGCTGGCGTTGTCCCCGTATAAATGGCAGAATGGCCCGGTCCCGTATAGGTTGGTGCATAATTGTAATTGGTATTCCGGCAATTAAATCCCTGGTTAAGCAATTTTTTAAATCCGTTCTCCGAAAACTTTTCGTAATATTTTGCCAGATAGTCGTAACGCATCTGGTCAACCACAATACCTACGATTAATTTTGGCCGTGAAGTGATTTGTGAACCCTGACTGTATGCCAGACGACTTTGTAGCGTTAGCGAAAGTAACGCACTTATAAAAACTATTTTTAGCTTCATTTTGATTTTTCAATTTAGATGGTACCCTCACCGCTGCTATAATTCCTTGTAAGGTTATTTTTCAGGACTGAAGACACTTGATTTAAATATTTGAATTTGTATTGCTAATTTAAACTGGTGAAAAGTATTTTAGTTCAACAAACCGATAAATTTTTGCCACCGCCCATCCGAGCAGCAACCCAATAACAGCGCCTCCAATCACGTCGCCGGGGTAATGAACGCCGTTGTAAATGCGGCTGTACGAAACCAGCAAAGCCCAAATAAAGAGCCAGTATTTCAATCCTTTAAACCAGTCGTCAAGCACCAAATACAAGAATGTTGCTAATCCAACGGCTTTGGCTGCATGCGACGAGACAAATCCATATAAACCACCTGATCCGGCTTTACTTAAATGGATCAACCCGAATAAGGCCGGTTCGTGTGAAGGACGTAACCGTTGGACTAAATTTTTAATCAGGTGAGAAGCGGTTTGATCGCACAGGCCAATTAAAATACCCACAAAAAGGAGCATCATCAGGCCGCGCATTTTGTAATGCCTGATGATTAAAAACACAATCAGGAGATACATGGGCACCCAAATCAGTTTATCGCTGAACCAGTACATGATGGGGTCAAAAAAGGCATTGTGCAGGCCATTTATGGCGAGAAAAAGTTTTGTGTCAAGATTATTCAGATATTCCATGTTGCCAATAAAATTGTTGTGCCACGTCAGCGTTGAAATCTGATGCTAAATCAAGAATCATTGAATTCGGATCTTAGACGCCGACTAATTGCTTCATGAGGCATTCATTACGTTATAAGCCTTTCTTTCTTTCTTTCTTTCTTTCTTTCTTTCGTTATTCTATAAGTTTTCATTGCAGTACTTTGCAATCGATTCGACATGAATTTTGGTGGTATTTAAAACGGGGATGCCGGCATAGGTTTCTTCGGACAAGATTAACGGGAACTCGGTACACCCCAAAATCAAAGAGTCGATTTGTTGTTCCCGTACCATTTTTTCAATGATTCTGATGAGTAGGTGACGAGTTTCATCCTTGAAAATACCCAACTCAATTTCGCTGAACAGTTTTTGATTGATCAACTCTTTGTTTTCATTGTCCGGCACAATAACTTCAATGCCTTCGCGCTTAAAAACTTCAGGGAAGAAAGATGCATTCATGGTTAATCCTGTGCCAAACAATCCGGGACGTTTCAATCCCTGTTTTTTAGCTTCAGCGCGGGTCGCTTCAACGATACTGATCAAAGGAATTGCAGCCCTTTCTCTGATCTGATCGAACAACTGATGTGGCGTATTGGCACTGATTGCAGCGAAATCGGCGCCTGCCAGTCTCAGGTTCTCTATTCTGTCAGAAAGATATGCGGTGGCTTGTTCGAATTTTCCAGCGTTCATTAATCCAATAAATAGCGACATGTTCACGCTGTAAATAATGATTTCAGGATAATCCAGATCACCCTTTTCATTTTTAAAGGCATTGATGATCTCATTGTAATAATCGACGGTTGCTTCAGGTCCTAAACCTCCTAGAATTCCAATCTTTTTCATGGATGTGTTATTTTGAATTCAATAAATTGTCAGGTAATTACTCATGTTATTTCTAACCGGTTTAATACAGCTTGGTGTTGATTAACTTTGGAAGCCAGAATTTGTATCGTTTGTTTATGCACCAACTGAAAAAATGCTTCTCTTATCGGTGAATAATCGTCGTGCATGGGGCATGGATTGGTTGAATCGCAGTTCTTCAGTCCGAAACCACATTTGGAAAAATATTCATCACCTTCAACAGCTCTGATAACTTCGAATAAAGTCAGCGGATTGGATGGTTCTCCAAGATAAAAGCCTCCGCCTTTACCTTTTACTGAAGAAACCAACTGTGTCCGTGCCAGATTTTGCAGGACTTTGCCTGTAAATTGTTCCGGAGAATCAATTTTTTTGGCGATTTCTTTATAGCTGGGCCTCTTTCCTTCCATATTCCGGATGTAGATATAAACCATTGCCCTGACGGCGTACTTTGTTGTTTTTCCGAACATCTGTTTACTATTTGGCCTGACTGTTCCTCATTCTGCAAACTCAATTTTCGAATCCAGCGTCATGATAAGCAAAGCTTTAAATTTGGTTTTTACTCCAACTGATGGTTCCGGTAATATTTTCATGACCAACATTTTAAAATTCTTCCGTAAAGGTAAAAATGTTTTATAAAAAGACATAAATGTCTTTTTATGTTTTTTATTACTTTTGCAATGCGTTTTTAATGTTTCCGATCGTTAACACACTGCATCCGGATAACTATTTGTGTTTCCGGTTGTTTTATGGAAAGACTTCAGAATATATACTGAGTGCCCCGACAGGGTGAAGTAAAAAATAAATAAAACTTGAACCGTAATGGATGATTTTCTTGCCGCCAGGTTACAAATGACTGTTTCTTTTGTGTTTCACATTGTATTTGCCTGTATTGGAATGACAATGCCCTGGCTGATGTTTGTAGCCGAGCTAAAATGGATAAAAACAGGACGTAAAGTATATCTTGACCTGTCGAAGGCATGGGCTCGGGGAGTGGCCATCTTCTTTGCCGTTGGTGCAGTTTCGGGTACTGTTCTGTCGTTCGAGCTTGGGCTGCTTTGGCCAAAATTTATGGAACATGCCGGGGCCATTATTGGGATGCCTTTTAGCTGGGAAGGAACGGCTTTCTTTCTCGAAGCAATTGCTTTAGGCATATTCCTTTATGGACGGAACCGGGTGAGTAATCGTGTGCATCTGATCTCAGGTCTCTTGGTTGGAATTGCAGGCGTGGTTTCGGGTATATTTGTTGTAGCGGCTAATGCCTGGATGAACAGTCCCTCAGGGTTTGATTGGGTCAATGGTCAGGCAATCAACATTGATCCGGTCAAGGCGATGTTCAACAAAGCCTGGTTTCAGCAGGCGCTGCACATGACCATTGCCGCCTTCGCATCCACCAGCTTTGCAGTCGCAGGAGTTCATGCCTTTATGCTGCTTCGTCACAAAGGAAATGAGTTTCATCGTGGTGCAATACAAATTGCCCTTTTGTTTGGCGCGGTTGCCGCCATTTTGCAGCCCCTGAGCGGCGATATTTCAGCCAAAAATGTGGCTAAACTTCAGCCGGCGAAGTTAGCTGCCATGGAATCCCTGTTCAAAACCTCAGAACCCGCAGCGCTGGTTATTGGCGGTATTCCTGATGAGGAAAAAGAGGAAGTTAAATACGGCATTCACATTCCGCACTTGCTGAGCTTTCTGGCTCACGGAGATCCAAACGCCAAAGTGGAAGGACTGGACAAAACCAGCAAAGAAAACTGGCCTCCGGTTGCCATTGTGCATTTTGCCTTTCAAATCATGGTAATGATGGGAATGCTGATGATGGGTGCGGGTATTTTGTTCCTGATTTTCAATTTTAAATGGAAGGAGAATCTGAATAAACGGTGGTGGCTTAAATTGTTGGTTTGGCTCACACCGGTTGGATTTATTGCAGTGGAAGCGGGTTGGATAGTAACGGAAGTCGGCCGCCAACCCTGGATTATTTATGGGATCATGAAGACCAAAGATGCGGTGACGCCGATGCCAGGCGTCCAGTATCCGTTTTTCCTGATCACACTGATTTATCTGGCGCTTACATTCCTGGTTTTTATACTGATGCGCCGTCAAATTAATGCTGTCCATACGAATCCTCATAATATAAATAGTCATGACTGACCTTGTTATCCTTGTTTTAGGCATTGCCGTTTTGTTTTACGTGCTGCTTGGCGGTGCAGATTTTGGTGCCGGAATTGTAGAATTGGTTACCGGGAAAAGAGGCATTGATACGATTTCGAAAGCGATTGCTCCGGTCTGGGAAGCAAATCACATCTGGCTCATTTTGGCGGTGGTGATTTTGTTTAATGGATTTCCACTTGTATATACCACTCTTATGACTTATTTACATGTACCTCTGTTTATTATTCTGCTTGGAATTATCTTCAGGGGAACGGCTTTCACTTTTCGGTATTATGACACCGTGAAGGATAACACGCACACCTATTACACGCATTTATTCCGGATATCGAGTTTGTTGACTCCTTTCTTTCTGGGCGTAACGCTGGGAGCTATTATGTTGGGGAAGATTCCGGTGCAGGTTGACGGAACTTTTTATGAAATTTTTATCGCACCCTGGTTAAACCTGTTTTCGTTTACAACCGGTATTTTTCTGACCCTTTTGTTTGGCTGGCTGGCAGCTATTTATCTGCTGGGTGAAGCCCGGGATGACAAATCGTTTCAAACATTTGCCAAAACATCGCGTACCTTTTTTGTTCTGTTGGTCATTTCGGGGTTGAGTGTTTTTCTGGTGTCAGAAATGTACGAATTGAATTTCTTCAGCAGATTTATTCACTCATCAGTAGCTATCGCATGTGTGCTCGTAGCCACAGCAATTATCCCTTTTTTATGGGCGGGAATACGAAACCGAAATAATTCGCGGACAAGGTTTCTGGCCGGGCTGCAAACAGCCTGCATCATAACCGGGTGGTTTGCCATTCAATTTCCGGTCATGATTTACCTGGCCGATGGAACAGCGCTGACGATACAGAATAGTCAGGCTCCCGAAAGAACCATGTCTCTGCTAGTGTATGCCTTAGTTGCAGGTGTCTTACTCATATTTCCTTCGTTTGCCTATTTGTTTAAGGTATTCAAGTTCAGCCAAAATAAACAAAACTAACGGTAGAATTTTTAAAATTTAGAATGGCCGCATCATGAAAAACAAAGAAAAAAACACATCAAAAATTGTAGTGGCAACCTCTCAGTCAAAACCTGAAGCTGGTGAAACTGAGTTAATGAAGGAACAGGACGTAAATGTGAAAATAGCTGTCAAATCCTATCAGGAACCCACGCGACCATATTTTTCTTCGCCGTGTATGCTTTCAGAAATGGAAGATTAGGAGGATATAAAGTCATTAATTATGATGGTTTTTTTTGTTCGAGAAATAAGGTAATTAATCAGGATAAAATTTAACCAGCTTATTTACAGTGCTCATTTGGTTCGATTCCTGTTAAAGTTCATTGGACTTTACATTGGCAGATGTCTGAATTAGCACACAGCCCGCTTTGAAATCAAAAGCCTTCAGCATAAATTCTATCACATAACCGTCAGAATAAAATTTGCGATCGTGTTAAAGTGGAATTATTATCCCGCAAGAATAATCTTAGCTTTCTGCAAAGTTTTTTTTTCACTTTTTATTTCGGTTATTGTTATAGAAAATCATTCGACCAATTAAAAAACTTAAACTTCTCAAGGTGAGACTATTCATCCAGGTTTTATTACTACAAATTGTTTTTACTTCCGCTTTAGCTAATTCAACAGATTTTTTACCCCTGCCGTCAACTGATTTGGTGAAACACACCTATTATACGCTTTCGTATAATGAGGCAAATGAACAAGCCAATTGGGTGTATTATACCTTGACAGACAGCATGGTATTGAACGGCGGGGCTGAAAGAAGCAACAAATTTAAGGTTGACAAATTGGTTGTAACAGGCTCGGCTAAAACCTCAGACTATTCAAATAGCGGCTACGATCGAGGTCATTTATGTCCTGCGGCCGATATGGGATTCAATCCAACAGCAATGCAAGAAAGTTTCTTTATGTCGAATATTTCACCGCAGTTTCCTGGCTTTAACCGCGGAATCTGGAAAGAACTTGAAACAAACGTTCGCGAATGGGCTAAGCAGGAACACAAAATTATTGTTGTGGCTGGCCCTGTTTTTAAAAGCAATAGAGGCACAATTGGCGAAGATCATGTTTTAGTGCCCGGCTATTTTTACAAGGTAATTTATGATGCAACTGATACACCCAGGATGATTGCATTTGTTTTCCCAAATGAAAAAACGGATCGACCACTAACTGATTTTGTAGTTGCAACCGACGAAGTTGAAAAGTTAGCAAATCTTGACTTTTTTTCTCAGCTTCCTGATGAAATGGAAGACAATCTTGAAAGTAAGGTCGATTTTTCAGGTTGGTTTGAAGGCTATTCTTCTCCTGAACCTTTGGCAGTGAAATCACCAGATGTTAAAATTGATCAGCAGACATCGGACACAAAATTCTATCTGATTCTAATTTCTGTATTGGTTTTAGCAATCCTCTATGTTAGTGTAAACAGAAGAAAAAGAAAATAGACTCCGTCAGATTGGTAAGTATGAAATATTGAAGCAACATATTTTTGAAACATAGTTTTTCTTTCCCGATGCTGATATTTGGGATATAATCGCGTTTGGATCATTCCAATTGTTTCGGAAACCGGTCTTTTTAATAAATCTGAAGCCGTTGGATTTGCGTCGATAATTACACCTGTTTCAACACCTTCAAGGAAAATTACGTCGGGCGAGCCTATAAAAAAGTTCGAAAACGCGATTCTCTTTCCTGTATTCCATCCAAATCAACGACCAATTATCTGAACCAAAAAATATGGCATCAGCGGCATTTTCGAAAAGTGTTTCATAAATAATGATGGAATTGAATAATCGTTCGGCGAAACCTCTTTTACCAATATTTCCACCTGTAAAAATTAAAGAATACCGGATTTAGCGAACCAATTATTCTCTGGTATTAACCATCCAGAACGAAAAAACATTCAGGTAATTCCAGAACGACTGAATTATTCCATCGGGTAAATCAAGTTTGGAAAGAACCTGATGGTAACAGTTCAACCAAACCATTCGGGCAGATGGCGTTATGGCAAAAGGCACATGTCGTCCGGCAAGCATGGGTTTTCCACGATTTTCGTTGAAGTAAGGATGTCCTCCGCAGATTTGTATAAAAAAGTCGGATGAACGTTGTTTGGCCTTATCAAGCTGTTCTTCAATACGTGGAAAAAGGTGTTTTACTTCACTTTTACTTAACAAATCGTAATGATCGCTTACCAGTTTCCTGATTCCGGCTTCTGTTAACAGTTTCAGGAATTCGGGTGAAGGAAGGCTCACAGCAGGCCTCTGGCCAAACTCATATTGGTTGATTGAAAAATCTACATTCATAAAAATTACATGTTATTGTTTTCTGTTCTTCGGGAATGATAACAAAAATTGCGCGTTTAGGTTGACCTGAAGGATCCATTCTATTTATTTGATTTGTATAACTTATTGATCTCAGCGACTGGAAACTGCGACTGTTAACTTTTTCGGATTACCTTTGCAACTCATAAAATCATTGAACTGTGACTTTTCAGGACTTCAATTTAAATACGCCGCTGCAAAATGCCCTGATTGATTTGGGCTTCGAAAATCCAACGCCTATTCAGGAAAAAATGTATCCCGTAGTTATGTCGGGCCGCGATGCAGTTGGAATTGCGCAAACAGGTACCGGAAAAACATTTGCTTATCTGATTCCCATTTTGCGTCAACTCAACTATTCGGAATCGAAACATCCCCGCATATTAATTGTGGTTCCGACTCGCGAGCTGGTTTTGCAGGTTGTTGGTGAAGCCGAAAAGCTTACAAAATACATGAATGTTCGGACTACCGGGGTTTATGGCGGTACCAATATGAATACGCAAAAACAGGTGGTTTACAACGGAATGGACATTTTGGTGGCTACCCCCGGACGTTTGGTCGATCTGGTTATGACCGGTGTTTTGCGCCTGAAATCCATTCAAAAACTCGTAATTGATGAAGTGGATGAAATGCTGAATCTGGGATTTCGTCCGCAACTGATGAGTTTTATGGATAGCTTGCCGCAGCGCAGGCAAAACCTGATGTTTTCGGCCACGCTAACCGAAGAAGTTGCCACGTTAATTGCCGATTATTTTTACGAGCCTGAAACCGTTGAAATTGAAAGTCAACGGACTCCGCTGGAGCAAATCACGCAGTATTTTTATTCTGTCCCAAATTTCTTTACCAAAATCAATTTGCTCGAAAACCTGCTCTCGAATGCTGATGAGTTTAAGCGGGTACTGATTTTTGTATCAGTCAAGCAGGTTGCCGACCGTGTATTTGAGTTGATCGATCAGAAATTTCCGGATGAAGCAGGCGTTCTGCACTCGAATAAATCACAGAATTTCAGGATTAATTCGCTTGAACGGTTTAAAAATGGCACAAACCGAATTTTAATTTCAACGGATGTTGCTTCCCGCGGACTCGATATTTTGGACGTTTCGCATGTTATTAATTTTGATACTCCTGACGCCCCTGAAGACTACATCCATCGAATTGGCCGCACGGGACGGGCAGAACAGTCGGGAACAGCCATTACTTTTGTAAATGAACCTGAGCAGAAAAATCTGGCTGAAATTGAAACATTCATGAACCGCATGATCCAGGAAAAACCTTTTCCTGCAGATGTAATCATCTCAAACATATTTACTGACGAAGAAAGGCCGGTTTTGTTTGACAAGGATTATATCGGAAAGCCGAAAGGAATAGCCGATTCGCAGGGAGCCTATCATGAAAAATTGGAGAAAAATAAGAAAGTGAATTTGGGCGGACCGGGAAAGAGAAAACCTCGCAAAGATGAACCCGTCAATCGCGGTGTATTGAAAAAACGAGCTGCAAAAAGGAGATAAAACTTTTGAAGATAATGAGTCTCATTTTTGTTTGTCTTTAATCAATCTGATGATTTTCATGGCATTGTTTCGGTTCGAGAAAGTATCTTCCAAGATGATTTTTCGTTTTTCAATTTCTTCAGCAGTAAATTCCAGAACAAATAATTCATTGATCAAATGTATCATTTCTTCGGGCTTATCCGCCAGATGACAAAGGTGTTCAAGCCCGGTTTTGTGCACCATGGCCGTGTTTGCAATGCAAAATCGTCCGGAGAAAAGCGATGCCAGCAATTTCAGTTTTAAACCACTTTCCTGAAAAGTGGGCAAAAGGCAAATCTGTGCATTCTCAATCAGGCTTTCCATTTCTGCATTTTCAGGATTTGAAATGAGTTTAACATTTGCAAAACGCATTAATTTACTTACCAACTTATCAGGAGGATTTTTGCCTGCAATCCTGATTTCCTGTCGAATATTTGGGAACACATTCCGGATTAAAAATTCAACAGCCTGAATGTTTTCTGAAACCGATAGATTGCCATGAAAAAGGATGTAATTTCCGCGTCCGGTTTTCGACTTGATTTCGTTGAACGGATGAAAGGCGGGAACAAAATGAGAATTGCCGTATTTCCGGTCGAACCAATAATTGTCGTTCGGCGAAATGCACAGCAAATCTGACGCATTTTTCAGCACTTTTTCATAGGCTGAAAGTTTCAACGCTTCAATGCCAAAGAATAATTTTTTGAACGGATTTGCTTCGGCTCTGCACAAATTGCGGTAATACTCGTGCTCAATATTGTGGGTTCGAACCAGCCGGACGCGATTTGCCAATGCCGGATGACTGAGATAGTAACAGGTGTGCAGCCCTTCGAATAAAACCGGATATTTATTTTCTGACAAATTGTTAATTAACTGATCGTTAACGCGTGTAATTACAATGTATGGTTTAGATGAAAATTGGTAGCGAAGTCCTTTCTTTCGGGGATAATAAAAAACCTTCGCACAGTATTTTTCAAGCTCTGAAACTTGCGGGCGATTGTATTCGAACGAATGGAGATAAACGGAAACGCCACACTCGGAAAGCACCTTCACTTTATAGAAAATGTCAATCACTCCGCCATAATCAGGCGGATAGGGGATATTAAAGGCTACGATTTGCAGGACAGTTTCCACATTTCAAATTTATCCTAAATATAAATAATAAAAAACCACGAACCGATTTCCGATCCGTGGTTTTCTTATTTTCAAAATGATTCGGTTATTCTTCAAGTTTTACGCCGCCATACCGGCTTGAAATTTTAACAGTTCCACCGCCTGTTCCTACGTTTCCGTCGAGGCTAAAACTGTGATTTTCTTTTATTCTGTTACCCTTGTAGCGATCGGCCGGGTATTTTATATCGCAGTAATCGCAGTCGGCCTGTAGCTTGTAATTCAGGTTGTCCATACCAATATTTATACCGCCATAACTGCTAATAATCTGAATCTTTTCAAATTTTGGTTCTACCTTATTTATGCGAACTGAACCGTAACCTGTATCCAGAATGAAGTTTTCGGTAAGTACATCAATTTTGTAATTGGTGTATTTCGATTCTGATTTCAGGCTGCCAACTTCATCGATATTAATAGCATCGTATTTCGAATCAATCGTAATGTTCGAGGTTTTATGCAGATTTACTGTTGAATATTTGGTGTTCAGCATTAGGCTTCCAATTTCATTGCCATAAAGTTTTGAATATTTGAATTCCAGATTGGCCTTGTTGATGGATTCCAGATCTGCTTTCCCGTAACTAACAATCAGTTTGATTGGGCTGCCCGAAGGAGCTTTCATGTCTCCGGCTGTAATCGAACCGTAACTCACATCGAAATTGCCTTTCGCATTCAATTCATTTAAAATTACGTTTCCATATTTGTTGTTTATATCCAGATTTTTGTCTTTCGGGATATTTATCAGGTAATCTATCGAAAACGACTGTTTGTTGTGAAAATCATTTTCAAATTTTGTTTCAGCGCTCGCCATTCCACCCGACTTACCGAAGCTAATCTGGATGTTATTAAATACATCTCGCGCTTTGCTTTCCGACTGACCTTCAACGGTTATCACCACTTTAATGGTTACCGAATCGCCACCCATATCGTTAATCTTAACTTCCCCGAATTTATTCGAAATCCGAAGGTCGGACACGCTGCCTTTTAGCCAGCCTTTTTTGTATTGCTTAGTGTATTCGGTTCCTGAAGCGCTAAGCAGCATCGTTGAAAGAATCAACAGAACCATCGTAAGACTTAATTTTGATTTCATTTGGGTATAATTTTTTTTTGATTAATTTTTTAATTTTTTGTTGTAAAATGAAGTTCTCCACTCCAATCGAAAGAATTCCTACAGAGATTTCCCTTTTTCCTGTTTCGGATATTTTTGTCGTTTTATTTCCTGTAATTTACTTGTAATGATTGAAATAACATTCATTCGCGACTGATAATACTCGAGCATGGCGTTGATGACACGTTCATCATTTGGATTGGCTTTCAGGTCTTTAAGTAGTTTTTGATAAACCTGATCAAATTCCTCCTGCTCGTTCTGCATCATCTGCTGTTCCTGTTCCGAAACAAATCCTTCACTTTTGAGCGTATTCCATTGCTTCATTCCATTTTGAATTGAATTGGTGTAGTAGAATTCAACTTCGCGGTATTCCTTTGAAATTGATCCCAGTGAGAGAGTTTCCTTTTTGTCAGGAAAGAAGTAAATACGGGCCTGATTGACAGCCAAAAGTGCGAAAACAACCACTGCGGCAACTTTAAAAATTAGCTGTAGATTGATTCTCCTGTTTGGCTTTGCTGCTTTTTGAAGTCTGGCTTCAAATCGCTCAAAATGTCCGTTCCTTGGCTCTTCATCCTGAATGGAATGGCGGTTATTTAAGATTAATCTTTCCAGTTCGTCGTGCATGACTTTTTCTTTTAATTGTATTCAAACAACTCTTCTTTGTGTATCAACTCTCTGAGTTTCAGTTTGGCGCGTAAATATTGCGATCGCGATGAAACATTCGTGATTCCCAATATTTGCGAAATTTCTTCGTGGTCGTAACCTTCAAGCAAATAGAGACTTAAAACCACCCTGTAACCATCCGGTAATCGATGAATGGCTTTTCTTAATTGTTCCATCTGAATTTCTGAAATCTGCAGATTTACAGGTTCTTCGTCCGGGATTTTCTCATTCAGTTCCTCAAATTTCATCTTTCGCTTTTTCAGTTGATCCAATGAACGATTAATCACAATTTTCTTTAGCCAGGCGCCAAAACTAACTATTCCTTCGTAGGTGCCGATTTTTGTAAATGCTTTCAGAAAGGCTTCCTGCATCACATCTTCTGCTTCAACGGCATTGCCCAAAAATTGCAGGCAAACGTTGTACATGGGTTTGTAATACAATTTATAAAGCTCAAATTGTGCTTTGGTGTCACCTTTCCGGCACCTGTCAATCAAATCCTGATGAGTATTTTGGTACTGCGTTTCCAAGTATTTAATTTGTTTTCTGATTGAATGACGACAGCTCGGTTACGAATGTTGCACCGAGCTAAAAATAGTTTGCAAATTTTATCAAAATATCAAGGATTTTGCCTTGATCTGGAACACTTTAATCCAAAATCTTATTGGTATAAGTAAGAATATCAAGAAGTTGAACTTCGTCTTTGGGGTTTGTTAAATTATTTTGAATGTATTTTTCAATTTCTTCCGGAATAGGTTGAAGTATCTTAATCAGCGCTTTCTTGCTGGAAATTGCATGTGCAGTTCCATTTCGATAGCGAAAAAAATAGGTGGGCGGCATATTCTCGAATTCCATTTTTTGGTGCGGATTTTCAAAACCATGTGTAGCATCCGATCTTTTTAGATGAACATTGTATTTCTTCAGAAGCTGATATTTCCCTTCGTTCAATAAGTGAAAATAGGACAACTTTAATTTTCCGAAAGCACTGTATCTGGAATAAACAAAGATTTCATCATCCAACAAAATGCGATCAATTGTTTGCGGATCAGCAATCTCCAAAATTGTTTCTTTCTGTTTAAACTCCAAGGTATTGTTGTAAATATTATACCTGATTGGTACATCGAATTCACTTTTATTACAATCTGAAAAACCACCGTCTTTGACGGTGGTAATGTAAATAGGGCTTTGCCATTTTTTTTTAGATTATTTGAAATGGACAAAATATGATATCTGTTTTAAATTCATCTATTCTGGAAT
>JBAZGO010000025.1:0-87870 GCA_041652995.1 Prolixibacteraceae bacterium
GCTTCTGTTTTTGTCCTCAAGCCGGACTGGCTCTTCCTTTTCCAATCGATGAAAAGGAAGCAAAAATCTTGTCAAAACGAAACCTCGGCCGGACGTTTTGACGCCCCACACACCGCTCCGATCAATGTATTGTGTTGTAATTTGAAGAATGATGATTAAAGCTTTTGCCAGGAATTCTTTACAGTTCAAATTGGGGCTCAGCCCAGTATGGGCGAAATAGTGGTAGCCCGGGGCAAATGACGAAGGAGTGGCGCCCCGGGTATGATAGAACGAAGAAAAACCGTCCGCGATAAAGCGTTTTAATGGCTTCATACTCCTTTCGGACGGAATTGAATTCGCCAACTGTTATTCGATTAGGGTTTTGAAATTGTATCTGGATATTGGCTTTGATAGAATTGAACTGAATTTCTTTAATCCGTTCCCCACAAGAATATCATGTGATCCAAGGCAAACCCAGTAAAAATAAGCATTACTGTATTTGCCTGATGATTTTCAGGAGAAAAAGTAGGGAATAAAAGCTGAAATGAAAGGGAAGGAGTGGGGAGTGTGGGGAAAAACAAAACCCTGGAGAATCTCTCCAGGGTTTTGTTTTTTTTACGCTTCGAGCATGGCCTGATATTCGGCTGCGCTCAGCAATTCGTTTAATTCATCCGGATTGGATACTGATATTTTGATCAGCCAGCCCTGGCCGTAAGGATCTTTGTTTACAAGTTCGGGCGAATCTTCCAGATCAGGATTGATTTCCAAAACCTTGCCGCCAACAGGCATAAACAAATCCGACACAGTTTTTACGGCTTCAATCGTTCCAAAAGTTTCGCCTTTATCGAGCGTTTCGCCTTCGGTTTCAATTTCCACAAAAACAATATCGCCCAATTCACCCTGTGCGAAAGCTGTAATTCCCACTGTTGCAACTTCACCTTCAACACTAATCCATTCGTGTTCATTGGTGTACTTTAAATTTTCAGGCAGAGTCATATATACTTTTTTTTCGGTTTATCCTGAATCAAAAGTAATACAAATTTTTAATTCAAACCTTTAACAAAAGTCAGTGTTATGCATATTCGTTTAAGTTTTATTAATTTGCATTATTAATTCACGAATCAATGTTTCAGACACAAATTTCAGGTTTACCTGAACTTCAGAAAACAGTACAATTATTGCTTAAGAATTTTCCTGAAGACCGGATTTTTGCCTTTTACGGAGCGATGGGGGCCGGGAAAACGACATTTATCAAAGCGCTTTGTCATGAGTTGGGATCAACGGATTATGTAACCAGTCCAACTTTTGCACTAATTAATGAATACAGAATTCCTGAAAAATCAGTTATATATCATTTCGATTTTTACCGGATAAAGAAACTTGAAGAAGCGTTTGACCTGGGCTACGAAGATTACATTTACAGTGGAAATTACTGTTTTATCGAATGGCCCGAATTGATTGAATCATTATTGCCTGAAGGGATTGTGGAAGTTCGGATTGAGGTTGACAATAGTGGCGTCCGTTTAGTTAAAGCGCAAAAGGTGTAAATTTTAAATAGGGTATTCGTATATAAATTTTTATGAACTCATTCCATTGTCATGGCTGAAAAGGAACTATCACCGGAACATTCTGCATCAGGATCAACATTTATGATGCCCAAAGAAGAAATGCTTGAAATCAGGCGCAAGGGGAAAAAAATCAGGATTGGCATTCCTTCGGACAAAGACAAGGTTGAGTACCGTGTTCCGCTGACTCCGCAAGCAGTGGAGTTACTGGTTTCTTATGGCCACGAAATCCTTATAGAAAAGGATGCCGGAAAAGCTGCCAGTTATTCTGATGAGGAATACCGTGTGGCTGGCGCATTGGTGATGGACGATCGCAAGGATATTTTTGAATGCGACATTATTTTGAGGGTTTCGCCGTTCGACGAATCTGAAGTTGATATGCTGAAAGGACATCAGGCATTGATTTCCAATCTTCAGATTAATGCCCATTGTGCCGGTTCTGTGGCTAAACAGATGCAAAAGAAACTGACCAACATTGGATACGAATACCTGGAACACGATGACGGAAGCAAACCCATTGTTCAGTTGATGAGCCAGATTTCGGGAAGTACCGCTGTCGTTTTAATTAACGAATACATGAGTAAATCGCGCGATGGAAAGGGCGTTTTGCTGGGCAGTGTTACCGGAATTTCGCCTGCCGAACTGGTGATTCTTGGTTCGGGAACTGCAGCCGAGTTTGCCGCCCGGGCGGCTCTAGGACTTGGCGCCATGGTAAAAGTTTTCGACGACAACATCAGTTCGCTTCGCCGGTTGGAAGAAAAACTTCCGCAACCAATTTTTACTTCGGTCTATTATCCGAAAGTTGTCCGTAAAGCGCTTAAATCGGCTGATGCTGTGCTTGGAGCCATGCCTGTTGGCATGCCGCCGTCTTTTCGTATTTCGGAAGATATGGTAAAAAAAATGAAGCCGGGTTCGGTAATTATTGATCTGAATGTGAGTCAGGGTGGATGTTTCGAAACATCGCGCTGCACCGATCTGAATAATCCGGCTTTTGTGGAGCACGGTGTCATTCATTATTGCGTACCAAATCTCCCGGCAATTGTGGCCCGAACGGCTTCCATTGCGCTTAGCAATGTGCTGATTCCGATTCTGATTTCAATTGGAGAGATTGGCGGAATTGAAAAGTACATCAAAAGTTCGAAAAGCTTCAGGAAAGGCGTTTACATTTACAATGGTATTTTGACCAATGCCACTTTGGCCGAAAAATTCAACCTTCCGTATAAAGATATTGATTTGTTGCTGGCTGTTTTTTAAAATTCCAGACTAATCTTCGACCAGCATTAGCATTGAGATACCGGGCACCTTAATTTTATCAGTTAATGCATATTCCTGACTTGCCGGATCGATCATTGTGTTTCTGGCTACAATTCGCCAGCGAATGTGACCAGCCAGGCTGAATTCAATCTCGTTGCGGTTGCCGTTAAAAATAACCTGAATGGTGCGCCATTCATCGTTATTGGCATGGTTCACCAAAACATACGAGGCAATGCCAGGCTGGTATTCTCCTGAAAAAATAAGGTGTTCGCGTATTTGGTCTGACGAAGTCATCCGAAATGCCGGATGTTTCTTCCGAAGCTGAATGAGCGATTGATAATAGGTGAAAATTTCAGAATAGTTACTTTTCCGGCTCCAGTCGATTTGGTTGATGCTATCGGGCGACTTGTACGAATTGTGGTCGCCAAATTTAGTTCGCGCCATTTCAACGCCTGCATGTAGAAATGGTATTCCCTGAGAGGTGAGCACCAACGCGCCGGCCATCATCACCATCCGCTTTAATTCCTGTTCAGAGGCGTCCGGACAGCTCGAAGTCAACTTGTCGAACAGGGTCAAATTGTCGTGGCATGAAGCGTAATTAATACATTGCCAGGGTTCAGCCGCCCAGGGCGATTTCGAGTTTTCTACATATCCGTATACAATTTGCGGATGATAGCATGCTCCGACGATTCCGAATTTTATATTTTCTTCCTGAATGGTTTGGCCACTTATAAATCCTTTGCTGTGTGCATTGAACGTATTTCCCTTAATTCCATCCCTGAAGTCGTCGTTGAAAACAGCAATATGATCTAATTTGGTGGCATTGGTTTTAACGGCCCTCCATGTTTCGCTTAGCGGACTTTTATCTGCGGCCCAGCCTTCACCGTAAAGCAGAAAGTTTGGCGAAATGCTGTCCATTTTTGTTCGGATCAGGTTCATGGTTTCCAGATCGTAAATGCCCATCAGGTCGAAGCGGAATCCGTCGAGATGATATTCGGTGGCCCAGTAATTAATTGAATCGATGATGTATTTCCGAACCATGGCGCGCTCGGTGGCAATTTCATTTCCGCAGCCGCTGGCATTCGAAAAAGTGCCGTTCGTTTTCTGACGGTAATAATATCCGGGAACTGTTTGATTGAAAAACGACCGGACTGTGTGCGCTGTGTGATTGTACACAACATCCAGAATTACCCCGATTCCGGCCTGATGCAAGGCCTGAACCAGCATTTTTAATTCGGTTATCCGCGCAGTTGTATTCGGATTTGTGGCATAACTTCCTTCAGGACTATTGAAATTTAACGGATCGTAGCCCCAGTTGTAGCTTTGATCAGGCGCCGATTCGTCAACTGTCAGAAAATCGTAAACCGGCAAGAAATGAATGTGAGTGATACCCAAATCTTTTATATGGTCGATTCCGGTTTTTAATCCTTCAGGCGAAAGTGTTCCGTTTTCAGTAAAGGCCAGAAATTTACCTTTGTTTTTCATTCCTGAAGAAGCAGAAATTGAGAAATCGCGCACATGAAGTTCGTAAATAATGGCATCAGTGGCATGCTCACACAGAATGCGCCGGTCATTTTCCCAGCCTTCAGGATTGGTTTTCTCAGGATCGAAGATTAGTCCGCGTTGCCCGTTTACGCCTGTTGCCCGCGCATCGATACCCGGATTTTCGTTGAGCCAGTTTCCGTCGTCTACCCTGATGGTATAAAAGTATCCGTTTAAATCGCCGTTCAGTTTAAAAAACCAGGTTCCCTGTTCAGCCTTCTCAAACTGGTCGATCCGGATGGCCGAACCGCCCGAAGCCTGTTTGTAAATGCGCAATTCAACCTGATGAGCTGTTGGCGCCCAAATACGAATTTGGGTCGAAGCGGGTGAATAAAATACGCCCAGATCGTTCCCGTCGTAAAAGGGATAAGTCGAAAAATCCACATTATTAAATCTCCAATCTCTCATCTGGGTTAATTTTCTACCAATTGTTCCGGATTTAAAAAGGTTGTCCTGTTTTTTAAGTAAACAAACTTTTCCGGAGTTTTACTTTGTTTGATTTCCATTTCCGGCCATCGACATCCGACACAAAAATGCGGGCCCAGTAATACGATTTAAGCGATTTGTCGTATTGGTGAAATGTTGATGTTTCGATTTTCAGGCGGTGCAATTTTCCAGGATCGAGAAACATCGGATAAATTTGTTGTTTACTGACACCTTTCAGCTTGAATTTTCGTTGCGACCATATTTTCCTGAATTCCAGGACCGGCGCATCAATGTCTGCTTCGCGTTGGCCCGTATTTCGGATGGTCATTGTTAAAACCTGCGGGCGAAGCGGCCGGTCTTTGTCGAGCAAAACTTCGAGCTGAACTTTGCTGAAAAAGCTGGAAAATCCTCCCGGCCTTTTTTTTCGAAAATACCGCCGAAACTCATAAGAAAAAACAACCAGCAAAAGTATGGCCAGGACAATAATGGTCTGTATCAGTGTTTGGTCTGAAGTTCCGGCACTATCCTGCGAAAAAGCCGGAAGTGAGCCGAATACAAAAAACAGTAAATATCCTGGTTTCATGCAATTTCCGAATTGGCTTGCAAAAATAGAAAAAGTCCTGCGATAATGCAGAACTTTTTTCATTTCAGGGATTTACTATTTGAGGTTGTATTTTGTCTTTTCTCCTGAATTAAGTCGAACCCAAATCAGAAATGCAGAATTTCTTTAATCTTTTTATAACCGGTTTTGCTGACTTTCAGTTTGGTTTTGTCTTTATCTTTCAGGATGACGATGTACGATTCCTTTTCGTATTGCTGGATTTCGGCTATGTTGTTGACCTGAACGATGTACGATCGATGGATGCGTATGAAGTTATTTGGGTCGAGGTTGTTTTCGAAGTACTTCATGGTTTTTTGTTTCATGTGCCGGCCATCGTTGGTATAAATCATCACATAATCGTCGAGCGATTCGATGTACCGAATCTGGTCGACCGTGATGATGTGAATTTTATGGCGGTCTTTAACAACCACACGGTCAATGAATTCGCCAATAGGCCTGAAATTGGAAAGTTCCTCCAGTTTTTCCGTGTTGTCTTCAGCATTCTGAATGCGGTGCTGAACTTTTTCTATGGCTGCCAACAAACGATCTTTCGAAAAAGGTTTCAGCAGATAATCAACTGCGTTGAGTTCGAAGGCTTTTAGCGCATATTGGTCATAAGCCGTGGTAAAAATGATTTGTGGTTTGAAGTCGAGCAGTTCAATCATTTCGAATCCGGTAATTTTGGGCATCTGAATATCCAGAAAAACCAGGTCGGGTTTTTTATCGTTGATGGCCTTTACCCCATCAAATCCATTTTCGCATTCGCCAATAATTTCGATATCGGGATGATCCTTTAAATAGGAGCGTAACAGGTTGCGGGCCAGTTCTTCGTCTTCAATGATGATGGTTTGTAATTTTTCACTCATGATTCTGTTTGTTTTTGGGGAATGATCAATTGAACTTCAAAGCTTGTTTTTGTATCAGTCAGTTTCATTAAATCGGGCTTGTTGTAAATAATTTCAAGGCGTTTCCTGATGTTTCTCAGGCCAATTCCTTCGCCGCGTCGTTTAAGAGTGTTGGCATCGTAATCGTTCGTTATAGTTATTATCAGAATCTTTCCGTCGCATTCGCATTTGGTATGGATGGTAACCTGGTCGGTCGTTTCGTAAACTCCGTATTTTATGGCATTTTCGTACAAAGGTTGCAAAATCATGTTTGGTATTTCTGCGTTCAGGCAATGTGCATCAATTTCGAATTCTGCATTTAGTTTTTTCCCGAAACGGACCTTTTCAATATTCAGGTAAAGTTTAATATTTTCGAACTCGCGCGAAAACAAAACCATTTCTTTTTCGCTGTGCATCAGCGAATAGCGCATAAAGGTGGAAAGGTTGATGACCATTTCCTGGGCCTTTTCAGGATCGCTAATTGTTAACGACGAAATTGAATTTAAACTGTTGAACAGGAAATGTGGATTAATCTGTGATTTGAGCGCCTGCAGTTCGGCCTCACGGATGAGTGTTTTGTATTCGCTTTCCTTTTTTATTTTTTCCTTCAGGCTTTCGTAATAATTCACTGCATAAAAAAATACAAGGAAGATTATATACATCAGGTATCCGGCGAAAATTTTGGAAGGCAGCCCCTGTGTAAGAAAATTAGCATTAGTTGAAATAAAAGGCTTGTAAATGGCATAGCTTAGGTACACCCACAGACCACATAAAATGGAGGCCGCGATAAAATGGAATAGGATCAGGCGGCCAACGGTTACTTCTTCGAGACTATTGTAGCGAATGCTGTACCAGATGCTTGATCCGAGAACAGGATAAAGAACATAATTTGTGCCTGAATCGAGCAGCGAGTAGGTTAGAGGTACATCGTACCAAAGTACCTGCAACACGATATTGATAACTGCAATAATAGCCCAGAACAAGGCATAAAAAAGAAGAAGCCGGTAGTTATGGGTTAAAGGGTGTTTCATGGTTAGAAGTGTTTTACTTCAATTCCGCCAAAAATTGAAACACCTTTAATCACAATGGTTTTTGAGGGATCGTAATACCGGTCGCTGAATGTATCGCCGCGTTTATCGGTGAAAGCGCCAAAAACAGTGGTAACTTCGTTTCGCACGTTCCAATCCATAGGAATTTTAAATCCGCAGCCACCAAATAAACTTACACAGTCGATTGTTGCTCCTCCTGGCCGTAAGCTTGCTTTTCGCATATCGAATTCAATGCCTCCAAAAATGGAAGTAGCTTTTCCTCCTGCAAATTGCTGGGAGTTGATAAAAATTTCGCGTCCGCCAAAAATGACAAAATCGTCGAATGTATTAAACGAACCATCGTTCGGCACGTTCAGGATCGGATCATCATCTTTTAAAGGTTTTGGTGTGTCGCGGTGCCGAAGCAACATGGCCGCTCCAATGGCAACCAGAATTAAAGGCCAGTAAATTCGTCGTATGGAATACGGAACGGTGATAAGTTCTGGAATCATAAATGTTCCGCCAATAACGATAAGAATAGTCCCTGCAGTTCGGTTGCCGCCGATGAGCGAAAGCACGCCGATTCCAACCAAGAGCATTTGCCATGAAATGAGCAGGTCTGCAACAGTATCAGGTATTAAATTCAATCTTTCGAGTATCAAAATTATTCCAAGCACGATCAGGATAATCCCAAAGTAAAATCGTTTGCTGCCATTTCTATATTCCATATTGTGCGTTTTTCTTTGTTGCAAATGTAATTTTTATCAGTCTCGGCCAGTCCACAGATCGGTAAACAGTCTGATCTAATCGGTTAAATGGCCTGGTACTATTTTCAGAATAGTTTTGTAAGTATAATTATACCTACAATAATTAGCAAGACCGGAAAGAAAATGATCATCAGAATTCCGGGAATAATCAGGAAATGTGGAAGAAGAATCATGATAAGCAGTACCAAAAATAAAGCTCCGAAAAATTTCCGTCCGGCAATTAGAATAATTCCCGCCAGAATAATTAGAATTGGAACAGTTGCTGCTGCCGACCAATGAATCAGGTTTCCAAAAAAATGAACAATTCCGGAAATGAATTCACCAATTCCCGGAAGGTTAAAATCCCAGCCACTTCTTTTCAGGATCCACAGAATTCCAGCAATGATTAATACATACGCCAAAAATGATCCTGAATCTCTCCTGTGTTCAACGTGTTTTTCCATCTTGCGTTTTGTTTGATGATGTAAAGGTATTTTTCTTCCAATTCCTGAAAGCGCGGGTATCGGTCAGTAAAAGTTAAAAATCGGTGAATGGATTAAAAAGGACTCTTCTCCGCCTACCGAATGACAATGTGGGTGAAAAACACTTATTTATTCTGATTTGCGACAGGTTTCTGTGAGTTTGTTTGGTATAAACTACGTATCCTTACTTGTAATTAATCTGGCAATTCTTACAACTGTACCAAGCTGAGATACAAGTTTAAACTTGTTTTTTTGTAAAGAAGTCGGCCATTAGTTCGGCTTGTTTTAAAATGGTCTCAATCGCCTTTGCCTGTTTATCCACAGTACGTTTCTCCTAATTCATAAACTGTTCTTTGTATTCAACTGGTGTTAGTCCAACTTCTTTTTTAAATAGTCTTGAAAAATAAGGTGGGTTCTCAAAACCTAATTGATATGCTGTTTCTGCAATGGTGTTGTCGGTACTCATCAACATATTTTTGGCTTCGTCAATTAGGAAAATATGTATGTGTTCTAATGCAGTCTTCCCTGTTTCCTGTTTTAGCAAGTCGCTCAAATATCTTGCAGAAATTGTTAATTCCGATGCCATATATTTAACGGTTGGCAAGCCTTCATTTTGCAAATTTCCGTTTTCAAAGTATAATCTTAAAATTTCGGAAAATCTGGAAATAATTGTCCCTGAAAATACTGTTCGGTTTAAAAACTGTCGCTTGTAAAACCGCTGAGCATATTTTAGAATGGAATCGATATGAGCTATAATAATATCTTTGCTGTATTCGTCTTGGTTATTGTAATATTCAGATTGTATTTTGTAATACAAATCCCAAATTATTTCTTCCTCTTTTGGCGATAAATGCAATCCCTCATTGACTTCATAGTCGAAATAGCCGTATTTTTTTATTTCTGAATGAAGATTATGTTGGAGTAAATAGTCCTCGTGAAAAAAAATGATAAACGCTTTTTCAGTCAATTCAATATTGCTGATTTCGATGATTTGTCTTGGTTTTACAAATGCCATTGAACCATTATCAAAGTCATATTTTGTTCTGCCGTAAAAAAAATTGCCCGATTTAATCTTTTTGAGGGCTATCATATAAAAATCGCCCGTGAATTTGCTGTTGCCAATTGCACAAGTTTTTAAATCCTGACAAGTAACCAAACTTAGCAACGGATTTTCAGGAGGCGAATATCCGTTTGTATGGTGTAACTCGCTTATGGTTTTAAAATGTTTCATACCTTCATTTTTTTACAATAATGAAACAAAGGAGACACGATTAAGGTTTTTTTAAGTTTAAAACAGCACAAGCCTTCATACAAAGAACCTGTGCTGTCTAAGCAAAAATTAAACGCTACTAATTGTCTCTTATTTGCTTTCTAAAAAAGTTTCTGCTTCTCTTACAAAATCTTCATGGTACTGAAATAATCCGCCATGACCTGCATCGCTCCAAATAATTAATTTAGAATTTGGAATATATTGAGACAATGCGAAAGAATTAATTGATGGTACAATAAGATCGGAGGTTCCATTGACAATTAAAACAGGTTGCTTAATTGCCAAAAGTTGTTCGTGGTCGTTATCTTTTTGATAACCATGAGTTATAATTGCTTTCGCCTGAGCACCTATTGTTTCATCACTGCTTGGGGTATCACTGTTATTGATTCTTAGTTGAAGCCTTTTCATAAATGCCTTTCCAGCGCTAATGCCCACTTCTGATTTTGTGAAAAACAGATTGATTAAGGCATTTTCAGGCCCGTCTTTCATTCCTTCATTTATCACAGATTCTAATTGAGTAATTCCTTCTGAACCTATTGGACCGGTTCCGGCTAATATTATTTTTCTTACCAGTGATGGATGATTTACAGCAATGTCCTGTGCGATAAAACCACCCAACGAAAAACCTAATAAATCAACGTGATTATAACCAAGCGCTCCGATAAAATCAACAGCGTCTTTAGCCATTTCAGAAACGCTTTCAGGTGTTTTACCTCCTGAAGTAGCTACTCCTTTGTTATTAAACAAGATTACATGGCGATTTTTTGCCAAAGCATTTGTGACTTCCGGATCCCAATTATCCATAGTACCAGTAAAGTGTTGCAACAACACAATTGGCACCCCTGTTTCTTGTCCAAAGGAGCGATAAGCGAATTTTGTACTTTTTACATCTACAAATTGAGTAGGAACTGTTTCGTGGGTAAACGCTGTGTTACCCGTGTTTGAATTTGTTTTCATTTTTTTATTTGTTTAAATTATTAATGATACAAAGTTAAAGTCTGGGTCTTCCTTAGTAGTTATACAGAAGTCGGAAGATGTGATACGATTTAACGAGGTGACTATTTGATTCTATAGTTAAACCGGTTTTATTTACCTTCGGCTAGTAAAATTGCAGCCAGTTTATCTGGCATAGATATGAAAGGCGCATGGCTGCTGGGTAAGCTGTATTCCTTAGCCACCTTACCGGCGCTTACCATGTATTGCTGGGCAGGATAGCTAATTGCATGGTCATTCAACGTATGAATATAGACTTTCCTGATGCTGCCGAAATTCTTTTCGGTCAGGTGAACCGGTGTAGCAAGGGGAGACAGAGGTTCGGGTTTTATATTGGCTGCAATGTAATCCTGAACATTCTGTGGTGCATCGGCAGCAAAAACATCTGCTGCACCGTTTTTTGCAATTATTGCTGCACCGTGCGGTTCATCGATAGTAAGATACTTGCCGATATGTGAGGCAGAATCTTGTTTAGCAAGCCCTAAAAGACTATCACCATCACGCGGAAGAGCTGCTGCAAGGTAGATCAACTCTTTAATCTGTGTGGGAATTTCTTCAGCAACCTGGCTTATTACCATTCCTGCAAAGCTATGCCCTACCAAAATTACATGAGTGCGGGAACCGATCGCTGCCTTCACCTGGTCAACATAAGTTTGAAATGTTATTGTTGCAAAAGAGGTGGTGTCTTTTCCGTGACCTGCAAGATTAACAACTATAACCTCATGACCATGAGCTTTTAATGACGGTACTACCGCATCCCATGAAGAAGCATCTGTCCATGCTCCATGAATTAACACAATTGGTTCTGTTTTTTTGTTGGATTTCGTTTGCGGTGTGGCAAATGAAGTGTAAGCCAGTACACTCAGTACGATTGTTGATAGTAATGTTTTCATTTTATTATTTTTTTAAATGATTAATGAATGAAACAAAACTACCGAACAAACCATGCTATCTAGTTATACAAAAGTCGGAAGGTGTGATACAATTTAACGAACCGAATTGTATCTATGTTGCTATTTTTCAACGTTATGACTGACTGTGGGGTCTCGTAGCATTACCGTTAATGCTGGAAGCTACACGAGGGCGGCATAAACCAATGAACTTCCTGCGGAGAGTTGCTTTTCAAATACTAATTTTCTGCCATGGAAGCACTGAAATCCGACTTGCCGGATATTTGCCGTAGTAGCCGAGTTGTGTCTTTTTTCTTTTCTTTTTTGTCAAGGGAGGGAGATTGGCACGTCCTAAAAATAGTTTACACTTTTTGTTTATAAATCCTATTTCAAATTTACGCTTTTATTTTTACTGTATCGCCTTGCCACAACACTGATGTAAAAAAGCTGAAAGGCATGGTAAATCATGATTGGCACCAGAAATATTCCTCCTGTTGTACTTCCGGCAAAAATTACACTCGCCATTACAGATCCGTGAACCAACGATTTCTTCGATCCGCAAAACAATACGGTAATGCTGTCTTCGCGGTTAAATTTCATCAGTTTGGTGATTGATTTGGTCAGGTTAAATACCACAAAGAACAGAGCAATAATACTTCCGGATAGGAAAATAAGTTCGGTCCAGCTAACACTGCTGAAAATCCTGTTCAGGAACGAATCGCTGAAACTTTGGTAAACAATGCACAGAATAACTGATTTGTCGAAAAAACTGAGATACCTTTTATTGCGGCTTGCCCAATTACCCCAAAAGCGGTGGAGCAACAAACCCAGAACAACCGGAATCAAAATGTGAATGACCAGGTCGGCTAAAACATCGCTAAAGGCAAAAGCGGCATCCTGCTTTTCCAGAAAAATTCCCATCCACATCGGCGTAATTAAAATGCCGATAACGCCGGAAATACTGGCATTGAAAATGGCGCTTGGAATGTTCCCTTCCGCAATGGAAACCATGACCACTGACGATGAAACCGTTGAAGGAAGCGCTGCCAGAAAGAAAACAGCCAGCCAGAGCACTTCATTTTCCGTGCCTTTCAGGAATGGACGAAAAAGCAAAATCAATAAAGGGAAAACCAGGAACGTGATGGATTGTACAACCAGATGAAGCCGCCAGTTCTTCAGGTCGTTCTTCAAATTTTCGGGGCTTAGTCGCAATCCATAAAAAAAGAAAAGCAGTGCAATTCCAATCCTGATCAGGTCTTTTAAATGAATCATGTACGTGTTGCCACCAATTCCCGGAATCAGCCAGGCCAGAAAAATCATCCCCATAATTCCGGCGATAAATCCATCAGGAAGATATTTTTTGAGTCGGGAAAAATTGGTGTTCTCCATTTTCGTTCAGGTAATTCGGATTCGAAAATTATTCAGGTCACAAAGATTCTGATATTTACTGAAAAATGGGTAGTTGCAGCCCATAAATTTTACTAATCCCGAAAAGGAAAACGGATTGAACAGTTGTTGCTCAATCCGTTTCGCCAGATTTTTATGTGTTAGGTTTCTTCAATTGTCTTCCCAAATGGAATCCATCCAGTCTTCAGGAACTTCGCTCACGGCCTGGGTTAGTTTTTCGCCCCAGAGACTAGAAA
Source organism: Prolixibacteraceae bacterium (assembly GCA_041652995.1). Taxonomy (GTDB): domain Bacteria; phylum Bacteroidota; class Bacteroidia; order Bacteroidales; family Prolixibacteraceae; genus Aquipluma. Next base: position 13,304 of record JBAZGO010000025.1, read on the forward strand.
TGGCATGGAGATCTTTTTCGTAAAACCGTTTGATTTTTATTTCGTGGCTGTCTTTTAAATAAACCATCACATCGAGCGGAAAGCCAACGTCGTTAGCCGAAACGCGCGTTGAGTCGAATGAAAGGAACCCGGTTTTCAGGGCAAAACGAATGCTCGAATCGAAATCTACCGTTCGTCGCAAAACAGGCGTACCGTAGCCAGAATTTCCAATAATGGCGAATGGTGTGCCTTTCCCAATCTGAATCCAGTTACCTTGCGGATAAACCAGATAAAGTTTATGCTCGGTGTCGCCTGAAAGCTGCCCGCCAACAATGGCATTGATATTGAAATCCATGCCGCCTTCAGCCAGCATTTTTTTGTCTTCGGCAGCCACGCGTTTGATTTGATCGCCCAACACATTTACGACCTGGTAAAGCTTTTCAAATTCGTTGAGTTTTTCGTTTAGAACCTCGGAAAAATACGTTAAAGTTTTGTCTCTCACCGATCTCAATCCGGAGGTCATCAGGAAAATGCTCTGTGTGCCGTTCTGGTAAATTTTGTATTTTTTGGCGATTGTGGTTTCGTTTCCCGAAGTGATCCTTGTGTCGCAAAGCGCGACCAGCCCTGCTTTTAACCTGATTCCTAAACAATACGTCATTGATTAATATCTTTAATTTGTTCCTCAACTAACACATGATAATCGGTTTGGTTTGTTCCGTATCCTTTTATTACACCTTTCAGGGTTGGGCAATCATTGATGTCGACGCCGTGTGCAATTTTGATGAAATGATGATCTTCCAACAGGTTGTTGGTAGGGTCGAAGCCAATCCAGCCAATTCCGGGAATCATAACCTGAACCCAGGCATGAATAGCTCCTGTTCCGACAATATTTTCACCCTGATTCAGATATCCACTAACATAGCGACATGGAATATTATTCCTGCGTAAAATGGCGAGCATCAAGTGCGTGAAATCCTGGCAAACTCCTTTTCCTTCCTGAATAGTCGCATCCAATTTCCGGAGCGGATCTGTGATTGAATTGTCGAAAGTAAAATCGATGTGAATGAAATTACTGACCCTGGTTACAAAATCGAAGACACTTTCCTGCTCTCCCAGGACCGGAAACTCAAAATCAACCGGAAGATTGGTCTGCGGGCCGAAATTCAGGAACGGAAAATGGTCGATAATAAAAGCGTTGCTTTCTCTTATTTTCTTTTCCTCTTCAAGACCAATGGGTTTGAATCCAAACGGATTTACCGGGTCTTTTTTTACTGTTGCCTGAAGGCTGAATTTAAAACCTCCCTCCAGATTTTTTATCCGGAAGCGTAATACATCGAAGCCAAAAATATTTTTGCTGCGATAAGGATTGGCTACAGGAGTGAAATCAAATTTCGACTCAAGCAGTTCCTGATCGTTGTTTGTGGCAGGAAGTATCAGGAATTCGAGCGTGGCTTCGAGCGCTTGCGAAGAATATGTGTTTTGTGTTTCGTACGTAATTTGGTAAACCGTCATCCTTAGTTAAAAAATTCATCTACGATAAGATCACTAATTAAGTAAATTTTTGACAATAAATCTTCCAGAAATTCAGGTAAATTGTTATCAATCTCCTGAACCTCCATAAACTGATAGGGCGTGACAATTTTCCCTATTTTATACTGAATGTTTTTTGATCCTTTGGGTTGTTTGCGATCAATCTCTTGTAAGTAGTTTAAAACCAATGTTAATCGGCTGATTACCGATCGTGGAAAATCAGGATTAAATAGTACAAATTCAATGGTATTTTCCCGGTTTGGAACCTTGGTGTAATATTTTTTGCACATGTCTTTGGCTTCCAGACAATCGAGCAAAACATCCCATTGTTGCTCGTACATGGCCTGTCCGAGTTTTAATTTGTTTATTTCCTCAATATCAGTCATTTTGCTGATCATGATTCTGACAATCTGCGAGGCGCTTTCTACCTGAATACCCAACTGAATAAACAACCAACCCAAGTCATGCAGCAAGGTGTGCTGGATCTTTCCCCGAACAATGGAGCAATTCTGTGTGACATAGTTTGTAAAATCGGAAAGTCCGTGCGTTTTATACACATCAACCGGATATTGAGCCACATACAAATAATAATTGTTGATGGCTTCCCACAACTCAGTTGAAATCGTGTCGCGCACACTCCGCGCATTTTCACGTGCGGCAAACAACGTGGAAATTATTGAAACAGGGTTTTTGGGGTCGAGCGCTGCGGTAACCAGAATTTCCTCTTCGTTTAAATTGTCGGCAACCTGTGGTTTTGGCAGGCCAATCATGTCGGCAATCGACAAAATGGTTAGCTCGTGCTGGCGTGGATGTGTGCTGTCCAGCGACGAAAAATATTCAACATTAATGTATCTCGCCAGGTGGTCAGTTCGTTCCAGATATCTGCCCATCCAAAATAAATTTTCAGCTACTCTTGACAGCATATATGTGATTTTTGGTTTGAAAAAAGAAAGCGGTTATCGGTTTCTACGAAACAATCCATGTGTCTTTCGAACCACCGCCCTGCGACGAATTAACGATCAGGCTTCCTTCTTTCAGAGCCACACGCGACAATCCGCCTTTCAAAACAAATTCGTAATCTTTGCCAATCAGGGTAAATGTGCGCAGATCGATGTGTCGTGGTTCAAACTTCTCTTTGTTTTCGATGTATGTCGAATGCACCGAGAGGTTCATAATCGGCTGGGCAATGTATCCGCGTGGATTGCTTTTTATCAGCGTCTTCTGTTCTTCAATGCTTTCCTTCGTCTGGCCTGCCCCAATAAAAATGCCGTAGCCACCCGATTGATCGACAGGTTTCACCACCAGTTCGCTCATGTGTTCCATCACGTAATTGAAATCCTGTTTTACATCGCAGCGGTAAGTTGGTACATTGTTCAGGATTGGAGTTTCGCCCAGGTAATATTTAATGAAAGCCGGTACATAAGTGTAAACTGCTTTGTCGTCGGCAACACCTGTTCCGGGCGCATTAACCAGGGTAACATTCCCTTTTCGGTAAGCGCTCATCAAACCCGGAACGCCAAGCGCCGAATGTGGATTAAAAGTAAGCGGGTCCAGAAATGCATCATCAATCCGACGGTAAATCACGTCAACTTTTTCAGGACCATATATTGTATTCATGTACACAAAATCCTGATCAACAAAAAGATCGCGGCCTTCAACCAATTCAACTCCCATTTTCTGAGCCAGCGCCGAATGTTCGTAATACGCTGAATTGTACATTCCCGGAGTCAGAACCACGCAAACCGGTTCATCAACGCCTTGTGGAGCAACCGAATGAAGCGCTTTGAGCAAAGCCGATGGGTAATCGACAACCAGCGAAACATTAAATTGCCTGAACATTTGCGAAAACGTTCGTTTGATAGCCTCGCGGTTGGCCAAAACATAACTTACTCCTGACGGACATCGGATATTATCTTCCAGAATATAGTAATTACCATCCGAATGCCTGATCAGATCGGTTCCCGAAATGTGGCAATATATTTCGCCCGGAGGTGTAAAACCATCCATTTCCTTCAGCATATTTCCTGAAGAAAAGACCAGTTCTCTGGGGATGATGTTGTCCTTCAGTATTTTCTTGTCGTGATATAAATCGTACAAAAACAGGTTTAATGCGCGGGTACGCTGCAGAAGACCTTTTTCAATAACTTCCCATTCAGTCTGGTGAATGATGCGCGGAAACAGATCAAACGGAAAAATTCGTTCAACTCCTATTGAATCCTGATTGTAGGTTGCAAATGTTATTCCCTGGTGCAGGAACGACTTTTTTGCATATTCGTTCATAATCTGATATTCAGAAGAAGAAATAGAATCGAAACTGGAGATTAACTGCTTGTAGATGGGTTGAATTGGACCTTTTGACGAAAATACCTCATCGTACATGCCTTCGGGTTTATTGTAGCTGGTGAATAAACCGGCATCGCTTTGTGTGGATCTGATTTCTGGCCTCATAATTTAGAATTTTATATTAGACCCCATTTGTTTTTGGTGAAAATATAAAAAATGCATATAAAATATGAGTGACCCCCTATTTAATGATGTAAAAATCACATAAGAATATAATTAATTAACACGAGACCCCATTTTGCTTTTTTTGTAAATTTAAGTAGTTTGGTTCCCTGATTCTTCGCCTAAAAGATGTTTTATCTCCGATCGAATGATTTTTCCGCTTAAAGTTTCGGGAAACTGGGTTAAAAAGAAAATTGATTTTGGGCGTTCGAAAGGGTTCTGTATATTGCCGAATCTGTTATCTGAAATTTTGATTTCAAACGCACCACCTTCAAAAGCAATAACCAGCATTTCTCCTAGTTTTGTATCAGGAACCGATGAAATTACGAATCGCCGGTCGAAATACGGTTCCAGTTTTTTCTCAAGCATCTCCGGAAAATATTTTATTCCTCCTGAAACAATGACCGAATCGGCTCTTCCCAGAATTTTAAAACGCGTTGGCGGCAGAACTTCCGCCAGATCGTTTGTGTGAATTGGTTCCTGAAATTCAGGATGGTGAATTTGCAGGCATCCGTTTTCGTTCAGGCCGACTGAAATTCCGGATAAACAGTGGTAAAATCCCGATTTGTTTTGGACTGAAAGTTCCCGGATGGCTATGTGCGAGGCGGTTTCGGTCATCCCGTAGGTAGAAACTACGCGGCTGGATAATTTGCTTATTTGCATTTCCAATTCCGCAGAAATAGCAGAACCGCCAATCAGCAGGTTTTGTATGTTTTGCAGTTTTTCTTTTCCTGAAGGCTGTGCCAGAATTTTTACAATCTGATTCGGAACCATGGCTCCAAAGTCGAATGTTTCGTTTTCAAGGATGTCGAAATCACCTGCCGGATCAACCGTGACGAGGTTCATTTGCCCAACAACTGCCCGAACAGCCATCATTTTTCCGGCGATGTACCGGCAAGGCAAACTCAGCAAAAGCCGGTCATTTTTTTTCAGGTTAAAATATTCGATGGTGCGCTTGGCGCTATTTAGCATCAAGGATTTTGACAATTCTATCGGTTTGGGTTCGCCTGTGCTTCCCGAAGTTTGGGCCAGCACAAAATCCGAATCCGAAAACCATTCGTTCAGGAACAAAGACAGTTCTTTTTCCCAGCCAGAAAGAGTTTGGTTGTTGAGTTGTCCGGCAAGCGCTTCAGAATTGATTATCTGGTTGTTCAGGATGATATGTGGTGTTTCGGGTTTCACGATGTGTATATCGGCTTGTTTTTACTGATTACTGAGACTGAACACTTTTTCTAAAAATCATCTTCTGACTTTTCTTTTAGCAGGTTCTCCAATTCCCATTTCTTCTTCGGGCGAAACCACAATTTTTCTCCTGAAATTTCTAAAGGCGAATCGAAATTATTGGTGTACAATTGCCCTGTACCCAGTCCCTGTTCCGCTTTCGCATTCAGTTGAAAAGTCCATTGCGCAATTGCATTCAGCCCAATGTTCGATTCCAGCGCAGAAGTTACCCACCAGCCGGCGCCTGATTTTTCAGCCTGCTCAATCCATTTTTCACATCCGTCAAAACCACCATGCAAGCTTGGTTTTAAAATCAGGTATGTTGGGTGAATAGTTTCAAGCATTTTTTGCATTTCTTTTTGTGTTGAAATACCAATTAATTCTTCATCAAGCGCAATCGGCACCGGCGATTTGCTGCAAAGTTCAGCCATTTCGTTCCAGTGCCCAGCCTGAATGGGTTGCTCAACCGAATGAATATTCAAATCCGACAAAAGTTTCAAATTTTCAAGAGCTTGTTTTTGAGAATAAGCGCCATTGGCGTCAACACGTAAAGTAATTTCTTTCTGAGAAAATTCGTTGCGAATGGATTTCAGAAGTTCAAATTCAGGTTTAAAATCCAGTGCCCCAATTTTCATTTTGATGCAATGAAAGCCAGCATCAAGTTTGGTGCGAATTTGCTGCATCATAAATTCCGGAGTTCCCATCCAAATCAGTCCATTTATAGGAATTCCCTGTTCTCCGCGAGCAAAAGCTGAACTGAAAAGTTCCCGATTTCCGCCATTTTTTAAATCGAGTAAAGCTGTTTCCAGGCCAAATTTGATCGACGGCCAGTTTTTCAATTCATCCGGAAACTGGCTGAAATAGCTTATTTCTTCGCAAACCTGAAGCAGTTTGGCGCTCATTCGGGTTGTACTTTCAACACTCAATCCGGGAAGGGGTGCGCATTCTCCAATCCCGGTATGTATTCCGACGTTCAGGAAAATAAACCACGAATCGCGCGTGGTGTACACTCCGCGCGAAGTTCCTGAAGCTACTTTGAAGTTGAGCGTATATTTTTTAAACAAGGCTTTCATCTGAATTTTGAATTTTAAACGTTGAATTTTAAATGGGTTCAGATTCTTACTTCAGGAACTATTTTCACTTTCAACTGATCGGTACATTCGTCCAATAATTTCTGGATGCTTTTTTGAAAAACCGGATGAATCAAATCCGGCGCAATTTCGTTGAGCGGTACCAAAGCAAATTTTCGTTCCTGAATTCTGGGATGTGGTACGATCAGCTTTTCTTCCTGCATAATTTCATCGCCGTAAAACAAAATATCGATGTCGATAATGCGCGAATCGTATTGGTTTTCCTTGCGGATTCGGCCAAGTTTTTGTTCAATCTGCTGTGTTTTTGTAAGGATTTCTTCAGGAGAGAACCGGGTATTTAGTTTAATTACCTGATTCCAGAAGACATCGTCAGACTGAAATCCCCAGGGTTCGGTTTCGTAAACGGCTGATTTTACTTGTATTTCGCCGGTTTCTTCGGCCAGTAAAGTTCTGGTTTGCGAAAAAATTGTTTGTTTATCACCCAAATTACCTCCCAAAAGCAAATATACCTCAGCCATAGCTCATCCAATTGTGTAACAAAATCACTATTTTCGTACAAATCTATCGTACATTTCAATCGAATCAAATAAATTCAAAAAAATAAACATGAAGCAATTTTTCAAATTTACACTGGCCTCAATCGTTGGAGTGATGATTGCCGGACTTTTACTTTTGTTTGTCACGATCGGAATTATTTCGGCAATGGTTTCTGTGTCGGACGAACCTGCACAAATCGAAAGTAATTCTGTTTTAATCCTGAAGTTTGATCATCAGATTGTTGATCGGGCAAAGAAAAATCCGTTTGAAGGACTGGATTTTGGTATGTTCCAGGGTGTAAAAACGGTTGGATTAAACGACATCCTGAGTTGTATCCGGAAAGCAAAAACAGATGATAATATCAGTGGTATTTACCTGAATCCAATGGACATTCAGGCTGGAATGGCTTCAGTTGAGGAAATACGAAAGGCCCTTCAGGACTTTAAAACTTCAGGAAAATTTTTGTATGCTTATGGCGATTTCCTGTCACAAAAAGCGTATTACCTTACAACAGTTGCCGATTCGCTGATCCTGAACCCGCAAGGTTCAGTTGATTTCAGAGGTTTAGGTGGCGAGCGGACTTTCTATAAAAAAGGTCTTGAAAAACTGGGTGTTGAAATGCAGATTATCCGTCATGGAAAATTTAAATCGGCGGTTGAACCTTTCATACTTGACAAAATGAGCCCGGAAAACCGTGAGCAGACTGAAACTTACCTGAAGAGTTTGTGGGGTGAAATGCTGGGCGATATTTCAACTTCCAGAAAAATTAGTATCGACGAATTAAACGACATTGCTGACGAAGTTGCAACTTTCCGAAAGGCCGATTATGCCAAAAGCAGGAACCTGGTCGACCGCCTGAAATACAAAGACGAAGTGATTGACGACCTGAAAAAGCTGACAGACACACCTGAGCGAAAAGATGTGAAAGCAGTCGACATTTTTAAATACATAAAAGTTCCGGAACACCGCGAGCAAAAAGGTATTGCCCGTGATAAAATTGCTGTTATTTATGCTTCGGGCGCTATCGATAGCGGAACTTCGGAAGACGATATTACTTCGGAAGATTTGTCGAGAACTATTCGTGAGGCCCGCCGTGATTCGTCGATTAAAGCCATCGTTCTGCGCATCAATTCACCCGGGGGTAGCGCGTACGGTTCGGAAGTGATTTGGCGCGAAGTGAAACTGGCTGCACAAACCAAGCCACTCATTGCGTCGATGGGCGATGTTGCTGCTTCGGGTGGGTATTACATTGCCTGCGCTGCTGATACCATTATGGCCGATCACACAACCATTACCGGCTCGATTGGAATTTTTGGAATGATTCCGAATATGCAGAATTTGCTGAGCAACAAACTCGGAATTACGCAGGATGTGGTTACAACCAACGAACATTCCGACATGATTTCGGTTACTCGCCCGATGTCGGCTTTCGAGCGCGATTTGATGCAGCAAACCATTGAGGAAGGTTACGATACGTTTATTTCGCGCGTGGCAGAGGGCCGAAAAATGGAGAAAACGGCTGTCGATGAAATTGGACAGGGCCGGGTTTGGGCTGCGCCAAATGCCAAAGAAATTAAACTGATCGACGTTTATGGCGGTTTAAATGATGCCATTGAATTGGCTCAAAAAATGGCGAAACTGGATAATTTCAGGATTGTGAATTTGCCTAAATTGAAAGATCCGTTGGAGGAACTTCTGAAAGAATTTTCGGGTTCGGCCAAAGCCAGTTTTATGAAAGACGAGTTGGGCGAATCGTACAAATACTACGATCAGTTGCGGAACCTGATTTCTCAAAAAGGTGTTTTGGCACGCATGCCTTATGACATTGAAATTCATTAAAAATCAACTGTCGGAAGAAGGGACAAAATCAATGAAAAAAATGGATTTTGTCCCTTCTGATTTTCCGAATTTCTGGCTAAATAACTTTAAACCTTGGATATGGCTTATAATCAAACTTTGGCGAACCGGATCAGGGAGCAGCTTCAGGATTTGGAAAATGTTGACGAAAAGGAAATGATGGGCGGGCTGGTGTTTATGGTCAACGACAAAATGTGTGTGGGTGTGTGGAAAGATGATTTGATGTGCCGAATCGATCCTGAAAAGCAAGATGAAGCGCTCGAAAAGACAGGTTGTCGCATCATGGATTTTACAGGCAAACCAATGAAAGGTTGGGTGTTGATTGATGATTCGGGAATTCGAAATATGAATGAAATGAACTATTGGATGGGTTTGGCTCTGGAGTTTAATAAATATTCCAAAGCATCGAAAAAGAGGAAAAATAATTCGGCTCCATGAGAACAACAATCCTAATCACACTCCTGAATTTACTTATACTGAGCGTATTTTCGCAGAATAAAATTCCGTGTGTCATTGAAACAGCAATGGGTAAAATTGCGATTGAGCTTTATCCGGAGAAGGCTCCAAAAACAGTTGCCAATTTTCTAAACTATGTCGATGGCAAATTGTACGACGGAACAACTTTTTTCAGAGTATGCACACCTGAAAATGAAAAAGACCGAACCATAAAGATTCAGGTAATCCAGGGTGGTGAAGTTCCTGAGTCGATGCAATTCGATCCTGTTCAGATGGAGACTACCAAACAAACCGGCCTCCGCCATGTGAACGGAACTGTGTCGATGGCACGGGATGCGCCCAATTCGGCAACCTGTAGTTTCTTTATTTGCATGGGCGATCAGCCAGAACTCGATTTTGCCGGAAAACGGAACCCGGACGGACAGGGATTTGCCGCTTTCGGAAAAGTGACCAAAGGAATGAAAGTGGTCAGGAGAATTCAGGCTCAAAAGGAAAAAGATCAGCGTTTGTTGAATCCGGTGAAGATTATTTTGATTCGAAGATTGTAATATGTAATTGGTTAATAACAAGTGGGAAACCAGATTTAAAGTAGATATACATGAAAAAACTATTCTTATTAAAAGCCGATTTTCAGGATGTCAGCCGGGCGGATGGCAAGAACTATTTTTGTCCCGAATGTTCCCCGATTGAAGGTTTATTGTCGTATTATCCCCAACTGCGGAATGAATTGGAGGTTCATTATGTCGATTATAACCGTCCAAGAAAAGCATTGGTTGATTTAATTGGTGAGGCCAATCAGAGTTGTCCGGTTTTAGTACTCAACGACGGAACATTCATCAACGAACCCAATGAGATAATCCTGCATTTGACAGAATTCCATGGAATCGGGTATTCGCATTAGAAGGAAATCTGTGTGGATCTGATCGTTCGATAGAAATGATCCAATCTTCTCAAAAAGATCGGATCATTTCTATGTCTTTAATTTGGCTTTTTTTGATTAAAACGATTGAATTAGGCATTTAGTAAATATTATCAGATGCCCGGCATATCGAATACGAATAAAATAAAAGATATATGCATTGTCGAGGTTTTTTGACTCACCCCGTCGCACCGGCGGTGCTCTGCCCCTCTCTTCGCGAAGAGAGGGGCGGCGGCCGCTTGCGGGCGCGGGGTGAGTCAAAAAGAGGAAAAACACAGAACTTACTATGTTTTAAGCATTTTTCAATTAACTCGACCGCAATACCAATCAAGGTTCCAGATTATCGAAACATACAAACTGCTGGTTCTTTTAATTGTAAGATGTATTAAACAAATGCCTAATTCAATAAAACGATATCATCTCCCTTCTCCGGACTTCCTTCTCCGGACTTCTGACTTCCGACTTTTAAATAAATTTCTCTCTTTTCTGCAAATTAAACAATCCGTACAATACAAAAAGCAGTGATCCGACTGCCAGGAAGATGCGGTTTTCCATGGTGATTTCCTGCCAAACCATTTCGTTGAGGCGGCGCGGGATATCAAACGGGTTCAGGAAAATATTCCACATGGTGCGTTCGAGCATTTCGGAAAGAATCAGCAATCCAACACCAATGATGACCATGACCACGGCTGTTCCGTTTCCGTTCTTGATTATTGTCGAAAACAGGAAAGCCAGGGAACCAAGAAAATAAACCGGGAACATCACATGCCAGGTGAGTTCGAAAATGTTGACAGGCGCCAAAAGATAAAAACTCATAACGGTCAGCATAAACATCATCAGGAAAACCAGCACAAAAACCAAAATTAGCCTCACCAGCCAAACCTTGTACCGGTAATCGGGTATTCCAAACAGTATTTCCAAAATTCCGGCATCCAAATCATTTTGTATCCCAAAAGTCATCGGGTAGAAAATGAGCAGAAGGCCTGGCATGATCTGAAGACCATATATAAATCCGTCGTCAATTACGTTGTTGTCGTAAATGCTGGTGATGGCAATGAAAAAGTAGAAGGCGATGGCGGCAAGCACAAACCAGATAAAACGGTTGCCAAAAATAACCTTCATGTTGTATTTCACCATTTTGTAGAACAGTGTCCAGAAATTATTCAGGTCTTTTGCTGAAATGGATTGCATATCTTTTTGTTTTGCAAATGTTTAGTATTATTTAGTTCCTAAGTGCCTTTTTTTCTGAGTACTTAAGTATAAAAAGAAGGTTTTACTCAGGTACTTTGTTGCTTTGGTACTCAGGTACTTTTTCATCATTTCAAATCTTTAATCAGGCACAAATAGGCATCTTCCAGAATTGGATTGGCCGGTATGGCATCCTCGGCCGGTTTTTCCTTCGAAAGGAAGCGCACCCTGATTTGATCGCCCTGGCGCATGTGATGGGTAACCAGTTGTTTGTTTTCCATTTTGTCGAAATCGGCAATCGGCAAATCAAACTGCCAAACCATATCTTTGGCCAGATGCACCATCTCTGAAGGAGTTCCGTTGTATTTCACCCTTCCGCGGTTTATTACAGCAACCTGGTTGCACGAACTCGAAATATCTTCGATGATGTGTGTCGAGAAAATTACAATTCGTTCGCGGCTTAATTCAACCAGTAAATTTCTGAAGCGGATTCGTTCGCGCGGGTCAAGGCCGGCAGTTGGTTCGTCAACCACCAGGATTTTTGGCAGGTGAAGCAAAATCTGGGCAATTCCGATTCGTTGTTTCATACCTCCGGAATAAGAACCAATTTTATCGCCACGTTTTTCCCACATGTGCACGGCTTTCAAAACATATTCGATACGGCTTTTGCGTTCATCTTTATCGTTAAGTCCTTTCAGAATGGCCTGATAATCGAGGAAATCTTCAGCAGGCATACTTTCGTAGGTTCCAAATTCCTGAGGAAGGTACCCAATCAGTCCCTGCAATTCTTCACGTTTTTCCTGCGTGTCGATTCCGTTGATCCAGATTTTACCGTAGCTCTGTTCCAGAATTCCGCAAATGATTCGCATCATGGTCGATTTTCCGGCGCCGTTAGGTCCCAGCAACCCGAACATACCGGTACTGATTTGCAGCGAAACACCGTTTAGCGCTTTGAATGGCTGATGCTGTTTCCCGATAACCGGAATTCGTTTGACCAGTCGGAGAGTTCCGCGACGTAAAGTTCCAAATCTTCCGGTAATGCGGTCGATGTTCACTTTTTCCTTGTACAGTTTTTTTGATGTTACAGAAATGGCAAGCGCCAGGTACCATAAAACGCCAAAAGTGATTACCAGTCCAATGTTTCCACCAATTTTCCATACTGCCAGCAATTCAATGGCAGGTAAAACCCAGAAAAGGAAAATTTGCACCCAGTTAAAGATTTTTACCTGAAGTTTTTTCCCGGTTTTTTCAGCCCTGAAATTCAGGAAGAAGCCAAAAGGTTTCCACATACTTAATGCAAGTTGCCCGATTGCCAGTGAAAGCAAGAGTGACCAGAATGTTGTATTGAGATAGAAGAAACAGAAATAAACCAGGAATATCATCACCGGTGTTTGCCAGATCAGGTAATCGAATTCCAACAGCGAATGATATTGTTTATCGAGACCGGCCCGGCGCCTGATTTTTTTACCAGCTTCCCATTCGCGCGAAAACTGACTTTCGCGATCGTATATTTTTACCAGTTTCTGAATTTTAATGCCAACCACATCTTTTTCACCAATCAATTTAGTCTGGGCTTTCCGTAAGCTATTGAGTACAAACCAGGTTGAACCCGGAATGACTACAATGATCAAAACGAAATCGAGCATTTGCCACAATCCTGAATCTACTTTGAAATAAACCAGCAGGAATGCACCAGCCATCAGCAAAATCTGGGTGATTTTTATTGGTAGCGATTGTTCTTTGAACCAGTCCAGTGCACTTTCCAATCCGGAATAAAAAGTTGGAATAAATACCAGCGTAAGAACTGTACTTAAGGCCAAACCGCCGATAACCACGATGGCAAACGGTGCACCAATGGCGCTTACATATTCAGCATTGCCCATAGCCAGCGGAAGCATTCCAACAATAGTGGTAATGGTTGTAATTAGAATTGGCCGCACGCGCGACAACCCTGCTGTCATTAGTGCGCGTGAACGCCTGAACCCACGTTTCCGGAGAATATTGGTATAATCGATCAGGATTATACCGTTGTTAACCACCACCCCGAGCAATATCAGGAATCCGGTTAACGTATTGGCGTTGAGTAAACTGTTGTTGGTAAGAATTAATGCAAGCAGCGAGCCAATGGCAGCCAGCGGAATGGAGAAAAGCAATACGAATGGCGTAGCTATCGACTCAAATACCGAAGCCATGATCATGAAAATCAGGATAATGGATGCTCCGATCATGAAATAAAATTCGGAATAATCGGTTTCCTCGTGAACCACTTCGGCTGCAACTCCGGAAGGAAAATTGTAGTTGGCTACTAAATCGTCGATTTCGTAACGATAAGCGGCCAAAAGATCTTTCGAACTGCTGGCTTCGCTTACAAACCGGTAATTTACTTCAACCTGTTTTTCCTGGTTTACCCGGTTTATGCCTGAAAGTCCGCTGGCATAAACGATGTTTGTAAAATCCTGAAGATCATGGATTCCACCGGCCGCGTCGTTTACCTGAAGCATTTTCAGTTCTTCCATATTGCGATCGGTTTTTTCCTTTTCGTCTGCAACAATTGGTTTTTGGGTAATGATAATGTCGTATTCATCAATTCCCTGCTTGAACTGAATATTTGTAGCAATTTCTTTCGAGAATGAGTTGAGTTCAGACAGTACATTGCTGAGCGAAATATTGTATTCGGTCATCAGCAACGGGTTGAAATACAGGTGTACTTCAGGACGATTGTCAGAAATGTTAAGGTTAACCGACTGAACCGATTCCATTTGGTCGATGAAATATTTCAGGTCTTCGCCAACTGCCTGCAACTGTTTAAAGTCCTGTCCTTTGAGTACAATTTTTTCTTCGTCGGTTCCAATTCCCATCATTTTCTGGAAATTGCCCATCATGTTCCGGCTTCCGCCCTGGAAACTCCGGGTACTTTGCGTTTGCTCAAACGAAATCGATGAAGCTTTAATTCCTTTCGTCCGGTTATTGATGTCGTTTTTAACTTCAGCAAAAGTCCGGTCGGCTACTTTATCGAAATCATCTTTCAGTTTAATGGTAACAACTGCTTCTTCTTCCTCAATTTTGCTAACTACCTCTTCTTTTTCTGCAAGGTCTTCCAGTTTCTTTTCTACCTCCTGAACAGTTTGGTCGGTGGTTTCGAGCGACGAACCTGAAGGCATGGTTATGTACAGCCTGATTTCCGTGTTCTCAACTTCTTTTAACGAACTTACACTAACAGCCAGACTGATAAATACGGCAAGGAAGAAAATAGTGACACCTCCAATGATAGTTCCTGCCGGATACCGCATGCACGATTTCAGGAAAACCAGGTAAATCTGAACCATTCGCATGTTGGTAGTCACTTTTTCGTAGAAAATGTTTTTGGCAACCTGCCTCTTTAATAAGGCATACGAAGCCATCGGCACCAACAGCAATGCCACCAGCAGAGAAACAACCAGCGTTGAAATAATGGAAACTCCCACATTGAAGCCCAGCATTTCAACCATGAAATTCTTTGAAAATACAAAGGGCAGGAAAACGGTGATGGTCGTTAAGGTGGAGGCCACAATGGAGCGCCAGACTTCAGTCGTTCCCTGCACAACCGCTTGCAACGGGGCATACCCCTTCCCCGCGAGCCTGTATATATTTTCGAGCACAACCACACTGTTGTCGAGCAACATCCCGATGGCCAGTGCCATACCAACCAAAGTCAGGCTGTTTATGGTGATGCCGAACGCGTAAAATAAATTGAACGATGTAAAAATTGAAATAGGTATGGCCAGTGCGATAAACGATACTATTCTGAAATTCTTCAGGAAAATCCAAAGTACAAAAATGGCCATCACTCCGCCAGCCAAAGCCAACTGCATAATCTGGTCGATGTTTTGCTCCATCTGATCGGCCGAATTACTGATTTCGGCAATCTCAATACCTTTGGGCGCCATTTTTTCGTTGAGGGCAGCCACAATTTTTCGGGTAGATTTCGACAAATCAATCAGGTTGGCCTGCGAATCGTTAACCAGCAGAATGGTCACTGCATCTTTTCCGTTCACACGACTGAACGAAGTTTCTTCCTTCACTCCAAAACGAACCTCTGCCACATCTTTCAGCAAAATCGGACCACTGGCTACCACGAGGTTTTCAATGTCCTCAACTTTGGTGTATTCGGCAGTTACATGCACAAAATACTGAATGGTTTTTTCCTTTACGTTGCCTACATACGTTCGTGTGCGGGTATTTTGCGACAGAACCGAGCGGATTTTGGCCGCAGTAATTTGGTAGGCTTCGCAGGCTTTGGTATCCAGAATTACTTCAATCGACTTTTGTTTTCCACCATACACATTCACCGATGCAATTCCGTCGATGTTTTCCAGATCGGGTTGTATTTCCTGATCAACAATCGTGCGGACACGGTCGATTCCTCCTTCTCCCCGGGCCTGAAGTTCCATGAACTGGCTGTTCATTTGCTGCAAATCAACTTTTGCAACAGCCACCCGCACATTTTCGGGCATCGACGACTGCATTTCGTTGACCTTTTCCTGAAGTTTAAGGTAGGCATATTTAAATTTGATACCTTTCTGATAATATACCACGATTGATGCCTGCCGTGCATTGACATTCGACTCAATGGATTCGATCCCTTCCAGCGTTCCGATCGCTCCTTCCAATGGAACAACAACCTGGCTTTCCATGTATTCAGGAGCCATTTCGGTTGTTGCACTGGCTTGAACAAACAGAAAGGGAAGCTCGGCATTGGGCAACAATTCAACCGGTAGTTGTTTGTATGAGACGTAACCCAAAACGGTCAGTCCGAGAAACAACATGCTGATCAGTATTTTTCGTTGTATGATGAATTTCATTGTCAAAAAATATAAGCCCCCTTCTAATTCCCCCAAAGGGGGAAGGTTTGGAAGCGCTTTTTAAAAAATTATCTCAACTCGATGGGATCTCTTTTTTAGTCCCCTCCTTCGGAGGGGATTTAGGGGAGGCTATTCCATCAAAAACATCGAACACACACGGAATGACTACCAGCGACATCATGGTTGAGGTGATCAACCCGCCAATAACCGCGATGGCCATTGGAGCACGAAGCGAGGCGCTGTCGCCAAACCCGAAAGTAAGTGGCAACAAGGCAAGTATCGTGGTTAAAGTAGTCATCAGGATCGGACGGATTCGCTGTTGCCCGGCCTGCATGATGGCATCTTTGCGTGGCAGACCCTCTTTTTGAAGTTGCAAAATGCGGTCGACCAGCAATATTGAGTTGTTCACCGCAATACCAACCAGCATAATTATTCCGATGATGGCCATAATATTCAGGGTCATATTCAGCAGGAAGAAGGTCAGGATGGAACCTACAACAGCTACCGGAATGGTTAGCAGAATGGTAAACGGGTGAAGCAACGATTCGAATTGCGAGGCAAGCACCATAAATACCAGCACAATCGACAGCAACATGGCGAAACTGAGCGCATCCATCGATTCCTGTCTTTTTTCCTCTTCGCCGGTAATTTTTATTTTATAATCCGGAGGAAGAACGATGCCTGAAATCGCCTGGTTAACTTTACCTACCATCTTATCGAGTGCAACGTCTTTATCCATGTAGCCGGTTATCCGGCCAATCCGGGTTTGGTTTCTCCTGAAAATTTCTTTTGGGGAAGTTCCTTCGCGGATATCGGCAATTTCGTTTACCCGAATTACCTGTGTGCCGTTTTTAATGGTCATGTCTGATAAATCGGCCAGACTTTTGTCGGGAAGGCGAATGGTAATGTCCTGCATTTCACCGCCTTTCTCAACAGTTCCCGATTTCATTCCGGTCAATTGTTCCTGAATTTGAGTCACCACGTTGGCAACGCTGATGTTGAAAATTCCGGCGCGCAAACGGTCAACCATAATTTCGACTTCGGGCGATCCGCCTTCCATCGATGCTTCGAGGTTGTACAATTCGGGAATTCCTTTTACCGCAGTTTTCACCTGATCCGAAAGGCTTTCAATTTCTTTCAGGTCTTCACCCTGAATTTCGATGACCAAAGGCGCTTCATCGGTTCCCATCAGTCCGCCTAAAGCAGTCTGGTCCTGAATATATTTCATCTCAATGTCGGGATATTCGCCAATAGCCTGCGATATAGTTTGGATGGCAGAAGTTGATCCTACGGGGCTATCAGCTTTCAGGATAACTTTAATGGAAGCGGTGTTTTCGCCCTGGAAAAGCGCGTCCTGGGTTTCGAGAATTCCGGTCGACGGCCCTATCTGACTGTAAATTGTCTGGATCTGATCGCCTAAAACTTCGCGGATCATCGTTTCAATGTTTCCAACCGCGTCGGAAGTTCGCTGAAGCCGGGTGCCTTCAGGCATTTTCATTTCAATGCTAAATTGTTTGGCTTCCGATTTCGGCATAAATTCGGTGCCAATAAATGGAAATATTAAAGCCGAAAGCCCAAGCAATATGGCAGTTGCCAAAATTACTATCCACTTAAACCTGAGCATGCTACCCAGAAATCTTCCGTAGCCTTTAATATTGACCGATTTCGACGTTGTTGGTTTTTTGCTGTTTTTATAGAAATAATTAAACAACATTGGGATAAACAGCGTAGCAACAACCAGCGATGACAAGAGCGAGAAAGTAATCGTCCAGGCCTGATCTTTAAATAATTCGCCCGAAGCGCCGTGCAAATACACAATGGGCAGGAAAACCACTATTGTTGTAATTGTTGACGAGGTAATGGCGCCGCTCACCTGCGAAGTTCCTTCGATGGCGGCATCTTTAACCGACAAACCCTGTTCGCGTAGCCGGAAAATGTTTTCCATAACCACAATGGCATTATCGACGAGCATACCTGCGCCAAGCGCAAGTCCTCCCAAAGTCATAATGTTGAGCGTAAGCCCGTTAAAATACATCAGGTTAAATGTGGCAATAATTGAAACCGGCATGGCTACGCTTACAATCATCGTGGTTCCAATTCTGCGCAGGAAAACGAAAAGCACAGCCACAGCCAGAAAAATACCAATCAGAGCCGTGTTTTCAACTTCTTTAATGGCATTGCTAATGAATGTTCCCTGGTTCGAAATTACGGTGAGTTTGTAACCCGGCAAAGCCTTTTCCATATCAGCCAGGGTTTTGGTAATGTCTTCAACAGCTTTTACAGTGTTGAAACGGGTTTCCTTGTAAATAGACAAACCCAGGCAGCGGGTGCCGTTCATCCGTACAATATTTTCAGGATCTTTATTTCTGAAACTGATTTTAGCAACTTCGCGAAGGTAAATCGGGGCTTTTTCAGCCGTGGCATTTCCTGTATCAATAGATTTGTAGCCAACAATTGTATTTTCGAAATCACTGAGGTCGGTGAGTAAACTTACGCCTTTCACCACGTATTTCATTCCCATCTCAGTAATCGATCCGCCTGAAATACTTTGATTGAAACTTTGAATTCGGGTATTCAGCTCATCAAGTGTCAGTCCGAAAGCGTCGAGCATATACTGGTTGGTCTCAATCAGCACTTCGTTTTCTTCTGCACCTGAAATTTCGACATCGGCAACACCTTCTAAACGAACCAGTTCATTGCGAATATAGTTCTCGGCCACTTTCCGTAGCTCGTTCATGTCGGTAATACTTTCGTGTGTTAAACCAACCACCATGACGGGCGTAGTATTCGGGTCGTGTTGCGTAATATTAATTTCGTCAATTTCCTGATTCTGAGCATAAGAACTCGATGCTTTCTGAAGATCAAGAAATGCTTCGTCCATATCTTTGGTCCAGGCGTATTCAACAGTTATCTGGGCGGTTCCGATTTTTGAAACCGAAGAAACCTGAATAACATCTGATTGTCTGATCGCAAGCGCTTCAATATTTTCGACAAACTGTTTCTCCATTTCTTCCGGAGGACGTTCGCCCGATTTAATCTCGACAAACAATCGAGGGTTGTTTATCTCCGGAAACAGGTCGATGCCCAGCTTGTCGAAGGAAATGTATCCCAACAGGACAACGGCAAGTACCATCATCAGAATGGTTACCGGATAGTTGACAGCAAATTGTGTTAACTTCTTCATTGATACTATTTTTTGTTTCGGGTTACGTGTTACTTGTTGCGTATTTTACCGAAGCCCGGAACACGCAACCAGCAACAATTACTGATCACTTCACAATTTTTACTTTCGACCGGTTCTTGAGTGTTTCGAAACCTTTGATTACAAGTCTGTCGTTCATTTTCAGGCCTGAAGTAATTTCAACTTCATTCTGATTTTCGTATCCTATGGTGATTCGCTTTTCGTCAGCCGTTCCATTGTCGACAATGAAAACTGATTTTCCGCGCTGGCTCGAGATAATGATGTCTTTTGGAATGACAATTACGCTGTTTTTCCGGGCAAGTACAATGTCGATTTTGGCAAACATTCCGGGACGAAGTTTCAGTTCAGGATTGGAAACTGAAATTACGCCTTTAAATGTGCGGGTTTCGGAGCTGATGGCTGGCGACAATTCTTTTACTGCTCCGACTAAAGTGTCATTGGGTAAAGTATAATTCATGATCCGGACTTCCTGGTCAATTTTCACTTCTCCAATGTATTTCTCCGGAAGGTTAACTTCAGTAGTCATCACGCTGTAATCCATCATGCTCACTACTGCAGTGCCGGTTGCCACCTGGGTTCCGTTGGTTATGGCTGTTAAGTCGGTAATTACACCTTTAAACGGAGCGGTGATTTTCATTTTGGCTAATTGCAGATTCGCCCGTTCGAAATCGTATTTGGCATTGGTGTAACTAACTTCCGAATTCCGGTAATCGAGCTGCGTAACCCCACCTTTTTCGTAAAGCGACTGTTGCTTTTTCATGGTTTGCTCCGAAATGTCGAGGTTCAGTTTTTTACTTTCGAGCCCAATACCATTCACATATTCGGCATCTTCAAGCTCAATAATAACCTGACCGTTTTCGACCACATCTCCAAGAGCAAAAGGTCGGCGGGTTCTTGGATTGACCAGCAGTTTGTATTCACCGGCCATTTCGGTATTTAATACCGTTGTCTTCGTCGCATTCAATGTCCCGGTGGTGTTAATTATTTTTTCAATCGAACCGGGTTTGACGTCGGTTACCGAAACCGGAACTGCCAGCTCGGTAGTTGTTGATGTTGGTTGATTGTTGCAGGCAGTTGAAGCTGCAATCACTGCAATCAAAGCAATAAACTGGTTAAAAGATTTCATATTATGATGTATTAATGGCTAAATAATTTACGATCTGGTCATTTACGATTGACGATTTTTAATGCTGAGCGGCTTAATAGTAAATAGTTAAATAGTCAATTGTTTATTTTTTCTTTTGAATCAGATTTTCAGGAACAATAGCTTCATTCTTTTCGAAATCGTAGAGCGATTGAATTTTCAGGTTCAGCAATTCTATTTTGTAATTAATCAGCGCTTGTGCGTACGACATTTTTTTCGACGAAAGCTGGGTTTGGAACAGGTTCAGGTCCATACTTGTCAAATCGCCGTTAGCATAGCGTTCCAGGTTAATTTCATAAGTCAATTGTGCATTTTTTTCATTCTGCGCTGCAATGTCGATTTGGTTAACCTGGTTTTGCAAACTACGGTAAACGCTGCGGATGTCAACAGTAATTTGTATTTTTTCCTGATCAAAGGTAAGTTTCGAGGTGGCAATAACCGCTTCCTGGGCTTTGATGCGTGCCTTCTTTTCGCCCCAGTCCCACAATGGCACGTTAAAGGCTACTGAAAATTTTGGGTTATTGGTCGGATTCTGGTAAATGTCCTGTAGTTTTTCGTTGTCGCCAATAATACCGATTGAAAAACTAAGATCGCCGCTGAATTCGTTTAGCGCCTTGGTTTGAATCAATGTGAACTGCGAATTCTCGACATCAATTTCGCGTTGGCGTAGTTCCATCCTTGAATTTTCTCCGTATTCAATGGCCTTGTTTACGTCAACAGTAACCGGATTAAACTTAACGTCGGTCATTACGGTAATGTCTTCGAGCACGTTCATTCCGATGTATTGTTTAAATACATCTTTTGCATTTTCAAGCGAAACGCGGGCATTCTGAACGTTTGATTTGGCTGTGGCAAAGTTTAGTTCAGCCTGGTACAATTCTTCTTTGGCCGCAATACCGGCTGTTACTTTATTTTGGGTAATCTCGTAACTTTTTTGAGTGTTTGCAAACTCGTCTTCCGAAATGCTCAGGCTCATCTGAGCCAGGTAAACGTTGTAAAACAGTTGGGTTACCTGTTTTTCAAGATTTAGCTTTTGCATGGCGTAACTTAGCTCTGCATTTTCAAGGTTTAACTCAAGTTGCTTCAGGTTAAGTTTTGTCCGGTTGTAGGTGAACAACGGTTGTGAAACACTGAGGTATAAATTGTTACTGAACGATTTGGTTTCGAGGTTATTTCTGAATTCACTGATGTTTTTCTGCCAGCCAAACCTGTTGATTAAACTAATGGTTCCATCGGTTGGCAAAATGGGCTGCGATACCGTAAATGTTCCAAACGATTGTGTCGTTGTATTCGTATTCCAAATCGATTGAAGTTCGTCAAAACTGCGGCTTTTGCTGTAACTAAGCGGGGTCAGGTTTAAGCTGAAATTCGATTTGAGAGCGGCGTTTTGTGCCTTGAGCGACTGTTGCGACCGTTCAAGGTTCAGCAACGAACGCTGAATGTCGGGGCTGTTTATACGTGCAATATCCATCGCACTTTCGAGCGTCAAAATTTGTTGAGCATTTGCCGGAAGCAAAAGCGGACAAAACATGAACAGCAGAAGTCCCCGGCGAATAAGCCTCCCCCAGCCCCTCCCGGGGAGGGGAGAAAAGAAACCAGACTCATTGATTTTATTTTTTAACATGGTCAAGAATTATAAGTTATTTTTTAGAAGCCTCCCCCAAACCCCCTCCGAGAGAGGGGGCTTAAAGAACCGCCTTGCGCTAGTTTGTTATTTATCATTGAAATACCTGATTAAAAAAGCTAAAATGTTCAAAATCTTCAGTTCCACAAAGTCTCCCCTTTGGGGAGATTTAGAGGGGCTTTCCCTTCTCCTCTTGGGGAGATTTAGAGGGACTTTTATTGTTTCACCAGTTTAATGGCGTCGGCAACCACAACCTGCGCCTCTGACTTATTTCCAAGTTCAATTTTTACCGTGTCGCCCGCGAAATAATATGATCCCAGGCTATTCCATCCATCTTCAGCAGTTTTCAAATCAACCACAACATCTTCCTTTTCTGCACTGTGATGAATGGTATACGTGTATTCGCCGGCGTTATCCTGATTGTCGCGTCGGCCACGCCGGTTATTTTTAATCAGGTAAGTGTAAACTTCGTAAGTTCCGTCGCCTTTTATTGGAATGCTCCAGATTGCTTTTTTATTTCCATCGCCCGACCTGATGTAATGAGCTGACCTGATAAATCTTCCGAAGAAACTACTGTTGGTAGTTGCACGCCAGGTTCTTGGTGCATGCCAGGTATTAAATCCTACAAACCTTTCTTTGCTCTGATCCTCTTTCAGAATAAGTCGTTGAAGGAAACTGTAATCTTCAGTTTTTGTAAACCTGAAAGTGGAGTCTTCATCGTCGCTGATAAATTCGCCTTTTTCGGCCAGCCTGACTGGAATGTCCACAATTTTTTCACCGTCGAATGGGGTAGCTTTGGTATCTTCTTCAATGTTGTCGAGCGGCAACCGAAGTTCCGAAGGAATATTTCTGGAAGCCAGTGTATTAATGGTTATGTTTCGCGGAGTTCCGTCGAGCAAATAACTCACTTCTTTGGTTTGATTGCCTTCCAGGTGAACCAGTTTGTCAATGGTTTCCATGTTTGAGCCGCCGCCGCCAAAACGACCGCGACCTGGTCCGCCGCCTTCTCCAAGCCTGAATTGTACCGATACAATACCTTCGGTTTGCTCAATATTCGAAATTTTGAATTTTACCATGGTTTTCAGGCGGTCGCCATCCAGAACATTCACAGCTTTTACTCCGCCAATCAAATAGCCAGGCAAATCTGTACTTCTGAACCACTTTTCCATGAACGGCAGCAAATCGGTATTGAATTGCTCTTCAATCCGGTTATTAAAATCATCGATGGTTGTTGAACTGAATTTTATGCTGCGCAGAAAGTTGTACATGAAATCGTTGAAAGCATCATCACCGGCTTTTCGTTTGATAATTGAAAAAAGTGTTTGCCCTTTTTGCTGAATCACATTGTCGATAATCTTAACTTGTTCGGGATCGTTGAGAAGTTCTTCAAACGAATGGTCGAGCAGAGCCAGATTAGCCTGTTCGTTTTCGGTTGTTCCCTGAAACTGAGCCATCCACCCCATTCCCATTGCTCCAGATTCGGTCGACTGTTTCAGGTACGATTCAAAAATGCGGTCGGTGATGGGCCATTTGTTCGACTGGACGAAATAGACGTAATTGTAAAACAGCGGGAAAAAGAAAAGAGGATTAGCCTTTTCTTCAACCTGTACTTCTCCCTGGCTACGGTTGAAATTTGGACGGGCAGAAGCCTGTGAGAACATGCTGAGGAAATTATTGAAAGCCATGATTTTCTTTTCTTCCGGAGTCGTTTGCACATCATTTCCCCGGCCTCCCCACCGCTCCATCCGTTTCACACTTCCATTGAAATCTGCCTCGTTAATGAGCAATCCTTTTTCCGGAAACAGAATAGTTTCTGGCTGAATTTCTTCACGTTCGCCAATCAGCGTTCGCGGATAAGAATAAAACTGCGCCGGAACTTCGATAATCGTAAACCTGTCGAACGGATAATACATGTCGATTTTTCGTTCAAAATCTTTGAGCGCTTCTTTAATCAGCTCGGGAATTGTATCTTTTATCGGTTCAAAAAATTTGGAGTAATAATCGTGGTCGGGATGATTGTATAAGCTGAAAACCAGTCCGTCGATGGTGTCGGTTTTTTCGGTGTAATTTCCGATAACCAGCGAGATCTGCGACAAGTTGTGTTTGTTTATAAAATGGAAGCTGCCATCTTTTTTTTCAACCTGACCCTGGGAAATGGCAGTAAGGCCGGATTTCGATTTTACAGTGATGTCGAACCCGCTAAACTGTTTTTGGATCCATTGTTTGTTTTTGTCGCCAAAACTGGTTCCTGCAATCGGGTACCAGTTGCACTCGCGGGTCAGCAAAACAAAGTCCGGAGAGACAATAGCCGAACGTTTATCAATCTGGAACATGAAGGCTTTGTAAGGTTTCTGAAGGGTTTTGTCGTCAATGTCGAGGTAACTGGCTGCTTCATTCAGGCTTCCTTTGTAATTGAATTCAATATCAGCATCTTCGCCGGGTTCCAGTTTTTCTCCTGAAAATTCGATCAGGTTTATTTCGCGTTTAGGATTTATTTCCTGTCCGTTCCATTTTATCGACTCAATGGCCAAACCCGGATTAAGGCTGAATACAAAATGATCAACCGCTTCAGGATGATGATTGGTTACTTTTAATTTAGCCGTGACCTCAATGTTGTTTCCATCGTGAGTCAGATCAATTTGGTAGCTTTTTACCTTTAAGCGCGGAGTATTTATGTTGGCATCGTTTACCGCACGAATACCTGTGCGTAATTCCTGATTCTTTTCATAGGTTGAAATGTGCATTTTGCCCAGCCAGATTCCGGCAGCAAAGAAAATCACGGCAGGAATAAGCGTTACTTTGTTACTGAACGGACTTTGCGGAAGCCTTTTCAGGAGCGAAACGGTGAGAAAAATAAATGCGACACCGAAACTGGCATACATTCCGCGATGAATAAGCACTGCGTGCAAATTCCCAAAACCAATAAAATCGGAATTCAGCAACGGAATGCTGTATGCCATGTAATCGAACAGGTAGTAAAATTTGGTGTTGAGGTAAAAAATGGTGATGGCCACATAACCCAAAAGAAGAATGAACGTTATCGCCTGATTTTTCAAAATACTCATCACAAAAAACGACAGGCCAAGTATGAAAACCAGCGTTGGTAAACTGATGATCAGGTAATAGTTCAGGTAAGCTATCCAGTTTACGGTTACGTTTTCAGCAATCAGGTTAAAAATAAGCGCTTCAGCAAGAATTATCAGGTTTAAAATGGTAAAAACAACAAGGTTCCCAAGAGTTTTCCCAAACACATATTCACCATTCGACATCGACCGGATATAAATTACGTCGGTTGTGTCGAGTTTTTTGTCACGTTTCAGAAAGTCGGATGCAAGGAAAATAGCAATGATTGCCTGAACGGTATTTAAAATGAGCAAGTTGACGTAAGGAATTACCGAAGAAAGCGCTTTCATGTCCCATGTTCCGGCGCCACCATTGTTCCAGACCAAATTCCCCATGTTGAAGAAGAACAGAAAGATCATGGCCAGAATCGCGAAAATCCTGAAAAACCAACTGCGCAGAAGCGTGGTGATTTCGTATTTGGCAATGGATAAAATGTTATGAATGGCTTTCATCGCTCGTTGGGTTTAAATGGCGGTCCATTGGTTTAGGTAACTTTCCATGAAATGCACATAAGCATGCTCGAGGTTTGGCGCAATATTTTGTCCGTTGTACCCATTGATGGAGTTGGCAACAACCTGAATTTCCCAGCCTTCGCTGTTTGGTACATTTGAAATAACCGGATATTTCTCGTTGATTTCCAGGTATTCTTCTTCAGTGGCCTGAATGAGCCAGACTTTTCCTTCAGCGAACGTTACCAATTCGTCGGGCGAGCCTGTAAAAGCCAGTCCTCCGTTATTAAGCAGAGCCATGTCAGTGCACGAACTCGAAATGTCGCCTACAATGTGGGTCGAGAGAATAATGATAACATCCTGCGTCGAAATGGTCGAAAGCAGGTTCCTGAAACGGATACGTTCTTCCGGATCAAGTCCTGTGGTTGGTTCATCAACAATAATAATTTTCGGATCATTAATCAGTGCCTGAGCAATACCAAGGCGGCGTTTCATCCCTCCTGAAAGTTTATTGGCCTGACGGTCGCGAGCTTCGAACAAACCAACTTCCTCGAGCATTTTGTCGACGGCATTTTTACGGGCTTTCGACTCCATCATTCCAGCCAGCCGGGCGGCATAATCGAGAAATTCGTAAGTTTTCAGGTGAGAAAAAAAACGGAAATCCTGGGGTAAATAGCCTAACATGGAGCGAATTTGTTCACGGTCTTTGGTAAGGTCGTAGCCATTCATCGTAACTTTACCCGACGATGGCTGCATCAGCGTAACCAGAATTCGCATCAGGCTCGATTTGCCGGCTCCGTTGGGACCCAACAAACCGAACATCCCGTTATTTATTTCCAGATTGACATCTTTTAAGGCGTGGTTGCCATTGGGATAGACTTTATTCAGGTTTTCAATAGTTATCTTCACAGGTTAAAAGTTTTATCACGGAAACTATGACTAGAATTCCCTGAATAGGTTTAATCGCATAATTCGCTCTAAATTACAAAAATGAAGTTTCTTATATCTTTTCCCCGACAAAGGAGTTGATTTTAACTACAAAATGGTTGAATGAGCTGATAAGTCATTCAACCAATTTGTCATTTAATTATTCGGAGAATTACTTGTTCAAATGATAATTACTGCTCGAATCAACTTCCACGTTGATTTTACTGATTTTACCCATTGATAGGGAGGACGATTCGGTCAAAGTTCCTGAAAGGTTTACAATGGACGAGTTCCAAACATTCATCTCTGTTTTAGTCAATTGGATATCCAGGTTTTCAATTGAAATGTCGCCTAGCTGAACAGTGGAATTGTTCGCGATGATTTGAAGTTCAGCACTACCTGCCTTGGCCTTGGAGTAATGCCTGAAGTGTGAGTTGTTCAGCTTTATGGTTAGCGAATCCCCTGAGATTTGGTGCGCAACAATCTCGCTGTTTGCTTTTCCCTCAATGCTCCGGATTTTGGTGTAACAAACTTCCAGGTTGGTTCTTTTTTCGCTTTTTGGAAATGCGCTTACAAAAAGGGTGTCGTTACGCACCACATAAGAAGGAAGGATAGCTTCTTCCCCTTTCTTGTAATAGGTGCTTAACTTGGTGATTTCGCCTGTTTTTATCTGAAAGTTGGCTCCGGGTTCGGCCACAATTACCGAAAACGAATCCAGAGGTTTCTCCAAAGTTTCAAATTTCTGGTTTTGGCCAGCTCTTGGATCGAGTTTCGCGCTTACAAAAAGTGTCAGTATTCCGCCAAACAGAAAGATCAGAAAGGCAATAATTATATAGTTACTTGTTTTCATTCGTATAGATTTTGATTGTGTTTATAGTTATATGCTTGTTTCATGGCTGTCGTTGTTTTTGATTTCGGTGACTAAATCAGTTAAATCGGTACTGTTCAGTTTTAGCAATTTCACTTTTTTAATAAACTCGGGCAATTCGTGTGCAAAAAAGTTTGTTTTTTCATTGGTTCTGACCAGCGCAACGGCATTTTCTGAGATGAAAAATCCAATACCGCGTTTGTTGTCGAAAATGCCCGATTCCTGTAAAATAGTATATGTTCTCATAACTGTATTTCGGTTTACTTCAAATTCTTCGGCCAGATCGCGTACCGACGGAACCCGGTCGCCCGGTTTGAGCAGCCCTTCCAGAATCTGGTGACACAAATTGTCGGCGATCTGGAGAAATATTCCTTTGGATGATTGAAATTCCATGTTATACCTCTTTTTCTTTAAGTTTAAAATAAGCCAGGGGCAGGAAAAAGAGCCAGGAGAGTCCTCCAAGCAGATAAGCCGCAAGCTGTACATTGAATAGGTTTTCTGTAATCTGATAGGCCTTTAATTCAATGTCAAATCCCTGAGTCTCGGCAGGATAAAAAATATGAGAGAATAAAACAAACGTTAGAATAACTGCGCCGACCATTAACGCTGTGACAATGAGTGTTTTGATCAAAGCAAAGTGGTTGAAAAATACCGAGCCGGTAAAAAGTAGGCAAGCGAATGAAAAAATGGAAAGTATGATCACCAGTTTGTCCACAAATGCAACGCCATCTAATAAATCGCTAAAGCGGAAATCAGCAATGCTCACTTTCGGATCAAACCCAATATTGGGATCAGGAACCAATGATGCTTTAGCCAAATGTGCGCTGATCCAGAAGACAAGAAGAGCAATCGGGATAAAGATTACAATACGGATCACAAATTGCACCATGTATTTTTCGAAAGTAGAACCGGGTGCCAGCAGGTAATTGTTTGTTTTAATCTGATTGGTCAATGCCGGGAAAGCAGTACCTACCACGACTCCAACTCCCATCAGATAAAATACGATAAAACCGGTGTATTGATTTATGCCAACGTGTTTTGTATTCATCATTAAAAAATACATAAGTGCATAGATGGCTATACCAAGTCCGGCAAGCGTAAACAAGTAAGTCTTTTGATTAATCAGCAAATCGTTTCGAAACAAACGGGCGAAACGTCCCGTGGAAAAGTATTTATTCTGTTTCATGGCTTACAAGTTTAAAGGTGCTTTATTCACAATGGCATTAAACAACAATTCAATATCGATATCCGATTCTTCCCCGTTGTTTGCAGGCAAAACAATCCGGTAACCGCCCGGGCATTTCTCATGATATACCACATTTTCTGATCCGTTCAGGCTCGGAACTGTTTTAAACTGCCACTTTTCGGTAATTGAAAAAATGTTTTCATTTAAAACCAGTTCTCCCTGGTCAATCATCACAATCTTATCAATAATGGTATCAATATCTTTTACCTGGTGGGTCGAAATGAGCACCAACTGATCTTCGGTAACTGAGCTAACCAGAATTTTGCGGAATAGACTTTTCGAAGGAATGTCGAGTCCGTTGGTTGGTTCGTCCAAAATCAGCAAACGGCAATTGGTTGCCAGGGCAAAGGCAATCAGGAACTTTTTGCGCTGCCCGTGCGACAGCCGGTTGATGTTCTTTTGGCGGTCGAGTTCAAATTCGAGCAGGATTTTATCCATCTTTTCGTACCCGAAATTGGGGTAAAGCGGAGCCGTTGCTTTAATGTAACATGCTATGGTTACCGGTGGAAAAGCAAACTCTTCCGGAACCATATACACATCAGACAAAAAGTCGGGCAAGCGGTCGAATGGCTTGAAACCATTGACCTGTAACTGTCCGGTTTGCGGTTTCAGCAGGCCAGCCATTAATTTAAGGAGCGTTGATTTTCCGGCGCCATTCTTACCGAGCAGTCCGGTAATGCTTCCGTTTTCCTGATGAAATGACAAATCAGCGAACAGCGCCTGTTGTTTTTTGTAGTGAAAAGTTAATTGTTTAATTGAGATCATGTCATAGAAATTTAGTGTCCTAGTAATGTATGACACAAATTAAAATCTTTTTAAATGAATATCCAAATGTTTGGAGAAAAAAAATTTTGAAAGATTACAAAACTGTCAAAAAACAATTTCAAATCAAATAAGCTGCTAATTTTGCATTCCAAATTTTGAATGTAGCCATGCTGAAACTCTGGTTGAATAGGAAAAAATACGAAGCTAACGAATACCTCGTTTTGTTGTACCGGTTTTCAGTATTAATGGTACTGTATTCGATTTGCCGAATCCTGTTTTACCTGTTCAATCCGGCATCATTTCCCAAAGTCACTTTTTTTTCGTTTTTAACCATTATGAAAGGTGGGTTGATGTTCGATATCAGCGCTTTATTGTACCTGAACGGTGTTTATATTCTTCTTTTTCTACTGCCTTTAAAGTTCAAATTCAGGAGTGGTTATCAGATTTTCCTGAAGTGGCTTTTCATGATTACCAATGGTGTAGGTTTGGCTTTCAACCTCATCGATATGATTTATTACCGGTACATTCTGAAACGGACGACGGCCAGTGTTTTCGACATAGCAGCTTTTGATGCCGACAATACCAGCCTGATCATGCGGTTCGTTTACGATTTCTGGTACATTCCGGTCATTCTCATAATTCTGCTTGTTTTGCTCGGAATTTTCTATTCAAGGTTAAAACCAAAACCATTTGCCATTCGAAATCCTTATGTTTATTTTATCTCAGGAATTCCGGTTATTTTGCTGGTTGCAACCTTGTCGGTAATTGGTATGCGCGGTGGCTGGCGACACAGTACGCGCCCCATCAACATGAACAATGCCGGCGCTTTTGTAAATGCTCCTGAAGAAATGGCCCTGGTTCAGAATACGCCTTTTTGCATCATGCGAACCTGGGGAAAAAACGCGTTTGTACATAAAAGTTACATTCCGTCGGAGAAGGAACTCGAAGAAATTTACACCCCGGTTCACATTCCTGAAAATGTTGGGCCCGCCCGAACCGATAATGTCGTCGTTATTATTCTCGAAAGTTTCAGCCGGGCATTTGTTGGCGCGTTAAACCCGCAGTATCCCGACCCGCGCGATCGGAGTTACACACCGTTCCTGGATTCACTGATTCACGAAAGCCTGGTTTTTACCAATGCGTTCGCCAACGGGCGAAAGTCGATCGATGCCATTCCGTCGGTAACAGCAAGTATTCCGGCGCTGGTGCTTCCTTATGTTATTTCCGAACGTTCAGGAAATACCATTAATAGCATGGCCAGCCTGTTGAATGTTCAGGGTTACGAGTCGGCATTTTTTCATGGCGCTCCGAACGGTTCGATGGGTTTCGATGCGTTTACTAAAATTGCAGGTTTTCAGCATTATTTCGGGAAAGACGAATATGGCAATGATGCCGATTTCGACGGAATATGGGGTGTCTGGGACGAACCATTTATGCAGTACTTTGCTCACGGCATGGATAAGTTGAAAGAACCTTTTTTTACCACACTTTTCTCGGTTTCATCGCATCATCCGTATGAGGTGCCGGCAAAATACAAAGGTGTTTTTCCTGAAGGCCGGATCCCGCTTGATAAGTGCATTCATTACACCGATCATTCACTGCAAAAGTTTTTTGACACAGCCCGAAAAATGCCCTGGTTTAAAAATACCTTGTTTGTAATTACTGCCGATCATTCGGTTGATTCTGACATTAAAGAATATTATACTTCGGTTAACCGATTTGCCATTCCGATTTTGTTCTACAAAGGTGATGGCAGTTTTAAAGGTGTCGACACCGGGTTGGCCGAACAGATCGACATCATGCCAACCATTTTAAGTTACCTGAATTATCCGCATCCGTATATTGCTTTTGGCCACAATTTGCTTGACCCGAACAGCCGTCGGTTTGCCATCAATTACATTGAAGAATCGTATCAGTTTTTAACCGGAGACTATGCTATTTACATGACGGCCGATAAAATTAACGCCATTTACAACCGGAAAGAAGATCCTGAATTGCGCAACAACCTGCTTGGAAAAATTGATCTCTCGAAAGACGAGTTATTGATGAAAGCCATTGTTCAGCAATTCAACAACCGCATGGCCGATAACCGCATGGTCATTGGGAAATAATAGTTGGAATGGCTAGGGGAGGCTTTCTATTTCAAAACCCACACGCTTCAAATCGTCCCAATAGCCCGGATACGATTTGGTCACTACCATTGGATCGAACACTGAAACCGGCCCAAAAATTTGGCTTGCCGGAGCAAAAGCCATCGCCATGCGGTGATCGTGGTAGGTTTCAATTTCAGGAAGCGCATTTTTTTCGAGCGGAAAAGTTCCATCCCATTTTAATTCGCCGTGTGTTGGTTCTGTGAGTTTGGCGCCAAATTTTGCCAGTTCATCCTGAAGAGCGGCAATGCGGTTGGTCTCCTTTATTTTCAGTGTTTCAAGTCCGGCAAAATGAAACGGAATTTGTTTCATCACGCACAAAACAGCAAAAGTCTGCGCCACATCCGGATTTTCAATAAAATTGAGTTGCAGGAATTTAGGAAGTTCTTTCCCGTTTTTTGTCAGTCGCGAGCCCTTTTCTGTGGCCGAAGTTTGAATACCCAATTGTTCAAACCATTTGGCAATCATAGCATCGCCCTGCAAACTTTCGGTTGTCAGGCCAATCAGTTCCACATCGGCTTCATCCGCCAAAACAGCCATTTCGTACCAGTACGACGCTCCCGACCAATCGGCTTCAACAGAAAACGGCAGGGCAATATATTTTTGTTCCGGAATCCGGATCTCATTTCCTTTCCAAACATGTTTTACACCAAATTGTCCCATCAGTTTAAGTGTCATTTCGATGTATGGCCGCGACATGATTTTATTTTTCAGGCGCAAAGTAAGTCCATCTTCAATCGTTGGTGCAATCATTAGCAAAGCCGAAATATACTGGCTACTCACACTTCCGTCAAGTTCCAGAATACAACCTTTCAGGTGAGAACCGTAAATTTTCAATGGCGGAAATCCATCATTTTCAAGGTATTCAATTTTGGCTCCGAGCTTCAGTAGCGCCTCCACCAGAATACCGATTGGTCGCTGTTTCATCCTGTCCGAACCGGTCAATGTCCATTCACCCACAATTTGCGAAAGGAAAGCTGTGAGGAAACGCATGGCTGTTCCGGCGTGTCCAATATCGAAATGA
Organism: Prolixibacteraceae bacterium; assembly: GCA_041652995.1. GTDB lineage: Bacteria > Bacteroidota > Bacteroidia > Bacteroidales > Prolixibacteraceae > Aquipluma. The sequence continues at coordinate 45,950 of JBAZGO010000025.1, forward strand.
TTTCCGTTCGAATTGAAAACCTGGCCCATCAAACGCGTATCGTCGCTGTCCGACAAATTCTCAATCGGATAAGGACTGAAACTCAGTGCATGAATAATCAGGGCACGGTTGGCAATGCTCTTTGATGAAGGAAGAACAATTGTTCCTTTCAACGTTTTATCGGGTTTGGAAACAAGGTATTTCATTGAGAAAAGTTTAAAGTTCCAAATTTCAAGTTCCAGGTAGCTGCATCTCCTGGAATTTGAAACCTGGAATTTGGAACTAAATATTTTTATAATACTCAAGCGCTTCAATAATTAGCTCTTTCGAACAATCTACGTTGATTTCAACTTTCCCTATTTCAGGAATAAGCGTGAAGTTAATGCGTTTGCCTTCGTTCTTTTTGTCGTGTGTCATCAGTTGGTAAAGCGCATCAAAATCGCTTTCCTGAATTTCGAATTTGCCGTATTTGTCAACCAGCCACGACGAAATGTTGTTCAGTTCGTCAATCGCCAGTCCGCATTGTTTTGCCGACAAATAAAGTTCGGCAATCATTCCGTAAACAACAGCAAACCCGTGCAAAATCGGGTGGCCGGTTTTCATGGCATAACTTTCAAAGGCATGACCAATGGTATGACCATAATTCAGCGCTTTCCGGATATTTTGTTCCCGTAAATCATTCAAAACATGCCATTCTTTTACGGCGACCGAATGTGCAATTATTTCCTGAAGTGCTTCATAATCGATGTTTTCCATATCGAAAGCAAGCAACTCGTCCCAATGTTCGCGGCTTTTGATGAGGCCGTGTTTCAACATTTCGGCGTATCCTGAAAGAAAATTCTCGCGATCAATGGTTTTCAGGAAATTAGTATTGATAATTACCGAATTTGGTTCCATGAAAACGCCGATTTCATTTTTCAGGCCATTGAAATTGAAGCCTGTTTTGCCACCCAGCGAAGCGTCGACCTGGGCCAGCAATGTGGTTGGAATGTTTACGAAATCCAATCCGCGTTTAAATGTCGATGCGGCAAAACCACCCAAATCGGTAAGCATTCCTCCGCCAATATTAATCAGGAGCGACTTCCGATCCGCGCCATTGTTGCTCAAAAAATCCCAAACCTGAGCCACCGACTGTATGTTTTTATTTTCCTCTCCGGAAGAAATTGTCACACATTTCACCGAATATTCATCGATCACCGACTGAACGAGCGGCAAACAAAATCCGGATGCCGTTTGATCTGTCAGCAAAAAAACTTTACCAGCAGGATATTTCTGCACGATTTTGCCAAGTTCGGCTTCAATGTGCTGTGAAAACACAATATTTGAATGTACATTTGAATCAGACATACGCGCATAATTTTAACCAGCCGCAAAGTTAAGTTATTTTGCCAAAGGTTTAAATTCATCAGTAAAAAGCCGGAAATATTTACAATTTTACCAGGAACCATGGAATTTTCGAATCAAAAAAGAGTCAGGAAAATCAAACGTACGTTTAATCTTACCGGAATTGCAATTGTATTGATTGGCCTTGTTTTTCTTTGGCTCAAGAACGACACTGCCGTATTAATTACGGTTGGAGTATTTGCTGTTTACGTGGGAATTTCGGTGTATGCCAACCTTTGCTACGTTTATTTTAGCACCGAAAACGGCAAAGTTTTGATTCGGTATTATCCGGTTATTTCACTACTGAAAAAGGAATACGAATCGATTGAATTTGGTCAGGATGCGCTGGTCAATTTCAGGATTGAAAAGGCGATGGGGTTTGCCGATTTGGACATTGTAATTCGCACCAAACGCGGAATTGCAGAATATCCAACGATTAGTCTGGCCGCTTTGACCAAACCTGAAATTGAGAAAATAAGGGAAACGTTGCTCGAAATTATGAGAAATAATAAACAGAGCATATAATTTCAACTAAGGATTGCTTATTTTTATAGTAAACCTTACTTATGGAAATTCCTGATCATCTTGCATATAAAATTGCCATCTCGCTAATTCCCGGAATTGGCGCTGTTACTGCGCGTAACCTGATTGCTTATGTGGGCAGTGTTGAAGGTGTCTTTCAGGAAAAAGAAAAGAACCTGATGAAGATTCCCGGAGTTGGCGAAGTAAATGCGCAACGGGTTGTAAGGCAAAATGTGTTGGACAGGGCTAAAAGGGAAGTAGATTTTATCGTTAAAAACCGGATTCAGACTTTTTTCTACCTGGATGAAAATTATCCTTCCAGACTAAAAAACTGCAGTGACGCACCAATCATTCTTTATTACAAAGGAAAAGCAAACCTGAATGAACGTCGTATTATTTCGGTAGTCGGAACCAGAAATGCCACCAATTATGGGAAAGAAATTTGCGATGAACTGATTCGTAATTTTTCTGAAAAAAACTATCAGGTTCTTGTTGTTTCCGGGCTTGCTTATGGCATCGATATTCATGCCCACAAAGCCTGTTTGAAACATAATGTTTTCACCGTTGGAGTTTTTGCGCATGGTTTGGATGTCGTTTATCCATCGCTGCATGCTCCGGTTGCTGCAAAAATGCTTGATCGTGGAGGATTACTCACTGATTTTATTAGCGAAACTAAAATTGACCGATCCAATTTCCTGCGAAGAAATCGCATTATTGCAGGGCTTGCCGACGCCACAGTAATTGTTGAAAGTGCAGAGAAAGGAGGGGCGCTGGTTACCGCTGACATTGCCAATTCATACAACCGCGATGTGTTTGCATTTCCGGGTCGGGCGAACGATCCGTTTTCCAGGGGATGCAATAAAATCATCAAATATAACGAGGCCGTTCTGGTCGAAAATCAGGCTGACATTGAGAAAGCCATGAACTGGGATGTAAAAACACCGGCGTCCAGAGTTGTTCAAACTTCCTTGTTTACTGAATTATCGCATGAAGAACAGAAATTGGCTGATTTGCTAAAGGGAGGCGACCGTTTTGTGGATGAAATCACGATTGAAACGCAACTACCCATGAGTAAAGTCTCAGCGTTGTTGCTTGGAATGGAATTCAAAGGATTGGTTGCGAGTTTGCCCGGGAAAATGTACCGGCTAAAGTAAAAGTGCAGATTTAGGAATTCGCAAATAAGCCGCTATCTTTGCGGCATGGCAACATTCGAAGATTTAAAAATAAGCAAGTCGATCCTGAAAGCGATTGAAGAACTGGGATTTACCGAAGCAACTCCCATTCAGGAAAAAGCGATTCCGATGATTCGGTCCGGCGTAGACGTGTTGGGAATTGCACAAACCGGAACAGGTAAAACAGCAGCTTTCCTTATTCCATTGATCATGAAACTGGTGAAAGCCGAGGGTAACGACCCACGTGCCATTGTTCTGGTACCCACCCGCGAGTTGGCCATTCAGGTGGGCGAAGATCTGGAAGACCTGACTAAATTCACCAATCTGCGCCGAGCTACGGTTTATGGAGGCGTTGGCTGGACCAAACATGCGGAATTGATCAAACCCGGTGTTGATATTCTGGTGGCAACTCCAGGCAGACTCTGGGATTTGTACCGGGCCGAAGCTGTTTCGTTTAAGAAAGTCAAAACACTGGTTATTGACGAAGCCGACCGGATGCTCGATATGGGTTTCATGCCGCAGATCCGGAATTTTCTTGAAGTGCTGCCTTTAAAACGTCAAAACCTGCTTTTTTCGGCTACTTTCAACGAAAAGGTAGAGGAAATGAGCCATGAATTTCTTGATTTTCCGGAGCGGGTTGAAGTGGCGCCATCGGCCACGCCAGCCGAACTGATTGACCAGGTTTATTACCGTGTCCCGAATTTTCAGACTAAATTAAACCTGATCAACTATCTGCTCCGAGACGAAGAAACTTATTCGAGAGTGATTGTTTTCGTTGGAACCAAAGAAAATGCCGAAATGGTTTTCAAGATCATCAAACGACGTTCTGAAGGTGAAAAGAGGATTCTACATTCAAACAAAGGACAAAGTACCCGGCTAAATGCCATTAATGCGTTTAAAAGTGGAATCATTCGTGTATTGATAACAACAGATATTTCGTCACGCGGAATTGATGTGGATAAGATTAGTCATGTGATTAATTTTGACTTGCCAAACAAACAAGAGGATTACGTTCACCGAATTGGACGGACTGCCCGTGCCAATAACATTGGTACAGCGATCTCACTGGTAAATCCGGCAGAAGAGCAAAAACTAAAAGAGATTGAGAAACTTATCCGGATGGAAATTCCGCGACTGGAACTTCCGGCAGATTTGGATTTGGTAGCTACCAAAAAGGAAGAAAGTCAGGATCAGTTGCGCGAAATCGATCGCCAGAAACGGGCAGCAGACCCAACATTTAAGGGCGCTTTTCACGAGAAAAAATTCGTTCCCGGACGCGACAAGAAAAAGGAAAAACGCAATTTGCCAAAAGATAAATCGAAACAAAAGCAATATCGGGGAAGAAAATAAGAAGCCTGTTTTAAATCTGATTTGGAGACTTTATTCTTAGCCCGCTTTTGTTTATCACTGAGAAATTGCAGCGTAATTTCTCAAAATGCTTATCAATTGTATCTGCCACAATTGAAATCCGCTCTTTTCGGGGAGTATCGCTCAAACGAATTAACAGAATTCCACTGTGTACCAGCTTTAACCGATAAGCCAATTCACCAAAATCCTTATCCTCGGTGATCAGTAAAATTTGATTTTCAGCCGCAATTTTTAAAACTTCAGAGTCTTTTATGCCTTAAGAAACTTCCGATATGGAAATAACACTCATTCCCAATTGTCTCAATCTGCTGATAATCCCAGAATCGACACTCTCATCTGCAACGAGTTTCATTTCACGAGGCTTTTGAAATAATTATCTCGTTTTTGATTGAATCTGCGGCAAAAACAAGACATGCAGCAATATCATCTCTTGTAATTGCTGGATAGGCATCAATTAAATCATCAATGGTATCACCAACTGCAAGTTTCTCAAGGATTAAATCTACCGGTATCCGGGTATGAATTATTCTCGGTTTGCCAAATAACTTTTCAGGATCAGATTCGATATGTAATGTCCAGTCAATCATCTTTTTTATTTCAAATTTACTTTTATTTCAAGTCAATCACAAAGCCTTTTAAAATTTGTAATCGAACCTTCGCGAAATCGATCGCCAGACTCAACATTTAAGGGGGCTTTTCACGAAAAAAAATCGTTCGCGGGCGCGACAAGAAGAAGGAAAAAAATCCTCCGAAAGACAAGGCCAAAGAAAAGCGGTTCAGGGGAAGAAAATAGAAAGAGAGCGGAATCTGATCGATTTCGCTCTTCTTTTTAAGGAAGCCCCTTCGACAGGAGGGAAACGACACTTCTTTCAAAATTACTTCAACACCTCCTGTGCAGCCAGTACTAAAAACATAAAATTGGTAGCGCCGCCACCCAAAACATATTCCGTTTGCTGCCAAAAGTAGGGCCACTCTTTTAACTCCGGAAAATCGGGACGAATAATTCCTGTGCCTGAAACAGAACCTCCGGGGATAAATGAACGGTCGGCCCGGTTAACGCCATACGCCTGAAGCACAGAGCGTGAACCAACTCCGGAAACAAACGACGAAGTATTTTCGCCCGGATGATTACCCAGTACAAAATTCAGGGCATTCAGCATGTATCTCGAATCAAAAACTTCAGGAAAATTTTTCTGAAGGAAATACTGGGTGACACCAAAACTCTGAATATTCCAGCCATCGCCCCAAATATGCGGACGATAAGGCACGCCAAACGGATTTTCATTCTGCAATTTATCCACCTCAGCTTTGTGATTTCTGGCAGCGGTTGTAACTATTTCGGAAAATTTCTGATCATTGATTTGTTTCATCACCCGGCTGCTATAGCCAATCACATCACTTCGTTTCAGTACCTCCGGAGTGGTGTATTTCAGAATGTCAGCCTGATAATTGGATTTTCCGGTAGTGATCAGCAATTCAACAGCAGCTTTTACTTTTGCTCCTGCCAACCGCTGATTTTTATCGACGTCAACCAACGCATAAAGGGCTTCTGCAGCGCCGATTGACTGAGTTGCCAGCGTGTCGTTAAAGCCTTTCAACACACGAGCTCCGGTGGCCAGCGCTTCTGCGACATCCAGTTCACGTCCCGGATTTTCTTCGGTAAAGACCAAACGATCATCCAAAATACCCGATTCGTATGCTGTAACCTCATCTTTTTTCAAGGCTGGATTGTATTTTCTTCCGTCAGTCATGGTGGCGGCGTCGCCCAAATGGACATACTGGCGCAGACTGTTTTCAATGATTCCGCGATACAATCTTCCCAGACTTTGATATCCGGACAAAATAGTTATCGTTCCGTGCTCGATTTGCTGCAGTATATCGTTTTTTCCATCAGGCCGATGAATTTCAACCAGATGATTTTGCTGATCGATGGTAGTTTGATCAATTTCAGGTTTAAATAATTCATAGGCCTGAGATAAAATCCAAACCTCACCAGCCTGCGATTCCACGCGCAAATCGTAATCACCGGCATCGTGCCAGCCTCCTCTGTTCAGTCCGGCAACCTGATCGAGCGGTTTAAATTTGGTGAGTGTTGACGAGCCCTGAATGTATCCGTCAAAATGGTTGGTATCAACCGGCGCCATCAGCGCATCGTCGATATGGCAGAGTCCATGCCAAACGCGGTATCCTTCGTTCACGCGCATGTGGCACATCTGCACCGGCAAGAAATATTCGATGGTGGGCTGCCACACATTGCGGTCGTAAATGGTGTTGCTGATCCGGAAAGGTTCGGTTGTGTTTCCGTCATATTTTATTTGGTAAACTCCGGAAGTTTTGATGTCTGAAAAATCGAATTGAAAGTAACTAAAACGAAGGAATTTGCCCCATTTCTTTGGCTCGATGGTTCGTATTTCGTTTAGTCCGCCATCTTCTGAAATCCGGTAAAGACTAGCTTTCCCTATTTTCGGGTCGTTTTTATCGACTTCAATAACGGCTATTTTCTGCTGTTCAGGATGATAACCAATCTGACTGACATGCACGACTGGTTTTGAAAGGAAATCGGGCAATACGTTGCAGTCGACGACCCATTCGATAGCGCCAACCGTTTTGCCGGGAGTGACTAGTGAGCGTACCACAAACCACCCGTTGTTGTGATAAAACCGGCCATCCAATAATTGGAGGGGCTGACCTTTGCTTTCAATAATCATTGTTTGGGTGTCAGTTTCAGGTGCAACGGTTAATTTTTTGCCTGAAGCCATCGGGAAAGCCTGCCAGTTGCTATCCACATCCTTTTCCATCGGGCCGTTGGCCTGGGTTGGGAAAATGCCGGATTGATTGTCGAGGTACCAGCTTTTGCCGAACAAAAGCGCAGGGAAAAGTTCGAAATTAAAGCCAACTTTCTTTTCCCAGCCTGTCGGTAGTGGTTTGTCAAGATCAACCAGGATGCGGAATTTATTTCCTTCGCCAATCACACGCACATGATAGGTGAAATACAAATCAGGATAATCAATGGGGTTAAAACCTTTGCGGTTGATGCTCGAATCGGGATACGTGCATTTCACACTGATTTCGTTTTTCGCCCGGTCAACCGAGCGTTTGCCCACCTTCGGAATGGGTTGCCATTGCCCGGGAGTTGGCTCTAAACGCAAATCGCCGTTGGTAGCGACGCGTGTTCCGTTCTGAATGATACCGACTGCACCCTGATGTCCCTCAGGATAAATATCGAAAAAGACCATCACGTTCAGCCCTGGCTTTTCGAAATATTCGCTTTCGTTAATCTGAAGTGACTGGGCAAATAGCCGGACATTGAGAATGACAAGAAATACAAAGCAGAGGAGAATCAATTTCTTCATAATTCGGTTGGTTTAAGTTTCAGGTTCGAAAAGCAAAATTACACTTATTGTACTATTCACAAACAAAAATTTAAAGATACAGAATTTGTTTATTGAGTAAGTGTTTCATTTTTATTTTGAATCCGAAAAACTTACTCAGCGGGTGACTTCTAGTCACCCGCTGAGTAAATAAAAAGGCAGTTCCGAATTGAATCTGAACCGCCTTTCAGGAATAAAATATGTCTTATTTATTTCAAGATCAACTCAATCACCGGAATTTCAACATTCGGTTTGATGACTGGCAAACTGAGATTAATATTGCCTGAACTTTCGCCTTCTCTCATTCCATGTTCTGTTCGTTGCGACATTTTTATTTCAGAAGCATCGTGCAGAAACTGTGCATATTTTATTTTTCCGGCGTAACCTGGTAATGTCAGGTTTTGCAACGGATAATCGAGTAGGTGAATGTACAAGCGATTTGTTATTGGATTGTAGGTTAGCAAGCTGTTTGCCGGAGTCTGAAACTCATCAGGAGCCTGTGTACAACCATAAATCGATCGGCTGTTCAGATTCATCCACTCGCCCATCGATTTTAGCCTGGCCCGCGCTCTGTCATCGAACGTTCCGCGTGCAGTAGGGCCAACATTGAGCAGAAGATTTCCGCCTTTACTGACTGATTCAATCAGCAAACCCAATAGTTGTTTGGTGTCTTTCCAGGTTTGCTCATCACGGTAGTATCCCCACGAACCACTGAACGTCTGGCAGGTTTCCCATGGTACCCGTTTGCCATTTACTTCGGGCCATTTGGAAACTTTGTATTGTTCCGGAGTGGTAAAATCCCAGCCATCATCATATTCTTTCAGGTCGAGGCGGTCGTTAACCAAAATGCCGGGCTGCAACTGGCGAACCATTTTGATCAGTTTTTCAGAATCCCAGTCGGCATGTCCTTTCCCATTTTCGCCCGGGTACGAAAAATCGAGCCAAAGCATATCCACTTTTCCGTAATTGGTCAGCAATTCGCGCACTTGATTGTGGAGGTATTCCCGATATTTATTCATGTCGCGGTTCTTATTAAGCTCTGCCAGTTTGGCTTTGTCGTCGGTTCGCTGTGGATGAACACGATCGACGGTAAAATCGGGGTGATGCCAATCAATCAGGCTGTAATAGAACCCGATTTTCAGTCCTTCTTCGCGGAAAGCGTCTACCCATTCTTTCAGCAAATCCTTACCAACCGGAGTATTTGGAGCTTTATAATCAGTAAATTTCGAGTCAAACAGGCAAAATCCTTCGTGATGTTTTGAAGTGATAACAGCGTATTTCATTCCGGCAGCTTTGGCCATTTTTGCCCATGCGTGCGGGTCGTACAAATCAGGATTAAAATTGTCGAAATATTTCTGATAATCTTCGTTGGTAAGTCGCTCCTGATTTTTAACCCATTCGTGGCGTGCCGGAAGCGCGTAAAGTCCCCAGTGAATAAACATTCCGAAGCGGTCGTTTACCCACCACGCCATTCGCTCCTTTTTTTGCTCGTCGGTCTCTTTGGAGAGTTTTTGCTGGGCAGTCGTTCCCTGAGCAAAGAGGGCCAGCAACAAAGCAATAAAAAATAACTTCTTCATTTTGTGTGGTTTAGGTTTTTAAATATGCTTATTAAGATTTGAATAAAAGTACAATTCCTTGTCGATTTTACAATCCTGTACTGTGCTGCATCGGTATGTTTCGGAGCATTAAAAAAGCGGCAATTTTCATTTCTGAAAACGCCGCTTTTTTTTAAAATCCAATATATATTTATTTCATTTTTTCGAGATACAGGTTCCGTAATTCCTGAAGGTATTCAAGTCCAATTTTATCCGAATAAATTCGCACAACTTCGTGCAGTTCGCCTTCGTAATAAAATGCACCTTTTGCGGCGTCGAATTTACTTTCAACCCAGTTGTATTTTACTTTGTTGTTTAGCGATAAAAATTCCTCCCATTTTAAATGATACGGAATTTTTATATAAGCATGATTTTCTTCACGGGTATCCAGAAAAATATTGTCGGCAATTTTTTCCAGCGAAAAGAACTTAATAATCCTGATTTTTACTTCCTGATCTTTTACTTTTTTTGATTTGCGCAAAAACCGGATTCCTTTTTCCTCAAAAGATCGCTGTAACTTTTCAAGGAGACCATAATCTTTTAGATGCCTTACGCGAAGCACATCGTACTTTTCGTCGTAATGGTGCATAAAACCTTTTCCGGCATCAAAAGTTACCTGAAAATCGTTTTGAATTTTTTGAGAGGCACGCAAAATGTCTTCAAGAGGATATTGCTCTTCGAGAGCAAGATACAAATACATTGGTTTGGCGCCCAGCGGAGCGTCGTCGTAGTAATCGGGAAAGGGCTTTAATGCTTCGAAGACAAGAGTACCGGGCAGAATCTTTTGGTCGATTGTGAAAACAGTTTCGGTTTTTGTTAATGTTCCAAAAACTTCAAATAGTTTATTCTTTTCCATATGATTAGTTTTTTTTGGTTTGATTACTTTAGCAAAATATTCAATCAGCTTGAATGACTACAAAATACATAAATATAGAACAACTTGGTCAGGTTACTTTCACAATAAACGAGCGCTCCCGGAGAATTCGTCTGACAGTGAAATCCGATGGTGAAATTGTTGTTTCTATGCCTCCTTCCGCTCTCTATCGCGATGCCATCCGCTTTGCCGAATCTAAAACCGACTGGATTCTGAAACAACAATCCAAAATACAAGCTGGTTTAACATTATTTGCTCCGGAAAGCTGTTTTAAAACAAAGTTTCACAAATTGGCTATCACCAAAGGGAACACCGACAGGGTTTATAACCGGGTTGGCAACGGAGTAATCCAGATTTTCATTCCAGAAAAAGTAAACCATTCGCAACCGAAAATTCAGGAATTTATCAAGAAAACACTGATTGACGTGATGCGTTGGGAAGCCAAAATTTATTTACCGAAACGTTTGAAAGAACTTTCGGAGAAGCACGGATTTAAATACCAGAACGTAAGCATAAAGAATACAAAAACCCGCTGGGGAAGTTGCTCATCGACCAACAATATAAACCTGAACCTCCACCTGATGCGTGTACCCGAACATTTGATCGATTACGTGCTTTTGCACGAATTGGTTCATACGGTGGTGAAAAATCATGGCGAAAAATTCTGGCTTTTGCTCGAACAGGTTTATCCAAATGCGCGGAAAGCTGATAAAGAAATGAACAATTTCCGCACGCAAACTTTTTAACGTAAATCGGGCAAAACAAATTATTTTTGCCAAAAACTATATCCGAATGAACTGGAACCAGATACTTTCGACCACCCGCCTGGGACAGGAAGAACTTGCAACAAACGATAGCAAACATAGCCGTACGCAATTTCAGCGCGATTACGACCGCATCATTTTTTCGTCGCCTTTCAGAAGAATGCAAAATAAAACACAGGTTTTTCCACTTCCCGGAAGTGTTTTTGTACACAATCGGCTGACGCATAGTTTAGAGGTTGCCAGTGTTGGCCGTTCGCTGGGAAGCATGTTTGTTGAAAAGTCGGAACGTGAAAATATGCCCGTTGAAAATCAGCTTTTCCTGGAAATTGGCTCGATTGTTTCGGCCGCATGTCTGGCTCACGACATGGGAAATCCGCCATTCGGACATTCAGGAGAAGATGCCATTGCCCAGTTCTTTAAAAAAAGCAACGAACCGAGATTGAAAAATGAACTTAGCGAAGCCCAGTGGAAAGATTTTACACAATTTGACGGAAATGCAAATGCATTCCGCTTGCTTGCACATCAGTTCAACGGCAGGCGCGAAGGTGGTTTTGCACTAACTTATTCAACACTTGCCTCGATTGTCAAATATCCATACGAATCGATGCTGACGGACAAACCAAAATTTGGTTTCTTCCAGTCTGAAAAACATACATTTGGCCGCATTGCGAACAAACTTGGATTGACTCAGCTTAGCCAAAATCCGGATAAATACATTCGCCATCCTCTGGTTTTTTTGGTTGAGGCGGCCGATGATATTTGTTACCAGTTGATGGATCTGGAAGATGCACACAAATTAAAAATTCACGATTACGACAAAACACGCTCGCTGTTGATGGGATTTTTTGATGAGCAGACCGAAGCAAAACAAATTTCAAGAATGACCGAAACGCTCAGCCTTGTTTCAGATCCAAACGAGCAAATTGCTTATTTGCGTGCCAGTGTGATTGGCAAACTGGTGAAACAATGCGTGGATGTTTTTTGGGAAAAACAGGATGAAATTTTATCCGGAAGTTTCCAGAAACCGCTGATCGAGCAGGTTCAGGCAAAATCGTTGGAGGCCATAAAAGTTATTAAAGAAGTGAGTATTAAGAATATTTACAACGATCGTTCGGTGGTTGAAATTGAGATTTCGGGTTACCAGATTATTGGCACTTTGCTTGAAGTCTTTATTGAAGCTATTCTGAACCCGAAAGAAGGAATTTCGAAAAAAATGCTGATGCTTATTCCCGATCAGTATCGCGGCGAGCACAAAACTACCTACGAAAAAGTGCAGGCCATCGTTGATTTTGTTTCAGGAATGACTGATTTGTATGCATTGGATTTGTACCGTAAAATAAAAGGAATAAATATTCCGGAATTTGTATAACTTTCTTGGCAACTGGTTATAGGAATTTCAGTTTCTGGGGATCTTGTCTGGAATCGTAAATTCTTAAAATGTCGATACAATTTTTTCTGTCTCGGTAAAATAAGGTGTTATGCTTTGTAATAACGCACTTTCGAAGCCGTCTCTTTCTTTGGATTATCGGAAACTGCCTGGGATTTAAGGAAATTTGATTAATCAGTTTATCAGTGATTTCAATAAACTGATTCACTATTTTTCCATTCCAATTTTTATGAAGATATCCAAGTATAGCTTCAAAATCCTGTTCAGATAAAGGGGACCAAATGATTGGCTTAGGCATTGGTGTATTTCTTGCGGACGGTTGCCATCACTTTCTCATGGGCAATTCCTTTTCCTGAGTCAATTTCGTCAATAGCATCAGTAATACCTTGTTTCTGTTCCTCTGTCAGTTTTTCCCATTCGTCGATATCCTTTTTCCCATTGATGAAATTGACTAAAACACCATAGAGTTCTTCCACCTGATTCTTTTCCAAAGAATCAATTTGCCGAAATATTTTCAGTTTTAAATCGGATATAGTCATCGCTTTCTTTTTTTCAAAGGTACAATTTATACAAGAAATTTCCAGACACAATTCATGTGGAAATAGTTTTTGGGGGTTGAAAAGTCAATCACCACCTATCCATACCGGGCTATTGAAAAAGTGAAAAGTGTGAAAAAGGCGAAAGAGATTTTGATGGATATATTTAGTGAATAGGTACAATCGGCTAATTCAGGAACAACAAATACCTGCAACTCAAAGATTATTCTCCGGTTACTTCTTTCACTCTTTCTTCCCAGAACGTATTAAAACTCTGTCGGGGATTTCGGCATAAAAAAACTCCGGTACCATACTCGCGTGCCAGCGGATTGTCGATTTGTCCTATTTTCCGGATGTCAGCAAACAATTCTTTCACATCGTCACCCGGTTCGTCGTTTATATATATGATTTCACTGATTTCCCGGTCAAACGACTTTGGAATCCAATATCGGTAGGCATCGCTGAAACTTAGCGGTTCAGGCAAACCGTATTTTTTGCCGATGATCGAAATGGCACCTGCCTGGCCGTAATTTTCGCAATAAATGATGCAATTGTTTTTATCGTCAACTTGCTGCCATGCCCGATTGGTAACTTCGGTCAGTTCATTCCAGCCCAGCATATCGGCGTAGTCCTGCGGCAACTGGTGATACGTATCATCCTCAAACCGCCGGGAAGAATTGTCGCCCGAAACAGCTTCCATTTGATCAAAATAGCGAACCAGTTTTTCAGGCTTGAAAATGGGCTTGCCAATCGGCAAAAAAATCCATTCGAGATAAATTAACACGGCCATCAGAATTACTTGCAGGTATTTGGGCTTAATTATATTTTCAATTGAAACGGCCGATGCGGCAATGATAAACGGGAAAATTCCGGCGGTATAATAACTTTTACCTTTTAGTAACAGGAACAGAACGATAACCAAAATTGAAATGAATCCGGGCAGACGAAATTCTTTCATTTTCTTCGCAAAGAATAAATAAATCGTGCCCGGGATGACAATCAGAGTTGCCGGAATAATCATGAAAAGCTGATCGGTTAAAAAGCCTGCCACATTCATGTTTACCAATTGCGTGTTGCGAAGTTCGGTCATGTGCCTGATTACCGGGAAATGATTGGCAATTTGCCAGACAATATTGGGAAGCGCAACCAGAAAGGCGATAAGCAGCGAAAGATAAAAATATTTTGAGGTAAATATTTTGCGGTATTTTGTGAACGGAAGTGTGGCGAAAAGTGCAATCACCAGAAAAAGAATATTGTATTTATTCAGGAACCCAATACCGATAGTAACTCCCAGAAAAAGCAGGAACTTTTCTTTTTCAGAATTCATGTATCTGATGATAAAATACATGGCGGCCGTCCAGAACAAGATATCGAAAATCACCGGCTGAAACAGGCTTGAGGAACGCAGAAACAAAATGGAACCTGAAAGCGCAACGATTGTCAGAACCTGGGCAAAAATTCCACCGTTCAGTTCTTTGGCCATTCGTGCGCTCAAAAAAGCAATGAAGCCACCCGCAATTGCCGGAAAAAATTTGGCTGCAAACAAGGTGTATCCAAACATTTTTTCTGAAACGAAAGCCAGAAAACCAACGAATGGCGGCACCGAAGCATAACCAAAATCGAGATGCTGACCGAGTGAAAAGTAAAGCAACTCGTCGCGGTGAAATTCGAGCATATTGTAAAAGTACAACTGAAAGAGCGCCGCCGTAGCTGAAAGCGTGGCAGTTACCGCCAGCTCCAAATCAAATTTTGTCTCCCCGGACGAAGCCATGTTGTCTGTATTGTTAATAATAGTTTATTCTTCTTCTGGCTTCCAGCAAGTATTTATCGCCCGATCTCCAGTATTTTTTTATCCAGTTTCCCTGGCTGTCGTATTTGTAAAGTATATCCTGAATCTGGTCCTTTTTACCATATTCCTGAATTTCCACCAGGAAATCGACCGATAATTGTCTAATGAATCCTGCCTGGTTGTATGAATAATTGAATACAGTGCTGAATCCTGAGGCCAAATCTTTCCGTTCAAAACGGCTTAATCTTTCGTTCGAATCATAAAACATCGTGCATTTCTCTCCACTCGACATTTCGCCGTTCGAATTAACCGGCTGACGCACAAACGAAATTAATCGTCCATTTCTGTAAACCGGATCATGATCGACCTGGTATAAATCGCGCAACTGGTCTTTGGCGCTGTATGCGGTATAATTTACTTTTATTATTTTTCCTGAGGGATCTTTAAAGTTCTCGAATTCAAAATAATCACCTTTCTGTCCATTATTTTCGCCGGTGTTTATTTCCTGATCGATGGTACTTATTTCGGTGTTTATGGTATGGTATTCATACTCAGCCTTTATTTCGCCCAGAAACGTATTGGTTCGTTTTTTCAGGCGTGAATTTTGGTCGAATTGATACTGAAACTCCCAGCCTGAAGGCACAGCCGGTCGAAAAATTCTTTCCAGAAAATTAAGCGTTTTGTCTTCTTTTCCATATCGTATTTCCACAATTTTCTCGATTTTTCCCTTGAAATTTGGAATTTCCGGGAACAGTTGCCCCCAGGAGAAGATCGGAAGAAACAGAAGAATATATGCTGCTAAAATTTTCATAAATGCGATTCTGGCAGATTGATCAGAAATTCAAAGTTAAACTATTGCCTGAAACCTGAATTGAAAAAGTGCTATGTTTCATTCAGGATTTCAGATTTGCGTATGTTTTTTTTGTTATTTGGTTTGGTCAGCATATTTCCACCAGAAAATTGTTGCCAGATATCCGGCCAGACTGGTTAAAATCAGGATCAGGAAACTGAATATGTTCAGGTCAGCCTGCATTGCGGCGCCACCGCTTCCACTGTAAAGCCCGGGAACTGCCCACGGAAAATAATTTCCAAAACCCATGGCTCCAATAATTTGAGCCAACACCAGTGCAATGGCTACAATTCCCAGAGGCGTTAAGTAACCCCTTCCGGCAATGGCAAAAAAAGCGATGGGTGTGTTCAGTAAAATAATCAGAAGCGTGGTTACAAAATATATTTTCATATTTCCTGAGAATATTTCGGAACTCCAGCCCGGCAAATTCAGCAAAAAACCAATAAGCAGACCCAAAAGCAGATTTGAAATTACGAGCGCAAAACACCAGAGAATGTAATACACAAATTTGGCATTCAGAATTTTGATGCGCGAAACAGGCAGCGCTAAAATGTCTTTTGCTGTTCCGTCAGAATATTCGCGCCCGAAAAGCCAGCTTGCCACGAAACCAAAAATCAATACGCCGCCAACGCCAACAGCTTGCGACAATAATCCAAAATACGAGCGCCAGTTCGCCTCGAACGACAACAAAACAGCCTTCGATTTAAATGCGCCCGAAAGTCCGTCGTAGCCATTGCCTTTCATCAAGAACAAAAATGTGCCGCCAAATAAAGGAGCCAGCGCAAAGGCAATAAAAGTAACCCAGACAATGCGCGAATGCCTGTTTTTAAGAATCTCAGCAATAAATGCCTGAAGCTGTTGTTTCATAAGTCAGTTTTAATTTCCGATGATCCGCAGAAAATAGCTTTCCAAATCTTCCTCCGAAACGGTTAGCATTTTAGGCGGAATACCCCTGTTTACAAGCAAAGTAGCAATTGTTTCCGGGTGCCTGATCACTTGGATATCGGTGATATTTATAACTCCGTTTCCGCTTGACGAAACGGTAAAGCCGTTGTCAATCAGGATTTGAAAGGCTTTTTGGTTGTCGGTAGTGTTTACGCTGAGTTTTTTAACAATTTGCTGTTCCAAGTCTCCGGTATTTATTTCTTTAACCAGTTTTCCTTCGTGTACAATTCCGATACGCGTGGCCAGTTTCGAAATTTCTGAAAGAATATGACTTGATAGAAAAATAGTAGTTCCCTGTTTCTGTACCAGTTCTTTCAGAAACTCACGGATTTCAACAATTCCTGCAGGATCGAGCCCGTTGATTGGTTCATCAAGTATCAGCAGTTTGGGGCTGTGCAGCAACGCTTTGGCTAAACCAAGTCGCTGATTATTCCCCAAACTCAAAAATTTCGACTTTTTATCCTGATAAGCGGTCAGTTGCAAAACTTTGATGATTCGGTCAATTTGACTTTTATCCTTTAATCCGCGCAGCTTGTAAAATACTTCCAGATTTTCCCTGACGGATAAATTGGGATAATTGGCCGGTGTCTCAACCATATAGCCAACGTCGTTCCATAAGTCTGACGATTGTTTCAGATTCTTTCCAAACAGCGAAACTGATCCTGAATCGGGCCTGATCATTCCCAGGAAAAGCCTGATGGCGGTTGTTTTTCCGGCGCCATTTAGACCCAGGAAGCCATAAATTTCTCCCTCCCTGACATGAATCGACACGTCGTCAACCGCTTTGGTTTCGCCAAAGTGTTTGGTCAGATTGAAGGTTTCGATGATGTTCATGGTTAAGGCTATTAAAAATGGCCAATTTTTGAGGCCAAAACAGATCAACTAATTTATCGGTTTTTCTCGGAAGAAACTTCGTTCAGGCCAAAAATAAATCATAATGATTTTGCATTCGGTTTTTGAAAACTATTTCAGGATTGGAATAAGTGTTTGCCCGACGGTTAACGTCAATCAAGTATATTTGCATGATCTCTGACTTTAACTTAATAATTATGAAAAATTTATGCCTTTCAATTTTCATGTTCATCCTTGCAGGAACAATTTTCGCTCAGCCGCTTAAAATGGACAATGTACTTTACGGTGCAGCTTATTACCAGGAATACATGCCATCAGACCGGCTTGCCGACGACCTGAAACTGATGAAGGATGCCGGTATTTCTGTTGTGCGTTTGGGTGAATCGACCTGGAGCCTGTTCGAACCACGCGAAGGCGAATTCGAGTTCGAATGGATGGATCGGATTATCGACGGGCTGCATGCCAATGGGGTTAAAGTAATTCTCGGTACGCCAACTTATTCCATGCCTGCCTGGTTGTGGCACAAACATCCGGAGGTTTTGGTTACCTACGAAAAGGGACAAAAAGCATACTACGGAATTCGGCAAAATATGGACATAACCAACCCGACTTTTCTTTTTTATGCCGAACGGGTCATCCGGAAAATGATGGAACATTACGCCAAAAATCCAGCCATTATTGGGTATCAGGTCGATAACGAAACCACATCGTACGGAGTCGATAATTACGATTTTCAGATCAGTTTTGTGGATTACCTGAAAAAGAAATTCGGAACAACTCAAAACCTGAATAAAATTTGGGGTCTGAATTATTGGGGAATGACCATGAACGACTGGGACGAGTTTCCTCCGCGTGATGGTGTGACCAATACGGCGTACAAATTGGAATGGGAACGTTTCAAACGGAAATCTGTTGCCGATTACCTGACATGGCAGGCTAAAATTGTGAGCGGGTACAAACGTCCGGACCAATTTATTACGCATTGTTTTATGCCTTCGGTTCAGGATATCGACCAGATTGCCAGCTCGCAAAAAATGGACATCATGGCTGTGAATGTGTATCATGGTTCGCAGGATAAGTTGACTGGTGACGAAATTGCATTTACAGGCGATTTCTTTCGCTCGGTAAAACACAACAACTACCTGATTACCGAAACCAACGCGCAAACCATTGGCTGGGATTCGCGCTCGCAGTTTCCACCTTACGACGGGCAACTCCGGATGAATGTTTATGCTCACATGGGTTCGGGCGCCAACATGGTCGAATACTGGCACTGGCACTCCATTCATTACGGGCAGGAAACTTACTGGAAAGGTGTTTTGTCGCACGATTTGCAACCCAACCGGGCTTATGCCGAAGTTTCGAAAACAGCTCACGAATTACAAAAGTTTGGCAAGGAACTGGTTAACCTGAAGATCACGCCGAAAGTAGCGATCTTGTTTAGTCACGATGCCAATGCGGCATTGAATATTATGCCATTCAAAGGTGGCAACCCGGATATGTGGGGTGGTACCGGAAATGTTTACCGCAACGAACTGGTTGGTCAGTTTCACCGGGTTTTGTACCGTAACAATGTGCCGGTCGATTTTATTTTTCCTGAAAGTGTCCGATTTGAAGACTACGAATTAGTTGTAATTCCGGCCTTGTATATTGCCAGCGACGAATTGCTCAATAAAATCAGCAGGTATGTTGAAAATGGCGGCCATGTCATCATGCAATTCAAAAGCGGATTTTGCGACGAGAATTCAATGGTTCGGCCAATGCTGGCTCCCGGTCCGCTGCGCAAAGCCTGCGGTTTCTATTACCAGGAATTCACCAATTTCAACGAATTAAGCCTGAAGGACAATCCATTCAGTGTTTCTCCGGAAGAAAATAAAGTGTATGCCTGGGGCGAGTATATAATTCCGGAAACAGCGAAACCTTTGGCTTGGTACGATCACCAGTATTTCGGAAAATATCCGGCAATTACAATCAATAAATTCGGGAAAGGTACTTTGCTTTATGAAGGAACTGAAGTTTCCGACGCCATTCAGGAAAAACTGATTCTTCAGGAAATGGAACACGCCGGAATAAAAACCGCTGATCAGGATTTGCATTGGCCGCTAATTACCAAAAGCGGAATGAACGATTCGGGCAAAACAATTCATTACTATTACAACTATACTTCGCAGAACGCAAGTCTGGTTTATCCGCACATAGCCGGAAAGGAACTGACTTCGGGCAATTCTGTGAAATCAGGAGAAAGCCTAAAAATCGATCCGTGGGGTGTGCTGATTGTTGAGGAAAACTAGAAAGTAGTTTGCCGAATAGAAACGCAAATGCAATACTGGGAACAAATCTTCAGGATTGTATTTGCGTTTTTTTTATGCCTGAATCAGGTTGCAGAAAGTAGGTTTGAATGTTTTTTAAAATAGAAAAGGCTGTCCTCTGACAGCCTTTTCACCCGTTACGACGGGAAACTAACCTAAACCAACTAAACCTAATAAACCATGAGCTTACCAAAGCATCAACTTTGTAGAAGTTACCGAAGCAACCATTAAAGAAGCACTTTGGCTTGCCAAGTGTATTATCTTTTAAATATCATTGTCGTGTTTGAACTTTCAGCGAACTGAACGCGGCAAAGATACCAAAAAAAATAAGAATCCTCCAAATGTCTCTGAGCCGAAACAAGAATTATTTAAGCATTTTTTTCAGGTCATAACACGTTATTAATTAACGAATAATTGAGGGATAGCCTGTATGATAAAGGTTCTAAAGCTTTTGGGATTTTTGGAAAGAATAATTTCGGAACTTACAGAAGCTTGAAATAACTGTTGTTTTGACACGAATGCTGGTTTTTTGTTTCCTCCTGAAAAAATTGAATTAGAGCCTGCCCCGAAATTTAAATGCCAAAATGTTTTCAACAATCTTATCTTGATAAAATTTAGAGCCTACCCAATTTTTATTAGACCGGATAAGCGTATTTTGCTATGATTTTAAAACTGTTTCTATGCACAGATTTTTATCCGTTTTCCTGATAATTTTTTATGTTGGCGTTCAGGCTCAGGAGAGTCCAAAACATGAGTTCAGGGCTGTTTGGGTGGCCACTGTCAATAACATCGACTGGCCTTCGAAACCTGGTCTTTCAACCGAACAGCAAAAAACGGAAGCGATTGCTATTCTGGATATGCATGCCCGAAACGGTATGAATGCAATAATTATGCAGGTACGGCCGGCGTCTGATGCCTTTTATCCATCAGATTTGGAACCGTGGTCGAGGTATTTAACCGGAACTCCCGGTAAAGCGCCGTCGCCATATTACGATCCGCTGGAGTTCTGGATTCAGGAATGTCACAAGCGAAACATGGAATTTCATGCCTGGCTGAATCCTTTCCGCGTGGCGCAAAATGCAAATGAGCCATTGGCAACCAATCACATTGCATTTCAACACCCCGAATGGGTTGTTAATTATGGTGGTAAACTTTATTTTGATCCGGGATTGCCGCAAACCCGCGAATTTGTTACCAAGGTTGTCGCCGATATTGTTTCGCGCTACGATGTCGATGCCATTCATTTCGACGATTATTTTTATCCCTATCCGCTTCAGGAAGAATTTCCGGACGAAAACTCGTTTGCACACTATAACCGCGGATTTTTGGAAACACAAAAGGCTGACTGGCGCCGCGATAACGTTGATTTGATTATTAAAATGCTTTCAGAAAATATCAAAAAAACCAAACCCTGGGTAAAATTCGGAATCAGTCCGTTTGGGGTTTGGCGAAATAAGGCCGACGATCCTGAAGGTTCGGAAACAACTGCCGGAACAACCAATTACGATCAGTTGTACGCAAATATCCTGAAATGGCAGAAAAATGGCTGGATCGACTATTGCCTTCCACAATTGTACTGGCAGATTGGTCATCCTTCAGTCGATTTTTTAACGCTCAGCAATTGGTGGGCTAAACATGCATACGGAAGGGCAATGTATATCGGACATGCGGTTTACAAACTCGAAGGTAATTCTACTGTTCCTGAATGGCGCGATCCGGAGCAACTTGCACGGCAGATTCAGATTGTCCGGCAGATTCCGCAGTTGGGCGGAAGTGCATTTTATAGCAGTGTACATTTTAAACGCAATTTGTTTGGTTTCGACCAAATGCTCCGCGATAAACTGTATAAATATCGGGCACTGGTGCCCCCAATGCCCTGGATCGACAACAAGGCGCCGGAAAAACCAGGGCGGTTCAGGAAAAGGGGACACAAACTGAAATGGAAGCTGCCCAAAGCTGAAAATGAAATGGATAGAGCAAGGTCGTTTTTGGTTTATTTAAATCCTGAAGGACAAAAATTTGACGTTAAAAATCCTGAAAATATTTTCACAATTACCCAGGACAACCGCATTAAATTTAAGCCAAATTCGCATAAATTACGTAGAAAATACGAGATTCGGATATCTGCTCTCGATCGCCTTCACAACGAAAGCGAATTAACAAAAGTGAAAGTGATTAAACTCTAATAAAGCCGGTTATGAGCCGAAATGTGGATTGTTTTTTTGTCTTCAGTACCGAAGAAGCCAGCCAGAAACTGGTCGGTCAGTTACGCGAATCTGAGCTGGTCAATCAGATTTTTGTACTTACCGCTGAACCGGTAAACCTCGTCAATTGCGAACAGTTAACTGTCAATGGGAATGGCTCGTGCTCAACAATCCGGCAAATCGCAAAACTTTTGAAGAGCGAATTTGCCCTTTTGTCGCTGGGAAATTCGGCAGTTGAGTTGGGGCAGGGCGCTATTGAACGACTTGCCCAAGTTGCAGAATACACCGATGCACCCATGGTTTATGCCGATTATATGGAATGGAATTCGGGAGTTTTCTCGGCTCACCCGGTAATCGACTATCAGCCCGGAAGTTTGCGCGATGATTTTAATTTCGGTCCGGTCCGGTTTTTTAGGGCTGAAGTATTGAAAGCTTTCCGCTACGAAAATTATGAGATGCTGAAGCATGCCGGTTGTTATGCCTTGCGGCTGAGGGCCAGCCGGATGGGTGATTTGGTTCATATTCCGGAGTGTTTGTTCACGGTTGAGCAAACCGACACACGGACTTCAGGAGAAAAGCAGTTTGACTACGTGAAAGCCTCGGCGCGCGAGCGGCAGATGGAAATGGAACAGGTTTGTAAAGCACATTTACGCGACATTGGCGCTTTGCTGCTGGAACCTTATCCGGAAACTTTATTTTCGGAACATTTTGCTACCGAAGCAACGGTGATTATTCCGGTTCGAAACCGTGTAAAAACCATTCGCGATGCTATCGTTTCCGTGCTAATTCAGAAAGCATCGTTTGCATTCAATCTCATTGTTGTCGACAATTATTCAACCGACGGAACAACTGAAATTTTGCAGGAGTATGCCTCGCAGGGAAAATTAATTCATATCATTCCTGAACGGAAAGACCTGGGAATTGGCGGTTGCTGGAACGAAGCGGTTTTTCATCCGGAATGTGGAAAATTTGCCGTTCAGCTCGATAGCGACGATTTGTATGCCGACGAAAATACCCTTCAGATTATTATAGATAAGTTTTACGAAGAGAATTGTGCGATGGTGATTGGCAGTTACCGGATGACAAATTTCAATCTTGAGGAAATTCCGCCCGGAGTGATCGATCACCGCGAATGGACCGACGACAATGGCCCGAACAATGCTTTGCGCATTAACGGGCTTGGAGCTCCGCGTGCATTTTACACACCTGTTTTGCGCGAAATTCGTGTGCCCAATGTGAGTTACGGTGAAGATTATGCCTTGGGACTGGCCATTTCAGGAAAATACAAAATCGGTCGAATTTATCAGCCGGTTTACCTTTGCCGCCGATGGGACGACAATACCGATGCTGCGCTGGATATTGCCAAACAAAATGCTCACAATTTATACAAAGATCGCTTGCGTACATTTGAACTAGAATCCCGGATTCAGAGAAATAAGAGTGCCGATTCCTCAAAAATCGGATTGGATTGAGCCACGATTTACAAAAACTGGCTGTCTCTTTTGGTTAATTCTTTGGCAATTTCTGTCAAAAGGTTGTCGAAATCTTTTTGGGTAATGGTTCTGTCTTTTCGCTCCGGAAACATTTTCCGGAAGGGAAACTTATAGTTTAATTTGAATTCGAGTTCGTAAAAATCGTTTAACGGTTTTCCGCTTGCAGTGTATTCCGGAACATTTAATTCTTTTGGTTCCTGGGGTAATTTTGCCCAGCCGGGAACCAGCCATGGGCGCAAACATGGATAGACATTGAGTTGCCGCTGAAGCAAAACTTTTCCGCTTGGCAATCGCTTTTCGCGCGTCCACCAGATGTTTCGCACATCTTCCATTGCCAATATTGTTTCGGTTTCGTTGGTCACCACATTCAAATCGGCAAGTGTCTGTGTAATAATTTTGGTTACTGCTTCTTCGTAGGGCAATTCACTTTCAATGGCTTTTATTCCGACAGTAACGCCCAGTAAATTCGAATAGGCATCTTCAATCGAGAAGCTGGAGTATCTTTCAGGAATAAACGGAATGGAAGAGGCTCCAAACCAGGTCGCTATTTCGTGCCATACCGAAAGATCGTAGGCAATTTTTCCGGCCAGATGAACAAGATCTGAGTTTGTTAAACTGGCCGAAATCTCTACGGTCAGTGTTTTTTCGCCGCCTTCGCGTCCCAGAATCATTGAAAAACTTCCTGCGTTTCGGCTTTCGATCAATTGGGAGTACAAAAAGGCTGTCCAATCTGCTTGATCGCGAAGATGCCCCATGTCGATAAATCCTCCGCGAAGGGTATACATAATTCCATTTTGTTCGCTGGGATCGCCCAGGTAGTGATGTGCCCCAATTTTGTCGAGAGCAGTTATTTCGGTGAGTTTAACTCCGGGAATTGCAAAAAATTGCATACCGACACCAAACGAACAACAGGTGCGTATGATTCGATGGGGTTTTGAAATTGGATTAGTGGCACTTTGTTGGGGCGCTTTGGCGCTTAGGTTTATTGAATAAAGCAACAAAAAGAATATTGTAATAATTTTATACACGTTTATTCCCGATTTTAAGATTTGTGCAAATATACCTGAAATAAATTCAACTGATTGATGTAGTTACGGGCACTGTAAAACTAAACGTACTTCCTTTACCCGGCTCACTTTTAACGGCAATGGTTCCGTTGTATTCTTCAACAAATTCTTTACAAAGAATAAGGCCGAGACCAGAGCCGTTTTCACCGTTTGTTCCTGATGTACTTTTATTTTTATCAATATAAAATAAAGAGTCAATTTGATTTTGGGTCATCCCAACACCTGAATCGGCGACCGAAATAATCACAGAATTTTCGCCCGGTTCGGATGATATTCGGATATTTCCACCGGTTGGGGTAAATTTAATCGCGTTGTTTATTAAATTCCGCAAAATAGTTTCCAGAAAATTAGCGTCAGCATAAACAATCAATTTTTTGGCTAAGCTATTTTGTAGTGTAATGCCTTTGTTTTCAGCAATTTTTTGATACAAATCGAATTTCCGTTCGAAGAATTCGTACAAATCGAATTTTTTAGGTGCGTATTTAATATTTCGTGTTTGGATTCTGGCCCAGTTTAACATGT
This sequence comes from Prolixibacteraceae bacterium, assembly GCA_041652995.1. Lineage (GTDB taxonomy): Bacteria > Bacteroidota > Bacteroidia > Bacteroidales > Prolixibacteraceae > Aquipluma. Next base: position 70,932 of record JBAZGO010000025.1, read on the forward strand.
TTTCGACCAGATCGTAAGTTTGGTTAGACGTTTTATACAATTGGGATATCATATCTTTCCGTTCCTCATCACTCAACTCCGAATAATTATCCAGAAGTAGTTCTTCGAACCCCAAAATGGTATTGAATGGACTTCGCAGATCGTGCGAAATGATTGAAAATAACTTATCCCTGGTTGAATTTAAATCTTTGAGCTGATCATTTCTTTCTGTCAAAGTTTTTGTTTGTGATTCCAGTAAATCATTTTTAATTACAATTTCATTGGTTCTATCCGCAACGATCGATTCCAGTCTGGCATGCTGAATATTCAATGCTCTGATTCTCATAAATACCACAGTACTAAAAGTTGTCAGGATGAAAATAATGAACAGCACTTTGACCCACATTCTCATCCACCAGGCAGGTTTAATGTGAATCCCTACAGACATTTCATCTTCACTCCATTCGCCTTTATCGTATTTTGCTTTTACCCTGAATTTGTAATCACCGGGTTCCAGATTGGTATAATTGGCTTCTCTTCTGTTATCGGCAAGAATCCAATTGCTGTCAAAATTATCTAACCTGTACGAATAGGATACTTTTTCGGGATTGACCAGAGTAACTGTTTGATAAAGAATGGTAAATGAATTGCTTTTGTAGGTAAGCCAGATGTCTTTGGCATGACTGATGTGTTTGTCGAGAATTTCAGGACTAGTTCTGTAATTTACACTTTTGTTGAAGAGCTTAAAATCGGTTAAATGTACAATGGGTTTCTTTTCTTCAAGAATCAGACTATCCGGATTGAATACATCCAATCCCTCAGATCCTCCAAAAAACATTTCGTTTTTTTCGTTCCGGTAGCAGGCCCGGTCGTAAAACTCCCTGGAAATCAACCCATCCGTTTGATCAAAAGTGATAAATGTTTTGTTCTCTTTATTTAGTTTTGATATTCCTCCATACGTACTTACCCAAATGTTATTCTTACGGTCGCTTAAAATACCAACAACATTTTTATTTCTTAAGCCCAAAGAGTACCTGATAAACGAATTTGTTCCTCTATCAAACTGATTTAGTCCGTTTGAAGTTCCAACCCACAAATTTTGATCGTTGTCAATGTGTAACGCATGAATTTCATTGTCGCTAATCGAAGTTGAGTCGTTTTTATCGAAAAAATAGTTCGTAAAGATGGTATCTCCCTCGGACAGAAAGTTTAAGCCGTTAGCTGTTGCAACCCATAAATTGCCGGTTGAGTCGCTAATTGCCTGATAGGTAAAGTCGTTGCTAAGCTTGTTGTTTTGAGAATTGAAATGCAAAAAGATATTTTCTTTTTGCTTGAAATAATCTACTCCGTTTCCGTGCACAGCAAGCCAAAGGTTGCCTTTATTATCTTCAGATATCGACCGCACATCGTTTGATGCTATTGAATTTGGTTCATAAATATCATTTGTGAAAGAAATGAAATTTTTGGTTTTGGGATTGAATCGTTGAAGTCCTCCAAAGTTACTGCCAACCCACATTTGCTTCTTCGAATCGCGGAAAATGCAAAAGAGGGTTCCTCCGCCAATGCTTCTGGATTTTCTATTGTCCGACAAAAAGCGGTCAATTGTATGATTTCCCCAATTGAAAACATCTAATCCGTTGTAAAAATTACCGATCCAAAAATTGCCTGAAGCATCGCTTGAGACAGCGGTAATGTTTCGCTCGGAGGTATGCCAGAAATAATCAGGCTGCGTGTCAAAATGCTTAAATTTATTCTTTTTCTTAACAACCCTGATTCCTCCGAGAGCATATAACGACCAATAATTTCCCTGATTGTCTTCATAAAAATCGATCAGACCTTTACCTACAGATTTTGGATTGTTTAACTGATTGTTATAATTAAAGAAGTTATCATCTTCCGGATTATACAATTTCAAATTACCTAAGGTGCAAATCCAAATTGCTTTCTTTTTATCAACAAAAATACGTTTGACAAAATTTTCATAATACTCGTTTGACACATAATGTTTGAATACATCGTTATTTATTTGATAAACATCAATGCCATTTCCGTATGTTGCAATCCAAAGGTTTTCACCAATAAGAGCTATATCATTAATTTCATTGCTGCCAATTGTGTTCTTTTTTGTGGGGTCGTTTTTGAAAATGCGTACTTTTTGTTTCTGCTGGTCGAAATAAAACAAACCCCCATTGGATGCCGACGCAATCCAAACATTATTGCTTGAATCAAAAGTCATTGCTGTTATGTTACCCTGATTAAGTTTCACCAGGCAAATAAACAGATCATTCGTCCGATCGTATGTAAAGAGGCTCGATTGGTAGGCAACATAGATTTGACCTTTCTTATCCTCAGAAATGACGTTAACACTGGCTCCAAAGAGCCCTTTTAGATTTGAGGGACTCACCTTAAGTTCAAAATTGTCATATTCAGGATTATACGTGCAAATACCTTCAGCCGTGCAAACCCATAATTTCTTTGCGCTGTCAATAAACAATTTGTTAATTTTTCCGGAGGGAAGCGATTTTAAATCATTTGCATCATGCTCATAGGCGTAAACCGTTTGTCCGTCAAAACGAAATAATCCGCCATCCGATCCTATCCATAAATTTCCATTGCTATCCTGAATGATTGAGGAGACTTTGTTGTTTGAAATATTCTCGAGAGCTGATATTGTAGTAAATTCCAATAATGGCTGTTGCCCGAATGACTCTGAGAACAGAAACAGAGTCAAAAGAAAAGTGAATGACCTGTGTACAAATATTTTTATAACTTCATCTAAGTTGGGATACATAATACGATCAATATTTCAACCTTAACACGATACAAGTATCTGTTTCATAAACAACGGAAATTAATTTCCTAAAGTATAACAAATTAACGAACCATTCTGGTTCATTTTTTTTCAGCACAATTAATGTCATTCTGTCTTATGAATGACATTAAGATATATTCAGAGGATTAATGGTGTTATGTGTACGTTAAAAGGATATTAAATCATTTGTTTTCTGTTAAAAATGAAAATATAATTGCTGATATTTGTACAAAATGATTTTAAATTCAATTATTCATTGTCAAAAGGGTAGAATAGATGGAATTCAAATGCAAAAAAGCGGGCAATGAATGTTATGGACTGAAGGAACTCGAATTGCTGTTCGATATCAGTCAGCGGCTCATTCAAAGTAAGGAGTTGAAGAATGAATTGTCCGGAATACTTGAAATGGTTGTTAAGTATCTCGATGCTGAGCGTAGTTTCCTAACCATATTTAACCGTGAGTCAGAAAGCATCATGATTGAAGCTGCTTACGGGTATAGCACGGCTCAACAGGCACGTGGCAAATATAAATTAGGCGAAGGAATCATTGGACGAGTCGTTGAAATGTCGCGTCCGGTGATCGTTGATAAAATATCCAAATCAAGTTTATTCTTAAATCGTACCGGACAGGAACTAACCAAAGACGGGCAGGAACTGACTTTTATTTGCAATCCGATAATTGAAGCAGGCAAGGTTACCGGAACACTTAGTGTCGTTCGGATTTACAACCCTCATATTTTGTATGATGAAGATAATAGAATGTTATCCATTATTGGTTCGATGATCTCAACAAGTGTACGGATGAGGCAGGAACGGCTCGAGGAGTTGGAAATTCTGAAACAGAAAAACGTTGAATTACAAAATCAGCTTGAAAAAGATTTCAGGCCTGGAAATATAGTAGGGAATTCAAGCAAAATGCGCGATGTTTATTCGCTTGTCAACATGGTTGCAGAAACCAATTCAACAGTTCTCATCCGGGGCGAAAGTGGAATTGGTAAGGAGCTTATCGCCGATTCCATTCATTTTTCGAGTCCACGGGGCAAGAAGAATTTCATCAAGGTAAACTGTTCTGCATTGTCCGACACGTTGATAGAAAGCGAACTTTTTGGTCACGAAAAAGGGGCGTTTACAGGCGCTGAAATGCGTAGAAAAGGACGGTTTGAGTTGGCTGATGGTGGTACCATTTTTTTGGATGAGATTGGTGATATTCCATTGTCAACACAAGTGAAACTTTTGAGACTGATTCAGCAGCGTGAATTTGAACGTGTGGGCGGAACGGAAACGATTAAGATTGATGTCCGGATTATCTGTGCCACTAACCGTAATCTGGAAGACCTGATTCAGAACAATGAATTTCGTGAGGATCTGTATTATCGGATCAACGTTTTTCCAATTTTTATTCCGCCTCTGCGCGACCGGCGAAACGATATTCCTTCGCTGGTCGATCATTTTATCGAAAAATTTAACAAGCGGAACAATGCCAAAATTCTCCGGATCACCACTTCGGCGCTTAACATGCTGATGATTTACCGCTGGCCCGGAAATATCCGCGAATTGGAAAATTGTATTGAAAGAGCCTGCATTCTGAGTAAGGACAATGTTATTCATAGTTACAATCTGCCACCATCGCTTCAAACGGCAGACTCGACCAATACCAAGGCTTGCGGAGGCTTGACATTTACGGTTGAGCAGGTTGAGAAACAACTGATCAGGGAAGCACTGGTAAGTTCGAAAGGAAATATTGTCAAGGCGGCCGATGAACTAAGAGTTACAGAGCGGATGCTTGGAATTCGCCTGAAAAAATACAACATCGACGCCTGGCGTTTTAAGGTCTGACTCCCCCATGAGATCTGAAATAATGTAAATCGGGTATTGTGTCCGATTTTTACCGGATTTTTTGCGCAATGAGCACGAAATTCTGAAGAAAGATGGTTTACTGAATGGTTCATTTAAAACATTATCTCATGGAATTATCACTACTTCAGGTCGATTTAAGTAATTCGACGCACGCAGCCCAGGTGATTAAATTACTTAACGATTACATGAACGATCCGATGGGCAACAACCGGCCAATGGAGAAAAGCATAGCTCCCAAAATTATCGCCGGCTTAAAGAAACATCCGGGTTTTCTGGGTTTTTTTGTAATGGCCAACGACCAGTTTGCGGGGCTGGCCAATTGCAACATTAATTTTTCCACATTTCAGGCCAAACCTCTCATAAACATTCACGATTTTATTGTTTCTCCTGAATTTCGCGGCATCGGGGCAGGCCGGTTTTTGCTTCAGGGCATTGTCGATTTTGCGTTGGAAAATGGTTTTTGCCGTGTTAATCTTGAAGTTCGTGAAGATAACCTCACCGCTAAATCGCTTTACAAAAAACTCGGATTTACTGATTGTGTACCGCGTATGATGTTCTGGGAGAAAAAACTGTAAATCAATTCTTTTCAACTATTCCCATCCAACATGGTTTCTTTACCTGAACGGGGCAATTCGGCCTTGCTTTATCGTGGATTATATTTAGCAGTGATTCTATTGTGTTCGATTTTAGTGTGTTGTAGAAAATAAAATTTAAAGTGCAAGTTTTTGATTTTGATTGTGTCTAAAATTTGATTTTGCGTATAAAGCATAAAAATCCAGTTCAATTTCACAAACAAAAGCAAAAAGCATCATGAAAATCACTGATGAAATAAAGATCAGCAACAATGGCTTTGTTTTTAATTCTAAAACAGGCGATTCGTTCAGTCTCAATCCGATGGGACTTGAATTAATCAGGCAAATTGCAGAAGAGAAAGATTTTGAAAGCATCCGCAGTGAGATGCTTTCGAAATATGAGGTCGACGACTTGACCTTTGAGAAAGATTACTACGAGTTTTATGCCCAGTTAAAACATCATCAAATTATTGTTCAGGGCGATCCCCTGGAATTTAATTAAGCCGGAAATTATGCCAAAGACAAAAATTACATTGGCGGTTACCGGATTGAACAACACCGATAACCCCGGACCCGGAGTGCCTGTAATCCGCGGAGCAAAAGAATCGAAGGACCTTGATATCCGGGTTATTGGGTTGGTTTATGAAAACCTCGAGCCGGGTATTTATATGGAAGGTTTGTGCGACCGAATTTTCCAGATTCCTTACCCGTCTTCCGGATCTGATGAATTGATCGAACGCATTGAAAATATTCATCAGCAGGAAAAAATTGATGTATTGATTCCCAATTTCGATGCAGAACTTTTTTCATTCATGAAAAATGAACAGCGTTTGCTCGATCGCGGAATACATACATTTCTTCCCACATTAAAACAATTTCAGGAGCGCGAAAAGGAAAAACTTCCGGAGTACGGAAAGAAATACGGCGTAAAAGTTCCGGGAAGCATTAACCTTGGCAGCATGAACCAGATCAAGGATGTGGAAGAAAAATTTGATTATCCGGTCATGGTAAAAGGAAAGTTTTACGACGCTTACACGGCCAGCAACGAGGAGCAGATGAAGCAGGCATTTATTAAAGTGTCATCGAAATGGGGCCTGCCGGTTATTGTTCAGGAATTTGTAAAAGGCACCGAAGTGAATGTAATTGCGCTGGGCGATGGAAAAGGAAATACGATTGCAGCCGTACCCATGCGAAAACAGTACATTACCGACAAAGGAAAAGCCTGGGGTGGAATTACGCTGGCCGACGACAAAATGATGGAACTCACGCGCAACCTGATTGAGAAAACAAAGTGGAAAGGCGGTATGGAACTCGAACTGATAAAAACCAACAATGGCGATTATTACCTGATTGAAATTAATCCGAGGATTCCGGCCTGGGTTTACCTGGCTGTTGGTGCAGGTCAAAATATACCTGACGCACTAATTAAACTGGCGCTCGGCTGGGATGTAAAACCAATGGAAACCTATAAAATCGGAAAAATGTTTGTACGCTATTCGTACGACATGATTGTGGATCTCGAAAAATTTGCGGCCATCTCAATCAACAAGGAAATCTAAAAAATAAGAATAATGGAAAAGTTAGCATACCAAAAACCGGTGATCAGTAAAATTACGGCCGGAGTTCCCAATAAATTCGGGTTGCCCTCCAGGCAAAAAATCATTTCTGAAATCGGTGGAATTCCGGTTTCGAAACTAATCGCAGAATATGGTTCACCGGTATTTGTTATTCAGGAAGAAACAATCAGGGAAACTTACGCCGAAGCGCGCCGTGCATTTGAAACACGCTATCCGAAATTTCAGTTTGCGTGGTCGTACAAAACCAATTACCTCGATGCCGTTTGCAGTATTTTTCACGACGAAGGCGCCTGGGCTGAAGTGGTTTCGGGTTTCGAATTCGAGAAGGCACTTTTGAACGGAGTTCCCGGATCACAAATTATTTTTAATGGTCCTGAAAAATCGGAAGCGGATTTAACACTGGCCATTACAAACAATGCCTGCATACACATCGACCATTTTGACGAATTGTACCTATTAATTGATACCACCCGGAAGCTAAATAAAAAAGCACGTGTGGGTATTCGGATCAACCTCGATGCCGGAATTTACCCGATTTGGGACAGGTTTGGTTTCAACTACGAAAACGGGGAGGCCTGGAATGCGATCAACCGGATAATGCTTGCTGAAAACCTCGACCTGATTGGTTTGCATACGCACATGGGAACTTACATTACAGCAACTTCGGCTTATGCCATTGCTGCATCGAAATTGTCGAATCTCTATGTGGCCGTTCACCGCAAGTTCGACCACTGGCTTAAATATATTGATCTTGGTGGTGGATTTGCTTCGAAAAATACATTGAAGGGCGCGTACATGCCAGGTTCCGAAACTTGCCCGTCGTTTGACGATTATGCCGAAGCAATTTCAAACGCGATCATTTCATCAGAAATACCGCACGAAAATCTACCGGTCTTATTTTTGGAAACCGGGCGTGCACTCATCGACGACGCAGCTCATTTGCTCACCACCGTTCTGGCCAACAAACGCTCAATCTCGGGCCGGCGAACCATGGTAATTGATGCCGGAGTGAACCTGCTATTTACGTCGTTTTGGTATAATCTTGGCGTTTACCCGAGCAAGGAAGTTTCTGAATACATGGAAGATACCACCATTTACGGGCCGCTGTGCATGAACATTGATGTGATTCGCGATGCCATAAATTTTCCGCATGTGAAAACAGGCGATCAACTGGTCATCGAAAGAGTGGGAGCGTACAACATGACTCAGTGGATGCAGTTTATCACCTTCAGGCCCAATGTGGTTTTGATTGACATGGAAGGCAAATCGCATATCATCAGGAAAAAAGAAGAAATAGACTCGATACGAAGTTTTGAAGTGAATCCGAAGAAATAAAATTTCGAAATGAAAGAAATCAGCCCCGACTGGAAAGGCATATCCAATTCCATACTAAACAGTTATTCGCAGGTGTTTTTCTCCACCTCGAAACTGCTTGCTTTTTTCCTGATCCTGATTAGCTTTTTTGATTACGGAGCAGGTTTTGGCGGATTGATTGCTGTTGTTGTTGCCAATCTGCTTGCCTGGGGGCTGGGCTACAATAAATATTACCTCACATCGGGGTTGTATGGATTTAATGCGTTGCTGGTAGGGCTTGGCGTTGGGTTGTTTTACCAGCCTTCTCCAGAGCTTTACCTTTTGGTGGCCATTTCGGCGGTGCTAAGTTTTTTCTTTACCATCGTTTTTCAGGGCGTACTGGGTAAATACGGACTGCCGTTTTTGAGTGTGCCTTTTTTGTTTACCATCTGGATTGTGGCGCTTTCAGGAAGTAATTTAACTGCACTGAACATTAGTGAACGGGGGATTTTTGTGTACAACGAATTGTATGCATTGGGAGGCAAGAATTTTGTGTTTATATACAATTACATGGAAAAAAGCATCAGTTCTTCTTTTCTGCTGATCTATTTCCATTCGCTGGGCGCCATATTTTTTCAAACTCATTTGCTGGCCGGAATCATTATTGCCATTGGTCTTCTGATTTATTCGCGCATCACTTTTGTGCTTTCGGTACTGGGTTTTTCGGTTGCATTTCTTTTTTATCACATCGTTGGAATCGAGTTTAGTTCGCTGGGTTACACCTTCATTGGTTTCAATTATATTCTTACGGCCATTGCCCTTGGCGGGTATTATCTGGTGCCGGGGCGGGTAAGCTATGCCTGGATCATTTTGCTGCTTCCGATCGTGGTTTTACTGACAACCGGAACACAGCAAGTTTTTACGACATTCAAAATTTCTCCGTATTCACTTCCGTTTAACGCCATTGTTTTGGTGTTTTTGTATGCCTTAAAGCTACGCGAACAGCGTCCGAAACTTTTAATTGAAACTCCGGTTCAGCTCGGTAATCCTGAAAAAAATCTGTATTTGCATTCAGGAAATATGAAACGTTTTCCGTCGGCTTACCCAATTTCTGCGTCGCTGCCGTTTTATGGCGAATGGACCGTTAACCAGGCTCACAATGGCGAATACACGCACAAAGGCGCCTGGCGCCATGCCTGGGATTTCATTATAAACGACAAGTCGGGCAGGCAATACAAAGGTTCAGGCGATTATCCCGAAGACTATTTCTGTTACGGAAAAGCTGTAATTGCTCCATTCGACGGAACAGTGATTGAAGCCATTAATACTGTTCCTGAAAATAAAATCGGGGATGTAGATACCAAAAACAACTGGGGAAATACGGTTATCCTGAAAAACAACGATTATTTGTATGCCAAGCTTAGTCACCTGAAATATCATTCGCTGGAAGTTAAGCCCGGCGATCAGGTTAAAAAAGGTCAGCTACTCGGCCGATGCGGAAATTCCGGACGGTCGCCCTATCCGCACCTGCATTTTCAGTTTCAGGCCACACCTTACATTGGCTCGGGCACTATCGATTACCCGTTTGGTCATTATATTCTTAAAGATGACGGAAATATTCAGTTGAAAAATTTCGAATTTCCGAAAAACGATCAGGTTGTTGTGAATCCGGCAAACAATGAAGTTTTAACGAAAGTGCTTCATTTCATTCCAGGCCAGCGTTTGAAAACCGAAGTTGAGGTTCAGTCGGAAGATGCCCGCTGGCAAAAACTTTCCGGAACTTCATTTTGGCTCGTCGAAACCGATGTTTTTAACACGACTTACCTGCGCGACGAAAATTCCGGAAGTCTGGCTTACCTCTACAACAATGGCGACCTGCATTATTTCACCAATTATCTGGGAACAAAAAACTCACCGCTTTACTGGTTTTTTGTCGCGTTTTTTAAAGTTCCGCTGGGCTTTCTTCCTGAAAGTCAGATTACAGACAACATTCCGGTAAACCTGATGTTTGGGGGAGTACTTAAGCTTTTACAGGATTTCGTGGCTCCACTCTATCTTTTCCTGAAAGTTGATTACAAACTGACGATGAAACATGCTGGTGATATTTTGTCGGCTGGCGATTTGGTCATGAATTCTACAATTGCCCAGAAAATCTTTGGTCGTGAAATCCGTGTTTTCCAGACTGAAATAAAAATAAGCCAGGATAATGTCATTGAAATGGAGATTGTATTTAACGAAGCTAAGATTAAAATGATATGTCGAAACGAATTGGATTAACAGGTTTGATGATGTTGCTTTTGTGGGTTGCTGGGGCACAGCAAAAGCTAAATTACGTTGAGGTCGATAAAAGGTCTTATGAACTTTTTCAGCAAAAAAAATGGGCCGAACTCATTGATTTTGCTGATGAAGCGCGTGCTCAGGGAATCGACTATTTTTACCTTCAGGCCCGAACCGGCATTGCCTGGTATAACCTGAAAAAATACACCAAATCAACCAAGTGGTTCCTGAAGGCCTGGGAAAGTGATCAGTCGTTCGACTGGCTTCAGGAATATTTATACTACAGTTTGGTTTTTAGCGGCCGTGCAGCCGAAGCATCGAAATATGCCGAAAATTTTGACGGAGCGCTGCAAAAGAAAATTGGGTGGCAAAGAAGCAAAATTACACGAATTGCCCTTGAAGGCGGGTACAGTTTTACTCCCGATTTCGATCAGCTTTCATCCACGGCGCATTACGAACAAGCCAATGTAGGCGAAAATTACGGCGAAGCTTTTTACCTGAAGAATTACAGGTTCGAATCGTTCGATCTTAGTCATCAGGTGTCGCCGGGTTTTACCCTGAACCACAATTTTACGCACATCGGCGTGAACCGTGAAGAGCAGGTTTACTGGGGCAGTCTGAATAAATTCGATGTGAAAATTAATCAGTATCAATACTTTTTCAATCCGTATTTTGTGTTGGGAAAAAAGTGGCATGTTTCCCCATCGATCAGTCTGGTTTGGGGAAATGCTGATTTGGCTTTGGGGACAATCAAAAACAATGGCGCCCGATCTTTTTACAGTCCCAAAACAGCGTATTCCGATTTTATTTTCTCGACTTCTGGATGGACCAGTTTTGGAAATATTTCGACCGGAGCTGAGATAAATCTGGCCAATATTTACAACAAAGGTTTTACTCAACTTTCGGCCTGGATGTCAATTTACCCATTTTCGAGCACGAATTTTTATATCGCTCCCCGTGTTTATTTTAAAAGTGATGCCGAAAACGGGTTTGACTACAACACATTTGGAATTTCTTCGGGACTAAAACTCGAGCCGGTGTATTTGGTTGGCCAGTATTTGAAAGGCGACATGAAGAATTTTATCGAATCGTCGGGTTATGTCATTGCGAATTTTCCCGGAAAGTCGAGCCGGAAATTCATGGGAAGTGCGTATTTCCCCATTGGCAAAAAAATGCAGTTCGTGCTTCGGTACATCAATCAGGATATTACTGAAGATTATCGGGTTTATACCGGTGGAATTCAATCGGGTTCAATTGAATACAGTTATACAAAACATACTTTAACAGGCGGAATATCATGGAATTTTTAAGAAAAACATTGGTGGCGGCGGCATTCGTATTGACAATGCTTCCTGCAATTGCTCAGGTAAATCAGAAACTGTTGGAAGAAGCATTTTCGAAAAGTTATGCTCACGAAAAGGCGGGCGATTTTAAGGCAGCGGCTGACGATCTTAAAAAAGTGTTCGACGCTTCGTCGTACGAAATAAATCTTCGGCTGGGCTGGCTGAATTACAATGCCGGGTTGTTCGACGAATCCATTGTTTTTTACAGCACAGCACAAAAATTAATGCCGTATGCCGAAGAAGCGCGTTTTGGCCTAATTCTTCCCAAAGCCGCTTTGGGTCGCTGGAACGAAGTAATCGATTTATACGACAAAATTCTGGAGGTGAGCCCGCAAAATACAGTGGCTTTGTACCGCCTGGGGTTGGTATATTACGGAAGGAAAGATTATTCCAAATCTTTTCCGCTTTTTAAGAAAGTTGTCGATCTGTATCCGTTTGGCTACGACGGCCTGCTTATGCTGGGCTGGACTTCTTATTTCCTTGGAAATTACAACCAGGCAAAAGTGCTTTTTAATAAGGTAAATCTTTACAATCCGGGCGATGCTTCGGCAAACGACGGACTGAAATTAATCAAGTAAAAACCAACACAATGAGAAAAAAAATCTTCACAACCGGCTTTTTTGCACTGCTTTTTACAGCTCTGAGCGCCCAGGTGAGCCTTGACAAGACATACACATATTCCACGGCAGTTGTTAAACTCGAAACGTTGGGCTATAAATATTTCCTGATGGATGTCCCGAATGAACAATGCCGGATATACAATCTGGATCATTCGCTTTTCAAAACGATCACCTGCAAGGTTCCGACTGACTTTTATCTGGCTGACATTAAATACGTTTCGCAAAATTTGTTCGACAATGACTCTGGAATCGAACTGGTTTTTACCTGTTACAAATATGTTCCGACCACCACATCGTATTATTACATGTACAACAGTAAAATTATCAACGAAGAGGGGACGGTTATTCAGAATATCGATGGGGCACGGTATATTTACATTAATCAAACCGGCGAAAACACGAATAAGTTATTTGCTTATTGCTACGATTATTCGGTTTTTCCTGAAATTATTTGGACCAACATTTACAATTTGCCCGGAATGCCAGTTGTCAGTTCGGCCATAAAAAACGATGCTCCTGAAATCGGAATCGGCGCTTTTCCAAATCCGGCCAGCAAAATAGTTACTGTGGCCTATAAATTACCGGAACCCGTTTCCGAAGGTACTTTGCATCTTTTCGATAACACTGGACGCAAGATCAGTCAGTTCACGATCGATCCCCATTCCGATCATTTGTTGCTCGATGTAAGTCAATACCAAAGCGGTGTTTACCATTATTTTGTGGAGTACGCAAACACCAAAACGCCTTCAGGAAAATTGGTTATTCAGTGATGATTTTGAAGGATGAATTAATCGGAGTATATCAATTCTTTTTCGGCAGAATATCAGGTTGAAGCCGAAAACTTAACTTGCCAATTTAACCTGTGTTTTTTCGAGCAACCAGGTCAGGAAAACCGTGACCGCGAATATTCCGGTATACCAGAAAATATAGGTTCCGATGGTTTGGGTTTGATAAATGGCTGTGGCAATATTTCCAATAATAAGCCATTGAACCACATAAAAAACGGTGATGTTTTTGCCCAGCCACATCAGGAAATTACCTACTAAAGTTTCAGGAAATTTCAGGATAAGAAAACGAATTGCAAGCACCCAAAGAATGACCAACCCCATTGCCCAGAGCGAAAACCAGAATGTGTGATGGTAATACGCCGGAAGATAAATGGTGGTGGTAAACCCGGATTTACTGAAGAATAGAACCATAGCTGCAATCACAGCAAGTAGAATTCCTGAAACTAATTTTTGCCCACGAAGAAAGCCCATGACTTTTGCTTCGCTATTGGCAAGGGCAAAACCCAATAACGGATAAGCCAGCCAGGGGAACAAAGGGAAATATGACCACGAATAATCTCCGGCAATAAAAGGAACCAGGTAATTTCGTTCGGTCAGCATGAGTATATTGTTCATGTAGCTCGTCAGCCCAATCACGGCGAAAAAAAGGAAATAAGCGATCCATGCTTTTCCTTTTTTTATTAGTTTCAGAAAACTGAGGAAGATCAGGGCAATTCCGGCAAAGTACAAAATATCGACACCAAAAAGATATTCCAGCGGATTGTAAGGCCAGCCGGCAAATTTGATTTTGAGCAACAGATGCAAATTCAGTCCAATGTTCAGGAGGAACCCGACAGCAAAAACTTTCAGTCCGCGTGAAAGATTTGTAGCCAGCGGCTTTTTGTTTTTGGCCATGAAATAGCCCATGATGATCATGAAAACCGGAACGGCAACCGGGCCACCCAGAAATAGCAGAATTTTTCCGAACGAGCTTTCACGTCCCGGATAATCGATAAACAATTCCAGAATGTGCACCGGAACAATCAGAAATACAGCAAAACCTTTGAGTAAATCGGGTAGGGGCAATCGTTTCATATCCTGGTGACTTTCGTTTAATTTATTCGTAATTCTTCCTGATCCTGTGGGCTTCAATAGATGAAGACTGTTATTTTAGGATCAGATCATAAATGTCAAGCGGAGCCATGTTATTGTTTTCGTCAGTTTCATTTGGTCAATCCCCATATTTTCCAGTTCACCTAATGCGCATATCCTTCGGAAGGCGAAATGTATAAAATTGTTCCTGAAACCAGTAAAATAAAGATGGTGCAGGTCAGCCCGAAACTGATGAATGCCCGTCAGCTAAATTTGGTTTTCATGAATGGAATTACCTTTCTGATTCGTAATTGAATTTTTGACTTAGTCTTTTGACACATTTTCTCCGGAAAACCTTCGGATTAATGCCTTTTATTTTATCAAATGTTTATCGATGCGCCGCTCCCTGAGCCGCGTAGCGTGTCGAATGGAGCATTGAATTTGGGTGTCGCGATTTTTAATCGCGTTCGTATCCGTTTCGGAGATTAAAAAATCCCCGCACCCATATCTCATAGGACTCCGTTTCACTCCGTCCTATGCTTTTACCGTTCGGGGCGTTGCCCCTTTCTGCGGATATGATGATTTGTGTTTTACCCTAAAGTCCCAACGGGACGACCTATACCAGCACAGGGTTTATTGGGTGCCTCGATTTCTAATCGAGTTTTACCCATTTCGGAGATTAAAAATCTCCGCACCCATATCTCATAGGACTCCGTTTCACTCCGTCTTATGCTTTTACACATCGGGGCGTTGCCCCTTGCTACGAACGCGATGATTTGTGCACCAAACTAAAGTCCTGAAAGGATGATCTGTACCAGCACAGGGTTTATTTGGTGTCGCGATTTCTAATCGCGTTTTATCCGTTTTGGAGATTAAAAATCTCCCCACCCATATCTCATAGGACTCCGTTTCACTTCGTCCTATGCTTTTACATATCGGGGAGTTGCCCCTTTCTGCGAACGCCATGATTTGTGCGCCATCCCAAAGTCCTGAAAGGACGACCTGTAACAGCACAGGGTGTAATAAGATGAAACCCTGTGATAACAATTCCAACCGTTCTAGTCAAGGAACCGCCTTCGACATTTCGATAGGCGATTTTTAATCTCGTTTTACCACACCCATTATTTGTACCTCATAGGACTCCGTTTCACTTCGTCCTATGCTTTTACATATCGGGGAGTTGCCCCTTGCTACGAACGCGATGATTTGTATTCACCACCAAAGTCCTGAAAGGAGGACCTGTACCAGCACAGGGAGTAAGGAAATGAAACCCTGTGATAGCAATCCCAACCGTTCTAAAAAAGGAATCGCCTTCGATATTTCGATAGACAATTTTTAATCGCGCTTTATCGCACCTTCAATGCTTTGTTAATAGAGAATTAGGTTGAATTTTGGATATATTCCATTGTCTACTGCGACTGAAAACTGTCTTCCCCCTTCCTACCAAAACGTAGGTTAAGCCAATATTAACACCCCGTAATCCCTTGCCAGTATTGCTTTTGTGCCGTGCAACATGTTTTGTACGCCTATTCCCTGTTTCCTACCAAAAAGTAGGAATTTTTCGTGTGCCAAAATTCTTTCAGAAAAATTTATGTCCTTGTAAGTTTCAGATAACCAGTATTAACGCTCGTCTTCTGACTTCTGACTTCTGACTTCCAACTCCCTCTGGCATCATTGTCGTAATGCTTTGGCCAAACAGAAAAAGTTTAACCCTTAAAAAATACGAAAATGAGAAAAATCGCAATTTATGGTAAAGGTGGAATCGGTAAATCCACCACCACACAGAACACAGTTGCCGGATTAGCTGAGGCAGGATTTAATGTAATGGTAGTGGGTTGCGACCCAAAAGCCGACTCAACCCGCTTGTTGCTAGGTGGATTGGCACAAAAAACCGTTTTGGACACTTTGCGCGAAGAAGGTGAAGATATCGATTTGGAAGATGTTGTGAAACCGGGATATGGCGGTACCCGTTGCGTTGAATCGGGCGGTCCTGAACCAGGTGTTGGTTGTGCCGGTCGTGGTATCATTACTTCGATCAACCTGTTGGAACAGTTAGGCGCCTGGGACGAAAAGTACAAAATCGACTATACGTTCTATGATGTTTTGGGTGATGTGGTATGCGGAGGTTTTGCCATGCCAATGCGTGAAGGAAAAGCGGAAGAAATTTACATTGTAGTTTCAGGAGAAATGATGGCCATGTACGCTGCCAACAACATTTGTAAAGGAATTCAGAAATATGCTCAGGCAGGAGTTGTACGGTTGGGCGGACTTATTTGTAACTCGCGTAAAGTGGACAACGAACGGGAGATGATTGAAGAATTGGCTCGTCAGTTGGGAACCAAAATGATTCATTTTGTACCTCGTGACAATATGGTTCAACGTGCCGAAATCAACCGCAAAACGGTGATCGAATTTGAACCAACACACAACCAGGCAGATGAATACAGGGCATTATCAAAAGCCATTAACGAGAATACCAATTTCGTTATTCCAACTCCTCTCGCTATGGAAGATCTGGAGACTTTGTTAATTGATTTCGGAATCGCAAACTAATACCCCCAACCCCCTAAATGGGGTTGTTACAATGTCACAGCCTTCAACATAGGCGGGTTTTAAGTCCCCTTTAGGGCATAGCCGTCAAGTTAATTTTTATATTTCTAATAATGAGTATATTACATGATTTTTTACCCCACCCGTTTGACAGGCAGGGTTTAATTTTGTAATTTCACCCATCTCAATGAACTTTTTAT
>JBAZGO010000026.1:0-81589 GCA_041652995.1 Prolixibacteraceae bacterium
TCGGAACGATAGATTTGTTTTTCGATTACACTGCTAAAATACTAAAAAATAATTACGTATGCAAGTATAATTAAATGAATATCAATGATTTATATACTTTTTTTTAATCTGTTAAAGTAGAATTAAATCGTCAAAATAAGCAGTTCTTCTTCCGGTATTCTATAGATTAACTACTCTGTTTTTATTTTTTTTGAATTTATCTACAATATTATTGCACAATTCAGAATCTAATATAAATGAAATCAAAAGGATTCCAATAAATTGAATAATAATATTTGTTATAAATAAATGCCGTTCTACTTCCATTGAATCAGCAACATATAGAAGGATTGCATTTAGTGTAAAAATGATTAACAGAACAGTTGGAAAAATCCAAATTAACCGCTTCTCCTTAATAAATAGAAATATTAAGAGTGTATTTAACAATAATGTTATTGGAATATTGAATATTGGAAAAATAAATTGACTAATCCAACTGAACCCTTTTACACTACCTGTATAACCGATGTTACTGGCATAGATTCGTTTCAAATCTTCCTTTTTTTCATTAATTAGAAGTAGATTTGAGGGATGAGTGATAAGAAATTTCATATATATAGTTTTTCCATCCTTGGCAGCCCAATCTGAAAATTCTGAAAATGTTGAATCTCCATAAAGAGAATATATTTCCTTGCGATCCTCTATATTTGAATACTTTTCTTTCAATTTATCAACGCTCGGCATTCCATGATCAGAGAACCAATTTAGATAATCTTCGTTTGGCAGTATTCTAAATACAATATTGTTCATAATTGGCAACTTATAACGCTTCCCTATTTGTGCCGTTTTTTGTTGAATAACAAAAATAGAACAACTTATAAGCAATAAAACCGCAATGTTCCCCAATAATTTTCTCTCCCATTTTATTGCAATAATCGCGAATATTCCATAAAACATGACTAATACATAGGGCCATGTGTCTCTTGTAAACGAAAATAATATTGTAATTAGGATATGAAGTATGATATGGAATACCGTTCTTTTATAGTACAATAATAAAAAGGATGCCATCCAAAGAAACATAAAGGAGATACTAAGAGATTCTGATAGTAAAGTGTGTGTCCATCCTAATATGTTCCACCACGACATTAATAAATACCATGAGATTATAAATATAAATTTTGAGCGCTTACTTCTGAGAAATAGTAATATTACAGAGCAGAAGAAAAATGTACTTAGTGCATGAAGAAATTTTTGCACCTGAATAATAGTTTCAGGATCACTACTTGCTATTTTGTATATTAATGGAACAGTGAAAGGTCTGGAATAATATTCCTTTTGCTTGGTCGGAAAGTATAAATTTTTGCTAATAAATGATTCGTTCGACTGATGTAGATAATCGTATGGATCGCTAAAGCCATACCAAATAGGAGGATTAAACTTGATGATTAAGCTTAAAAATAGTGTTGAAATAAAAAGGATCAAGTTAATCCGGTTTGGTAAATTAGTATTCATCAGTTTTGGAAGTTCATTTTTACGATTAAGAAACTATTTAAAATTTAGTAGAATATTCTTTTAGCTTGATTTACGTCAATTCTTGACTCACTCTCATCCCAATAAATCGAGCTTTCCACTCTCCGGAAGAGAGAGGATTGGTAGCATCATTGATGCGACAGAATGAGTTAAATGTAAATGAACTTTATAAATAAAACTTAAACAGGCTCAATTAAGTCTGTTTTTAATGATTGTTCAATGCTTGCTCTGAAATACGCGAAAATTTTTTGATGCTTAAATCGTCAAAATAAGCCGTTCTTCTTCTGGGATTCCAAAGATATATTTTAAGGTTTTTTCCCTCCAAATCATTTTTTATATCTACATTGATTCTTAACAATTCCCACCCTTTCCCGTCAAATCTAATAGATTCGTTTTGAGCCTGATAAAAGGTTTCCAATTCATCGGCAGCAACGACAAGGTATCCGCTCGATGTATCCGATTTCCTCCAAACATCAATTTGATATAACTCACCTG
Organism: Prolixibacteraceae bacterium; assembly: GCA_041652995.1. GTDB lineage: Bacteria > Bacteroidota > Bacteroidia > Bacteroidales > Prolixibacteraceae > Aquipluma. Next base: position 2,008 of record JBAZGO010000026.1, read on the forward strand.
CTTTTGTATTTTTTAAATTGTAATCAACTGCGAATGGATTTGATTTTTCAAGCTTAATTGAATAAGAGCCAGAGCGTGCTTCGTCAGTTGTCAGAGCGTTAACCGGACCAAATATTTCCGAATCAGTTCCTAAGAATAATTTTCCATCGGTACTAAACTGGTCAGCGCTAAAGCTAATCGTGGAACCTATTTGTTGTACTTTTTCCTTGGCAGGTGGAACATATTTCAAGGTGTCAAGAATGAATATATTTTGCGCGCTGCCTCTATAAACCATTTTTAAAGGAAATCCGAGATGTTCCATTTCTGCTACTTGAGATGAGTCGGAAGGGCCGTTCATTAAAAGTATCTTGTTGCCATTCATTTCAACAATATCCTGAAGGCTTGTTTTTAAGTTCCAGTTTAAATAGGTGTCACTCGACAATTCGTAGAAGTAAGTTTTCGGAAAAAACTTCTTAAGATAAGCGTACATTTTCCCTTTCGCAAAATCGGTTCCGAACTTAAGCCCGGTAAATTTATTCAACGAATAAATGTAATAATTGATATGTGTATATTGTGCATAATTCTTTTCGATCCATGCATTGGTTGAGTCAATCTCTTCACTGGCTGTTTTGTACTGTTTGTTAGATAGTATTATTTTCGATGGATAGTTCGATACAATAAAACCGATAAAGGCTAAAACAATAACGGGTAGTAAGAATAAATTAAGCGCTTTAAGTTCAAAAATATGTTTAATAATATTTAGGATTATATATATTGTTATTCCTGAAAGCAAAAGTACAGGTATCAGGTAGTGATTACCCCCATAATGTTTTGCAACCAACAGAATGCCTGCTACGAAAGTTAGTAATAAGCCTGCTAAAAATTTCAGATCTTCGCTGACATTCTTTCTTTTTCTGTAGAAATAGCCCACAAATAAAGCCAGTGTGCCTGTTAAGAAAATAATTGTAAATCCGGGGAAGAAAGAAAGAATGCTTTGAATATTTGGAATGTATGTTTTTGTATCGATAATCCCTTTGCCTCCATGACCATAAATACCAGAGTGGCTTATCATGTCGCGGAACCAAAAAAACATTCTGTCATATTCCGGGATTATAGGAATAGTAAATAATACAAAAGAAGGAATTACACCCAGCAAATAGAAGGCTTTCTTCTTAACTGAGGGTAATACAAATAGGGGTAATATGAACAGTGGAAGGAATGTGGCTTTGGTAGCTAATCCTGCCCCAGTGATCAAAGAAAAAAGAAATACATATTTCCATTGATCTTTTTTTTGTTCGTAATAAAACCAAAATACAAGGATTGTATAAATACCGGTTATGGAAAAGAGTAGGGGTTCTGGTGACAGTTTTGCCCAGGTTACATCTAAAATATATATATAAAGAAATGAGCTGGCCTGTAATAATAAGGCAGGCCAAACTGATCTTGTTTTTCTAAAAACTATCCACCCAAGTGAAAGTAATAGTATTGTGTTTAGTACAACAACAACCTTTCTTATGCCTTCAATAAATTCGTCAGGATTTCTCAGAACATGTTCTACAATTTTTTTGTCATCCGGATTAGAAATCAAATGCATCATTCCTATTGTTCCAGCGCCAATTTGCATTACGGTGGTTCCTGGATGATCAATGTACCCCACACTTTGTCCATCACAAATGCATAGCGAATTCATAAGATAAACATACTCCGGATCGTTAGGATAGTTGTTTCTATCGAAATTCAATCCAGCCCATAAAAAAATAAGCGGGAAGATTAATACAACATATTTGATAAGCGCAGGTATTCCTTTCATCTGGTTTTCTATTTAAATAAGTCAGATTGATTATTTGTGGTTGGCAAAATAATTGTATCTTACCAATCCCCATTTTTGTAACCTGTACTGTAGCGAAGTTTTTAATACTCCTAAGGCATATATGCTACTGTTTTTTATGTTAATGCTTGAGGCATCGTCGAAATATTTGGTAGGACAGGTTATTTCAGCAATTTCATAGCCTGCATACCAGATTTGCGCAAGCATTTGGTTGTCGAATACAAAGTTGTCGGAATTTGCATTGTAATTTACTTTCTCCAATATTTCGCGCGAAAATGCCCTGTAACCTGTGTGGTACTCCGAAAGTTTTGCATTCATTAAAATGTTTTGAAATAATGTGAGTATGCGGTTTACAATGTATTTATACCAGGGCATTCCTCCAGCCAAAGCCCCTTTTCCCAAAATTCGGGAACCTAATACAACGTGGTAGAGATTGTTGGCGATTAAGTGACTCATAGAAGGAATTAATTTTGGAGTGTACTGGTAATCGGGGTGAAGCATGATGACAATATCTGCCCCCAAGTCAAGTGCTTTGTTGTAGCACGACTTCTGGTTTCCTCCATAGCCTTTATTTTCCTGATGTTCGACGATGTGTTTAATACCCAGTTTTCGAGCCTCCTTAATGGTTTCATCCTTACTTTTATCATCAACCAAAATCACATCATCAACAATACTGAAATCTATTTCGCGGTAGGTAATTTCAAGTGTTTTGGCCGCGTTGTAGGCCGGAAGTACAATTACAACTTTTTTATCATTAATCATTAGTGTTTTTTTTCGGTAAATATAGATGGATTTCAATTAAACGAAAAGATTTTGGTGAAAGTATTGCGAACATAAAATTGAAACATAATAGTGATTTTAGATCATTGATTTTCTTGTTTTTTCATTCATGGATAAAGATTATTTGCTACCTCAAGATTACCGGAACTTAATTTTTCTGGCTGCAAAAAGGCTCATTTTTATCAGCAGCCATCCGTGACTGAATCTACTGATTTGTGTTGATCCATATTCGCGGTCACGATAGTGTACAATGACCTCAGTAATTTTTAGGTTCAGTTTTGCGGCTCCAAACAGCAAATCAAAATCACCAAACGGATCAAAGTCACCAAAATAGGTTCGGTTGGCGATAATTCTTTCATAGTCTTTTTTGAAAAGAACTTTTGTTCCGCAAAGTGTATCTTTTACCCGTTGGCCCAATAGGTACGAGAAAAACCATCCAAAGAATTTGTTCCCCAGGTAATTCAGAAAACGCATCGCTTCCTTTTCCATCGGATACACCAGTCGGCAGCCATTAATAAATTCGCCTTTATTCTGATATAAGGCATCGTAAAACTTGGGCATATCTTCCGGAGGCGTAGTCAGGTCGGCATCAAGAATCATCAGGATATCGCCCGATGCTGCGTCGAATGCTTCGCGAACGGCATTTCCTTTTCCTTTTCCTGTTTGTTTCATGACCTTTATATCTTTCTCCGGATATGCATTTTGTACCCTTAGCATTTCATCGTAGGTTCCGTCACTTGAGTTGCCTTCAATAAAAATGAATTCCTGGTGCGTCCCAAATTCAGGAGTCTGCCTAATTGCGTTTTCAATATTTCCTTTTTCATTTCGCGCCGGAACGACAATGCTGATTGAAAAACCTTTAGGATTTGAAATTACTGGTCGGGCAGTTATAAACTGTATAAGATCAAGACTGTTAAAGCCGGGAAGGTTTGCCAGAAACTTGTTCATAATCAGGTTTAAAAATGGAATATATTTCGGAAACAGTAACTTTCGTTCCACTTTTATTATTTCAAAATCTTCAAGCCGGAGCACATTCTCAATATCTTTTATTGTAAGCCAGTTTTGCAAAGGTTGTTTCGCCTTCAGTCCAATCATTTCACCTAAACCAAGAACCGGTTCCCAAATGTAATTGTAGCTCGAAATAATTATTTTCGTACGCGGAGTGACATAACTTCTAATATTTCTGAAAAAAATCTGGATGTCCCAAAGTGAGGTAATTAAATCGGAAACAATGATATAGTCGATTTCAATTTCCGGCACAAACCCGATGGCATCAGCGAGCTGAAATTCAAGATTCGGATATTTTTTGCGTGCAATTTCAAGTACATTCTCAGAAAAATCGACGCCGATTCCGTTGGATGGCTTTACTGCATTGAGTAAATCGCCGGTTGAACAGCCAAGTTCGAGCACTATTGATCCTTCAGGAATTATAAATGCAAACTGTCGTTCGATGGCTTTCTGGTAAAAACGGTTTCTTCTTTTCCATTGGTCTCTTTTCGATGCTGTTTTCTCAAAGTAATCAAGAAGTAGCTGCTGTCCTTTCTCCATTGTTGATTTTCAGGTTTATAAATCAGGTTAAACTACGAACGGTGAATATCGGGTTATGATCTATTTAACGGTAGGAAATTTTAAATATTTTGGCAAAGTTGCTTTCAGCTTCGGATTCTTTGTATTAATCATGCGTAATTTTTTTGGTAAATATATAAGGATTTGAATAATCCCAAACGCCAAAAACCAGGTTTGAGAATTTTGTGAATATTATTGTGTAATCACACTTTTTTTAATCCAGTCAAATATAGGCTGCATCCAATCTTCTGGTTTTAAGTACAAAATAAAACCATGATTTCCTTTCGGGTAAAGATGCATTTCTGCTGGAACTTTATTCCGAATTAGCTCCTGGTAAAATCGAATACTATTTTCTACGGGTACAACTGTGTCGTCACCGGTGTGAGTTAGCCAGGTTGGCGGTGTATTTCCGTTAACCTGCAACTCGTTCGAAAATAGTGTAATTTGTTCTGATGTTGGCTTTTCTCCAAGTAGATTTGTGCGTGATCCCGGATGTGTTAGCCCATCTTTCATGCTGATGACAGGATAAACAAGTACCATAAAATCGGGTCGCAAATTTATTTTTTCGTCGTTCGGTATGTATGATTTCTCAAAGTGTGTTCCGGCAGTTGAAGCCAAATGACCTCCGGCAGAAAATCCCATAATTCCAATTTTCGACTGATTCAGATTCCATTCGGCAGCCCGCTGTCTGACCATTTTAATAGCTTGCTGCGCATCCTGAAGCGGCCCAACCGATTTATCAGGCATAATCGAGTCGGACGGTAATCTGTATTTCAGGATAAATGCAGCAATTCCTTGCTTTTGAAATGATTCTGCAATTACAGTTCCTTCAAGCCTGTAACTTTCCATACCATAACCACCACCCGGACAAATAATAACCGCTGCTCCGGTTGCACTATTTTTTTCAGGAAGATAAACGGTTAATGTCGGCTGAGAAATATTGCTGTAACCCAGAAACTGCCCGGCTTGCTCAAGCCTTTTTTCTTTCATTACGTAGTTTGTACTGTTTGGAATTTTATCCGGATAAAGCGGAATGATTTCCTGTGCTGAAAGTTGAAAAGAAATGAATAACAGCAAAATTGAAGCGAAAAGTTTCATGGTCCAAGATTTAGTTTTTGAGTTTTTTATTCAGATCCGGAATAATTGATTTCATTGCTTTTTTAGTGTCGATGTATTCTTTCAAATCCCGAAGGGCAATTACGTTGAACTTATTTTCGGCGAAATATTTCAAATAATCTTCGAATAGTTCTTGCGGTGTATTTACCCACGGATGCTCAACATCCGGGACTCCATGTATGGTCAGCACTACAATTTTCCCATTCTTGGCCTCCTGTAGCGCATTCCTGATTTGTACTTTGTTTTCAGAATTCATCGCCCAACTGGGAATGAGCAGTGGATGATCTGTTAGCGGATCATAAGCTCTGCCACCTCCGGCTCGGGCAAACTGATACCCTTTTTCCTGAAGAACATTTATGACCTGTAGGCTGAGGCTGTATCCCGGATAGGCGAATGTTTCGGGGCGGGCAATGTTCATCGAGTCGCATTTGCGTTCGATATAATTGAGTTGCTTCAAAAACTTTTCAGGAGTAAGTTTGCTGACTGCCGGATGATTACGGGTGTGGTTGGCAATTTCGAATCCCATCTGGTCGAGTTCCCGGATTTGTCTCCAGTTCATGTATTTGGAGGTGTCTTTGAAATTTGGTGGAAATTCGCAAACAAAAAAAGTCGCTCCAAAACCAAATTTTTTCAGGAGCGGAGCCACATTGGAATATTGACTGGCCGTCGCATCATCGAAAGTTAAGACGATTAACCTATCCGGAATCCGTTTTTTCAGTACTCCGGAAAAGCTGTAACCCGAAACAAATAGAATTATACTTAGGATAAAGATTCTTCGCTGCATGAAGCTTTACTATTAAGTTGAGCGACCAAAATTAACCCTATATTGAAACAAGACCAATTTTTTAAGCTAAAACTATTTGAATTGTGTGATTTTCGCCGGGTGCGTAATAGATCAATCATTTTTAGTTCGTTTGATTTTGACACAAAGCAAAAAATGTTGTTGTGTCACACAACTATTTCAGAACTTCAGGCATCTTGAATAAAACGATTTAATATGAACAAACGCATTATCCTTGCTGCTTTAGTTTTTGGGGTACTTTTTTCCTGCTCGTACGACACTGTTGAAGACAATAATGAAAATTCCGGAGTTGTCATTAAAACCGGAATGGTTTGTGGCTGGTGTTCCCGGAATGACACGCTAACAATTCGTGAAAATTCTGTTCGCTACGTCAATTACGCAAATTGCAGCACGGTAAATCCAACTATTCAAAAAACCGGTCAAATCACAACTTATGATTTGACAACATTGCTGGCCGATCTTGATTTTGCAGAACTGAAGAAACTGGATTTAAATTCATGCAATGTTTGTGTGGATGGTTGCGACAGTTGGTTGCTAGTCGATTATGGCTCCGAATCGCATTACATTCGGTTTGGCGGAACAGAATCTGAACTTCAGCCGATTCAGGCGTTTTTAGACCAGTTAAACCTGATAAAAGCACAATATTCAGGCGAAACCCAGTAAATCAGTTACGAAAACTTCAGCATCTCTTTCAACTGATTCAGGACGAATTCTTTTCTCCGCCTCGAAATTGATCACTGATTTGCAACTTTCGTGCGTCGTCGTCAACTATAAGTGCAGAAATGGGCATAAGCTATGATTTTAAAACCCGTTTGTCGAAGGCAAATGGTGTGGTTCCGATGACTTTGCACAAATGGATATCCGGGTGAAGCGGATTTAGGATGATGTTGTATTCTGCAGGTATAATTACTGAAGGTACTTTGAGCGCAAGGCGTTCTTTACTGCGCAAAAATGAAGTGCCGTAATGAACTGTTTCATTGGCAAACGGAAAACTATCCCATCCTTCCACCAGAATTTTTTGCGGAACTGTTTCAATTTCTGAGTGGTCAGGGATCTCAATTTCTACCAGTAAAAGATTTTCCGGAAGATTTTCAAAACTTGCCACGTGAACCATCTTTTCCCAGGCAGCCAGTGAGGCATGCTCCGATGTGTAAATAACCAAATTCCCTTTTTTATGCCACCTTCCCGGGCCATAAAGTCCGCCCATTCCATCCAATCCGGAATGTTCTTTTTTGGTAATCCGGAAAACAATCATCAGGCTGAGAATCCGTATTCAATAGCATTCAACTCATCCAGAACAAGCTGTATCCCCGAAAATGTGTCGAGGTAAGAAGCAGGTTTTAGCCCGCCCATTACGGCGTTTGCTGTATTCAACCAGCGGTGAAATTTATCGTGACTTCCGAACAGTTCAATTCCCTGGTTGAAGAGTTTGGCAATGTACAGAGCCCTTTCGGAGGGGCCGGGCGCAATAAGCTGTGTGGGCTCTTTATCCTGAATTGAACGCGTTGAAATGCGCAAATATGAACTTAGTTCCTTTAATGTCAATCCTGATTCGCGGGCAATGGTCAAAAGCATAGATTTTTGGATGCCTTTCCGTGCTCCGATCAAAAAATCTTTTTCCGAAATTTCCAGTGCTTTCATAATTAAAGTGAATTTATTCGCTCAAATATACGAATTGTTTCCGTTTACTTGATTCTTGAATAATTACAATGTTTGTTTAAGCTTTAGAATGTGAGCATACTCCGATAAGTCAAATACCCGCAATTTAGTCATCCGATGAATTCACAATTAATTGATTTACAGAATATAAATATCACCATATTTTACAAGATTATTCATCGGATGACTTTTCGGAGCGGACTCAGAATATTTAGGTTTTTACCAACATTCCGGTATAATTTTCCTGAAAAAATTAACTAGATTGCTTTCCAGTTTTAAAAATCGCTCCGGAGCTTTTCTCCGAAAATGACATAACAAAATCATCATGGAAAAGAAAATTCGCTGGGGAATACTCAGCACGGCAAAGATTGGCCGCGAAAAAGTTATTCCGGCTTTGCAAAAATGTTCGAACGGCAGTGTCGATGCCATTTGTTCGCGCAATCAGGAACAGGCTGCGGCAACAGCTAAACTTCTGAATATCGGCAAGGCTTACGGCTCGTACGAAGAATTGCTGAACGATCAGGATATTGACGCCATTTATATTCCGCTGCCCAATACCCTACATGTGGAATGGACGATCAAAGCCATGCAGGCCGGTAAACATGTGCTGTGCGAAAAGCCGATTGGAGTTTCATCGTCCGAAGCATTAAAGCTGGTTGAGGAAACGAAAAAATACCCCAACCTGAAAGTGATGGAAGCCTTTATGTACCGGTCTCATCCGCAGTGGCAAAAGGTAAAAGCGCTGATTGCCGATGGTGTGATTGGCGAAATAAAAGTGGTGCAGTCGTTCTTTTCGTATTTCAATATCGATCCAAAGAATATTCGCAACAATGCGGATGTGGCCGGAGGCGCACTGATGGACATTGGTTGCTACTGCGTTTCCTTCCCACGCTTTTTGTTCGAATCGGAGCCCAAACGTGTGGTTTCGTGCATCAATCGTGATCCGCAATGGAAAACCGACCGGTTGACTTCAGCGATGATGGATTTTGGCGATGGTAAAGTTTCAACATTCACCTGTTCAACTCAACTGATGCCTTATCAGCGGGTAAATATTCTGGGAACCGATGGCCACATCGAAATCGAGATTCCGGTTAATGCCCCGAAAGATGCTTCGAGCAAAGTTTGGGTGTGCACTAAAACCGGTTCCGAAGAAATTGTTGTTGATGCTGTTGACCAATACACGCTTCAGGGTGAAGCATTTGCACGGTCGATTCTGGATAACAGCGCAGTTCCAACCGAATTGTCAGACGCGGTAAACAACATGAAAGCGATTGAAGCCATTTTTGAAAGCGCCGAATCGAATAGTTGGGTAACTGTCTGATTTGAATTTTGTTATAGCCTTATGTGTTAACCTGATCGGATTTAACGATATATGTCGTTTGAGTTATGCGTATAACACAAACGAGTTATGCGTATAACACAAACGAGTTGTGCGTATAACACAAATGAGTTATGCGTATATCTTTTTTGAGTTACAGGTGTATTTGTGTGAGCCCGATATTGAAAACCTGTTTGTGTGAGTTCGGCGATCAATTGTTCGTTGCCAAAAGGCTCCTCTTCGTTTCAAATTAAGCGCTGTTATAACCGCGGTGGTTAAGGATTCAGGCAATCTTCAACCGGATTCCCCAATAAAAAATTCAGCAGATTTCGGGCTGCCCGTTTCTGTAATTCAATGGCCGCAGCATCGGAATACCACGCGTAATGTCCGGTGCAAATCGTTCGCTGATGATTGATCAGTTCTTCCTGATTGGCCGTAGTTGGTTCGTTTTCGTAAACATCTAGTCCGGCGCTGTGTATTTTTCCTGAATTTAACGCATTGAGCAGCGCCTTTTCGTCAATTATTTCGCCGCGTGAAGTGTTAATGACAACTGGTTTTCGTTGCATCATCGAAAACGCTTCGGCATCCAATAAATGATTGGTTTCGGCAGTGAGGTTGCAGTGAATGCTGATCACGTCCGATTTTTCAAGCAATTCAGAAAAAGTAACTTTTTGTACCGATAGCCGATCGAAATGTTCTTCAGGTTTATAGGGATCGGCGGCCAGAACTTGCCTGAAAAGGGGAGAGGCTTTTTTTGCAAGTTCGCTGCCAATCCGGCCCAGGCCAATGATTCCAAGAGTTTTATCGTGCAATTCAAAAACATCGGGAACCGGAGGCGCTGCAAATTTTTGAGTGAGTTGCTGTTTCGTATTCCACAAAGCGCGTGAACACGAAAACATCAGCGCCAGCACGTGATCGGAAACCGAATGATTGGCATAACCCTGAACATTGGCGACTTTAATCCCATGTCCGGAGCAGGCGTCAACATCAACATTGTCGTAGCCTACGCCGTAACGAACAACGGCTTTCAGGTTCGTCAAACCACTCAAAAATTCTTCGTCAATTTGCGTATGACGAACCAGGATGCCGGTTGCATTCTTTGCAAACTCTTTCTTTTCAGCCTTTTCTCCTTTGTATGTTGGATGAATTCTTACGCTGAATCCATGACCTTCAAAAAGTTCCTTCTCAAAATCGTACGATTTGTATCCGGAATCTATGATGACAACTTCCATATTACTACTTGTTGTTGGTTTTGAACATGCTAAATTAGAAATCTGACAAGAAAATCCGCTTTTCGATCCAGATTTTAATAAGTCAACAAACTCTTATCTTTTCAATTATTTTGTTTAATCTACAGTGGTAGTCAACTTAAGTCCGAAGGACTTGAAGGCAAGTGAACCAACATGTTTGAGAATCCCGAACCGGGTTCAATCTAAGTTCAGACTGTTTCTGATTTTCACTAAAATTTATATTCGATTGCTAATTTGTTGGAAAGTCATTCATGTTTATTCTCTGGAAATAATTTTCCAATTGGGCTATGTCGGGTTTAGCAGATCGTAAAGCGACATAACCATCCGGACGAATCAGGTAAAAACCGGAATTTTTAACTCCAAATAGCTCAAACAAATTTTGGGTTTCTACTGAAAAGAAAATATTTTCAATAGCAAGAACTTCGGAATTTTTGCCTTCAAAACGGATGATTTCTTCAGGAATTCGTTCTCTTGAAAAAAACAGAAGATGAAATGTTGTGCCGGTAATTTTATCCTGAATGTTCGTGATCTTTCCTGATTCCAAATACGTCAGGAATGGCAATCGTTCTCCGGGTTTTGGCGCGCTATCCGGAATTCCTTTGGCTGAAGCTTTTACGGAAAGGGAACTCTTTCGGTAATGAACGGTGAGGCCTGAAAGTTTTCGGAAAAATGAACCGCGCAATTTAGTATTCTTTGTCAGAGCCGGGTAAAGCAATTTCAGGAAAACAGGAACCAGGTGCAAGCGAAAAAACCGGATCAACATGTTTTGAGTGGTGACAAAATCGAAAACCCAATCGGTATAACGCACAATGTTTTGGGCAATTTTTCGCCTTTCCAACTCGTAAGTTTCCAGTAGTTTTTCATCAGCTTTTCCCTGGACGACAGCAGCCAGTTTCCAGGCAAGGTTTGCAGCATCCTGTAATCCGGTGTTCATTCCCTGCGCACCAACCGGGCTGTGAATGTGCGCTGCATCGCCAACGAGAAAGCAATGGCTTTGGCGGTAATGTTCCGCCACACGGCTATTGGTCTGAAAAACCGAAAACCAGTCTGCGGTTTTTAGCTTTACTGAAATGCCCGCCCTCTCCGAAAAGTTTTGCTGAATATCTTCAAAAGTTAAATCACTCTTTGCGCCGGAAAAGGCTCCGTCGATTCGCCATCTGCCATTCTTCAAAGGGAATAAACCGGTGGTTACCAGGTTCGAAAACGAGAAGCAAATCTGATCATGCGGAAAATCAGTTTCGGCCACGCAATCGGCCACAAACAAAGGAGATAAATACGATTTTCCGGTGAACGGAATTTGCAGTAGTTTTCGCACAATGCTTCGCGCGCCGTCAGCTCCAATCAGGTATTTGGCATGAACCGTTTCCTCTCCGTGTTCAGATTTCAAGACTGAAATGACTTTGTCCGAGTCCTGTTGAATTTTCAGAAGTTCTATTTTCCGTTCAACCTGTATTCCGCGTTCCTGAAGAAATTGAATTAAAAGTTTCTCCGTAACAGATTGTTCGAGCAAAAGCATAAACGGAAATTCTGTTTGTTCGCCACCCAAATTTCTGATCGGAATTACAAATGATTTTTTCGCGTTAAAGCTGATTTTAATTTCACCGGCAATAATTCCTTTTTGGATGGCCTTTTCAGCAATTCCCATCTGTTTAAAAATCTCCAGGCTTCGGGCATGAACAATGAGCGCTCCGGAATAATTAGTTGGTTCAGCTTTTTTATCGATGATTCGAAAGGAAATGTCGTATAATGCGAGCTGGCAGGCCATCATTAGTCCCGATGGTCCCGCACCAACAATCAGGATGTCAGTGGAATTGATTGTGTCAGACGAATTTGCCATGCTTCGGATTTGAATCACTTTTTCCAACGACCAAATACCTGAACGCCCATTTCCAGTTCAGCGAATAGTCTTTTATTCCGGCCTTTTGCAAAAAAGTGTGAAACTCGCTGCCTTTGAAGGCGCGCAAAACCGAAACTGGTCCGTCGTTTTTCGAAAGGACCGAACCCTTCAACAAGTGCGTGATCAGGTAAACGCCGTAATACGAAATCCAGTGCCGATGTAAATCGTTAATTACAAAACCGGTGTTCAACTGGTTTTTCATGTAATCGAGTAACCCGGCCAGTTCTTCATCGTTCAGGTGGTGGCAAAACAGCGAGCTGTGGACGATATCAACCGATCCGTTTGACTTCAGAAAGTCTTTATAATCAGAGGCAACCCCGCTGATTTCAGGATAGTCTTTGCAGTGCTTTTCCAGAAATCGGATGGCATCCGGATTTTTATCAACTCCGGTAAACCGCATCTGGTATCCTGATTTTCGAGCCCATTGTGCTGCAAATTTCATGAAATCGCCGCTGCCACAACCCAAATCAACCAAATGATATTGCTTGTTTTTATCGGTAACCAGTTTTTCAATTCCGCTTAGCGAAATTTTATGCCCGCCCAAGATTCGGTTAATAAAATCGAGTTCTTTTAAATTCTGTATCAGAATTTTCTCCGGAATGTAGGGTTCATCAAGCATTTCGGACTGGAGCGACCGATTTGTGAATTTATTTGTCATAGGTTAGTAATGCAGTTTCAATGCCGATCCCGGGGCCAAAACCTATGGCAAAAACTGTTTCGTCCTGTTGAATTCCGGACTCTAATATTTCTTTCAGGACAAACAGAATGGTAGGGGACGACATATTGCCATAATTGGCCAATACTTTATATGAAGCTTTCAGATCGGTTTCTGTTAGTTGCATTTGTTTACCAACCATGTCCAGAATTTTTTTGCCGCCCGGATGCACCGCCCACTTGGCAATATTTCCTGGTTCAAAAGATAGTTTCCGGGCAGCATTCGAGACGATTCCTTCAACTTCTTCGCCAATAAAATCAGGAACTTTTGCATCCAAAACCATTTCAAAATTGGTTGGGGTAATGTTCCAGGCCATTAAATCTTTGCCTCGCGTAAGCAACTCTGAATGAAATCCCTGAATTTTCAGGCCTGAATGATTTTTATACCGGGCATTCTTTTCGGGAACCAGAAGAACGGCAGCAGCTCCATCGCCAAAAATGGTGTTCGACAACAAATTGTCGTGATTGTTTTTGGGCTGGAAATGCAGCGTGCAAAGTTCGACACAAACAATGAGTACGCGGGCATTTTCGTTGGTGGCTGCAAGCGCATCGCCCAGTTTTAAAGCCGGAAATGCGGCATTACACCCCATAAAATTAATGGATGTATGAAAAATATCTTTGGGTAAATCAAGCTGTTCAATAATTTCAGCATCAAGGCCGGGAGCGTACAAACCAGTGCAGGTTACCGTAATGAGATGTGTGACTCCAAATTCCTGAATTGTAGTCTGAAGGTTTTCGAGCGCATTCCGAATGGCTTTTACGGCCAGCGGAAGTGCAGTTTCTTTATAAACGTTCAGTCGTTCTTCTAGTGTTGGAAGAATTTGGTTCGGGTAAAAAAGTTGTGGATTGCCATGTTCTGACCCAAAATCAGGAAGAACAGAGTGCCTTGAATTAATACCGCTGTGATTGAATAAAATAGTGAGTTTTCGCGAAGCCGTATCGTCCTGATAAGCCTTGCGCATAAAATCGAGTATGTTATTTTGTGGTGTACCATATTGAGGGACAGCAGTTCCGATGGAGATAATTTTGCTCATGGCTAAAACCAGGTGTAGTAGTTATTAATTGTCAGTACTAAAAAATAAAGATTCATGCAACTGGAAGTCAGGAGGTTCATTGTCATTGTGTTCTCGAAATTCGCTTCTGCAACATCCTTTCTGACACGATTAAACCAAACTGACAATTTGCTCACAACCGGAATCATCAGGATTAAAAACAAAACAATCGCAGCTTGTTGGTTCCTGTTTTCGAAATAGTAAATCAGGAACAGAACGGCAACAGAAAATAATACTCCGGAAAAAATGAACGTTCCGATGTAGCCCAATTTATAACTAATGCTGATTACCCCGTCGTTTTTGTCGGCTTCGTGCTGATAAATCTGTGTGAGCGGATAAATGCTGCCAATAAAAAGACTGGATATCGTCAGGCAAATCAGGTTGTTGGTTGTGAAGTAAATTTCAGGATGAAAAGGTGCAATGGCCGCTGAAGCCATCAGGTAAACAAAAGCCCCCTGAAAAATAAATACGGTTAAAAAACCGATGATCGGAAACTTCTTTAACCGCACTTTACGGTAACTGTAAGCCCGCGACATCAGGATAAAAACAGAAACGAATACTGAAAAATAGATGGAAATAAAGAATCCGGAAAGAATGGCTAAAACATCGAAAAGCAAGGTTGCATAAAACAGGTTTTCGGAAACTTTGGGTGGGTTTTTTAAACCGCCAATCGGAGTTTCGTCACGGTCCTGGTAGCTGTTATACCCGTTGCTCGAAGGAAAAACGAACAGGTGCAAAATGACAAAAGCAAGGATGGTTTTTGGCCAGTTTACCGTATCGGCCTGGCTAAGCGCAAACATAAAAACCGGCATTAAAAAGAATGAAAAAGTGAAGCGCAGATGTTTCAATGTGCTACTATCGAACCATAAGAACGGAACTGTTTTTTTCATCTCTTTTTATGATTGGAACAAAACAAGTTCGGGAATGTTTTTTGTCAGGTGATTTTAATGTCGCAATGGAGAAATAGTTTTAAAAGCGCTCCCCGTACAAATTTCTGATAATATTCCCATTGTGTTTATTCCTGAAAGCAATCATGAAGCAGTCCATTTGTCGAAGGTCCTTCGTTGAAAAGGATATCCAGAATGCTCAAATCGGGTACGAATCCAAATTTTTCGGAAAATACCTGGGTGTAAGGTTGCGCAATATAATTTGAATCATTTGAAATGCGGTGGGTTTTTGGACTGATTTGTTCCCTGAAATTCAGGCAGTTTTCAGGAATTAGTTCAAAATCTTCGGTTCGTTTTAGTTCTGTAGGTATTTCCAGAATTTCCATCACTATTTCGGTAATTTGCTGGTTGAAGTCGAACATAAATTCATATTTTTTCCTGAAAAATGGTTCAATATCGTCGGCATAATATTCGAAAAAGGGAGAGGAATTGTAGGCCGAGAAAATAGTCCGCCAGTGGTTTCTCTGCCATTCTTCGTCGTAGGCAATACGCAAATCTTTGATTTTTATTTTCTTTCCACGGCCTTTTTCAACCGGAACGATAAGCGGAACGGGTCCGTTTGCCGCCAGAATAACTGCGCGGTTTCGGTAGGTTTGCTTGATAAAATTTTCGTGCTGCTCGATAAAAACTTCAGGATAAACAGACAGTTTGGTGAAGTATTGAATGGGTGCAAAATAGGCTGTGCTGAGCAGGATTCCGGAACGTTGTGTCATTACTTTTCGCTAAAAAAACCACCCTGGTAATCGCTTCCCATGCTCACGCCTTCCTCGGTCACATCTTCATCTTTCGAAGCTTCAATCTCTTCAGTTTTTTCGAGTTCGTGCACCACGCGTTTCAGTTCCCGTTTTAGTTTCATAATGCGCGGAAGCTGCATAATGGAAGCCAGTAAAAAGCCAAAAACAAGTCCTGAAAGAAGCACAACCACAAGAGGAACATTTTGAATTTCCCAAACGATAAATTTGATGTTGATGGCAACGTAGTTCTGAAATGTAAATACCATGATCAGAACCAAAAGAATCAGAAATAATATGACTTTACCTGACATCTGTTTCGATTTATTCCCACAATAATAACCAAAAACCCGAAGATTGTCAAACGATTAGAACAATTGGTTTGTCAAGGGCTTCAGAATTAATTGTTTCATAAACTTCCGGAAACAAAAAGGATAACAAGTTCTGTTATCCTTTTTGTTGTCCTGATCAATTTCAGGATGAATATTTTAGGAACGTTCAATAAAAATTGAACCTGATTTCTTTTACCGAACAAATGTGAACAACCGGTTCCAGCGTATTTTGTTGTAGAATGGCTGATCTTTGTCGAGCGAAAGCCAGATGAATACCGCTTTTCCGACGATGTGATCTTCCGGAACAAAGCCCCAGTAACGCGAGTCGGCCGAATTGTGGCGATTGTCGCCCATCATCCAGTAATAATCCATTTTAAAGGTGTAACTGGTTGCCGGCGATCCGTTTATGTAAATAACGCTGTCTTTTACCTGAAGGTCGTTTTCCTCGTACAAATCGATTATGCGTTGATAAATCGGAAGATTTTTCATGGTGAGTTGTACTGTCTCTCCTTTCTTTGGAATTTCGAGTGGTCCGAAATTGTCAACATTCCATGGGTAATCATTGCTGAACGGGAAAATATTTTGGTCCCAGTTTCCGGCGGACACATTGGTTCGCACAACTGATTTTACATTTTTCATGGCCTTCAGCTTATTTTCGTCATCAACGGTCAACGGAAATAAATATTGAGTGTTCGAAATCACATGACGGTCGTCTTCAGCAATGTGCAACTGATCGAGAACGCGCTTGTTTATTCCGGTTCCGTCGGTAGTCACAATGTTTTCCAACTGCATGCCCGGAAAATGTTCCTGTTCTTTTCCGTTCACATAAAGCTGATCATCTTTCAGTTCAATCACATCGCCTGGAATTCCGACGCAACGTTTAATGTAATTTTCGCGCTTGTCGACCGGACGGGCAACAATGTCGCCAAAAGTTTCTTTTTCGCGCCAAACCCGGTCGCGGCCATAACTCCGAACAAGTTGGTAGTAACTCTGATTCTGAACTTTCAGGGCAACTGTGTCTCCTTCAGGGAAATTGAAAACCACAACATCGTTGTTCTTTACTTTTCCGAAACCAGCAATGCGCTTGTAGGGGTTGTGAATCCATTCAACATACGATTTCATTGTCGTTGAAAATGGCATGGTATGGTGCACAAACGGAAACGACAGCGGCGTATTGGGAAGTTTTGGGCCATAGGAAGTTTTACTCACAAATAGGTAATCGCCAACGAGCATCGATTTTTCCATCGACGAAGTTGGAATGGTGTAAGCTTCAATGAAAAACATACGGATAAAAGTGGCTGCGATAACTGCAAAAATGATTGCGTCAACCCATTCAACTACTTTGGTTTGCTTGCCATCCGGTGGGTTTTTCTTTTTCCAGAAAGCCCAATGTACTTTTTTCGAAACATAAATATCGAAAATTACAGCCAGTCCAATAAGCCAGATGTAGCTTTCGATCCAGATTACCCAAAGGGTATAAATCAGGCCGACCAAAATAAATTTAAACCATTTATTGGAAAGAATTTCTTTCATCATATTGTCTTGTTAAATGTTAAGCAAATCGTTCATCGATAAAATTCCCTTTTTTCCGAAGCTGAATTCGGCAGCCAAAACGGCTCCAAAAGCAAATCCTTTCCGGCTTTTGGCAAAATGGGTAATTTCAATGTAATCAACCTCCGAATCGTAGGTAATGATGTGAGTTCCGGGCACCACTCCTTCGCGTTCCGAAATAATTCCAAGTTCCTCTGCATTTGTGGTTGAGTGGTTGACCCACCTTTTTTTCTCCGGAATATTCCCGATAATTCCTTCGGCCAGCGTGATGGCTGTACCGCTTGGCGCGTCCAGTTTCTGGGTATGATGAATTTCCTTCATTTCGGTTTTGTACTCGCTGCGGCTGGCCATAAGTTCGGCCAGCTTTTTATTAAGGGCGAAGAATATATTAACGCCTAAGCTGAAATTTGAGGCATAAAAAAATGTGCCATTCAAATCGTTGCAGAGTTGATGTACCAGGGGCAGTTGTTCGAGCCAGCCCGTGGTTCCGCTCACAACCGGAATTCCGGCTTCGAAACACATTTTGTAATTAGCCGCAGCCGATGCTGGTATGGTGAATTCGATGGCAGCATCTGCTTTTTTCAGGTTTGCAATGGTAAGATCTTCAGGATTGGAAATATCAATTTTTAATACAATTTCATGTCCGCGGTCAAGAGCGATTTTCTCAATCTCTTTCCCCATTTTTCCATAACCGATTAATGCAAGCTTCATTCTTATTGTTTATTTTTTTTGTCAACAAAGATATAAAATCAAGCCTAAAATAGTGATACATGGTTGAGTAATCTCATTTTTTCGATAAACTGGTCTATTGCGCCGACAAACTTGGACATAAGTCGTAATCCTGAATTTTTTCCGGAATTGTATCAAGTCAAATATTTCCTAAAATTCTGATGTAAAATGGAACCGAATATCTTTGAATTCGTTTTGAGCCATGTCGAGAATGAACTGTGAGTCGGCCATAAATACATCGCGACCGCGTTTGTCGGTGGCCATTTTCTGGTGTTTGCGATTCTTGAATTCAGTCAGCGCTTTCGGGTTGTCGCTCTTGATCCAGCAGGCCTTGTACATCTGCAACGGTTCGAAGCGGCATTTGGCGTTGTACTCGTGTTCCAAACGATATTGAATCACTTCGAACTGAAGTTGTCCAACAGTTCCAATAATCTTCCGGCCATTAAACTGGCTGGTAAACAACTGGGCCACACCTTCATCCATCAATTGGTCGATTCCTTTGTTGAGCTGTTTGGTGCGCATCGGGTCGGCATTTTCAACAAAGCGGAACATTTCCGGAGAAAAACTGGGCAACCCTTTGAAATGAATATCTTCTCCTTCGGTGAGCGTATCGCCAATGATAAAATTTCCGGTATCAGGAACACCGATTATATCTCCGGGATAGGCTTCCTCTATGATTTCTTTTTGCGAAGCCATGAATGCTGTGGGCGCTGAAATCCGGAATGTTTTATTTAGCCTGACATTCTTATACATATTGTTTCGCTCAAATCTTCCGGAGCAAACCTTTACGAAAGCAATGCGGCTGCGGTGGTTGGGATCGATATTGGCGTGAATTTTAAATACGAAGCCACTGAATTTATCGTCTTCAGGATTGATTTCGCGTTCGTCGGTTTGACTGGAACGCGGCCATGGTGCAATTTTTACAAAAGCGTCAAGCAATTCCTGAACTCCAAAGTTGTAGAGCGCGCTTCCGAAAAATACCGGGGCCAGATCGCCGGCCAGATATTCGTCGTGATCGAATTCAGGATAAACGCCGTAAACCAGTTCCAGATCGTCGCGAAGTTTTTGAGCATCACGGCGAATATGCTTTTCAAGTTCAGGGCTATTGATGTCTGAAAACGAAATGCCGGGTTCAATTTCCTGAACACTGGCTTTGAACAAGTTGAGGCTTTTGTTGTAAATGTTGTAAACGCCTTTGAAATCGGGGCCATTGTTAATTGGCCAGCTCAAGGGGTTGATGCGTATTTGCAATTGACGTTCGATGTCGTCGAGCAGTTCGAAAGTATCCTGGGTCGGTCGGTCGAGTTTATTGATGAAAACAATAACCGGAGTTTTGCGCATCCGGCAAACGTTCATTAATTTTTCGGTTTGCGGTTCCACTCCTTTGGCGGCGTCGATCACAATAATTACGCTGTCAACTGCCGTGAGCGTGCGGAAGGTATCTTCCTG
This sequence comes from Prolixibacteraceae bacterium, assembly GCA_041652995.1. Classification (GTDB taxonomy): domain Bacteria; phylum Bacteroidota; class Bacteroidia; order Bacteroidales; family Prolixibacteraceae; genus Aquipluma. The sequence continues at coordinate 21,708 of JBAZGO010000026.1, forward strand.
AAAGTCCTGGTGCCCGGGAGTATCCAAGATGTTAACTTTATAGCCATCGTACTCGAAACCCATAACCGAAGTAGCCACAGAAATACCGCGCTGACGCTCAATTTCCATAAAGTCGGAAGTTGCGCCCTTCTTAATTTTGTTGCTTTTAACTGCGCCGGCAACCCGGATCGCTCCACCAAACAGCAGAAGCTTTTCAGTCAGTGTAGTTTTCCCGGCATCCGGATGACTCACAATGGCAAAGGTTCTTCTGCGGCGTATTTCTTTCTGATTACTCATTGTCCCAATTTTTTTTAACGCTGCAAAAATAGAACTTTATCTGATACCGATTGAAGGGCTGAAGGATTGAATGACTGAAAATGGCATAATTCAGTCATTGATGGTCACTTGTAGTCATTCAATTGTTTTCGATTACAGGTAACCGAAAGCTTCTAATGACGCGAAGCGAGTGACCACAATGATACTCTATAATTTTGCTATTTAGCTCTCGTTGTGTGGACTGAAGCTTTAATCGCTTTCGAAATGGTTTCCCAATATTTGATGTGAAACTCACGGCCCTCATCGCCAACGATTTCGTAATAGGACTTTGGAGTGTCTTCCGGAGCAAATTTTAGCTTTTTGCCTTCTTTGTACAAAGCCGGAACTTCGGGATGAAACTGCACGGCAAAAACATTTGGGTAAAGCCTGTGCTGAATGCCTTCAATCACATCGCCGTCCATCGAAGTGGCGGTAACAATCAGATCCTTGCCCAGGTCGTCAATCGATTGGTGATGCGAACTTAAAACCAGCGGAATGTAATCTTTTTTAACGGTCACTTTTTTCAGGAAAAATGGATGGGCAGTAAATTGAATGTGATGAAAATTGATGCCCATCAACAACGAATCTTTCGAAATCTCTTGCCAGTAATTGCGATGCATCTGTTCTTTTTTCAGCTTCACAGTTTCTTCGGCGGTTTTGGCGTTGTATTTTTCTGCTGGAATATCCTGAGTCAAAGTTCCGCCTGTGGCAACATTCATAGTTTGCAAACCAAGGCAAAATCCGGTCACAAAATAATCGGGCCTGGAGTTTAAGAAACCGATGAACTTAGTATTCTGATATCCGCCCAGAAGGTGGAAAAGAAAACTTGCTTCAAACAAATGCCGGTTTGGGTCGGTAACATTGGAATACTGGTTCCTTTCTTTGTAGATTTCAGGCTGAATGTCGGGTCCGCCAAAAAAGAAAATGCCCGCAGAATGATCGAATAGCTTTTTGAAAACCGGTGTCCATTCATTTTGCCTGAATATTTTGGATGTGTCAGATTCTCCGGAAATTTTCTGAAGGTGAAATTTTCGCATTTCTGGTTTGTGAATCAGGTTTTCTGATTTGGTATAATCATAGGTTTCAGCCTCAGAATACACACCTACAAAATCGGCATCAGGAATTTTCAGGATATTATTTTTCAGTAAAAATTCAATGGTTTCGAGGTTCTGAACCGTTGGATGTGCCAGTAGAATATAAGTTTTTCCTGGTTTTAATTCAGTTTCCAGAAAGTTCTGTGCGATAGAAGCATTGAATGCAATCGTCAGAAAAAGCGTAAAAATTAATTTCCCGAAATTTTTCATGGACAGGTTTTTTATTCAATCAAAAACTATAGTATAGAGTTGAGCATAAAATTACAAGTTCTTCCAGAACTTTCAGAAAAACAATGCACATAAAATTGTTTTTGAAAGCATATTGCATATAATTTAATGTTGAATTTAACGTTTTTCAACCGAAGCATGAAAAAAGTGAGGATGTTTGTTTTATTTGCTATTTTTAAAACTTTGAAATACAGATCCAAAAAAATCGGTTATGTCGTTTAAATTGTTTGTTGCCAGCACTTTCGGATTGATTAAATCAACCACTAAATTGGAAAATGCTCATAAAGCTTTAGTTGTTGATTACCAAATGTTCTGTGAATTTGAAAAGGCGAAGGAACTGAAGGAATATAATGAGCTCGATTTGTTGGTAAACTCACCGACTTTTAAGCAGAAGAAAAAGGAGCTTCAGGGTTTGTCGCTCAAGAGCAGCAAAGAAGAAGCGCAACTGAAAGAACTTGCCAAACTGGATAGAAACAGCAAACTACGGAAGTTTTATGCCACTGAAAAATCGGAGGATTTAAAGAAATATGAAAAGGTCAAAGCATCTGATTTGCCTGAAAAATTCAGGAAAATAAAGGAAACAGTTGAAAGCGTTTCGTTCGATAAAGCGAAGAAAAAAGATGCTTCGAGCAAAGAGTATGCTCAATTTGCTGAGTTTCAGAACCTGAAGAATTCAGCAGATCTTCAATTTTTTCAGCGTTACGGAAAATCACCGGCATACCGCAATTACGTGCAAATGAAAGATTCGCCCGAGCGCAAACGCCTGGAAGAACTTCAGCAAATCACCACTTCGGCAGAATTTAAAGCACGGGTTACTTACCTGGAAGACAAACAGAAATGGGAAAAAACGGCCGACGCCGGTGCAGAAAAGCGTTTTACGGAAATGCAGAAAATGCCTGAACTGGTTAATTACCTGAAATATAAAAACTCGAATGCGTTTGAGTTTTTCAAAAAATGGGAACTTGTTTTTGAAGATAACTTTGAATCGGGGAAGTTGGATCGTGAAAAATGGAGTACTCAGTCGCATTGGGCCAGTAAAACCTTGGGCCAAAACTTTTCGCAGATTGGCGACCTTCAGGCCATTACCGACGGCAAAAATATTTCGGTTGCTGGCAAATCCATGAAAATAGAAGTCCGAAAGGAAAAAGCAACCGGCATGCAGTGGCAAGTGCCTTTTGGTTTTGTTGAGCGTGAATTTGATTATACTTCAGGAATCGTTTCAACGGCAGGTGGCGACTGGTGGAACCATGGAATTCTGGAAGCCAAGGTAAAATATAATCCTTCGGCAAGTATTGTTGACGCTATTTATTTGCTGGGCGAGGAGAGTTCGCCACAGATAAATCTGGTGGAAATGGGAGCCAAAAACAGGTTGGGAACTCTCACCGGAACCGAAAATGGAGTTAAAGCCGATTGCGAAAGTATTTCGGGTTTGAAAGCCGGCGAGTTTTATATCTTCAGGTTGGAGTGGACAGCCAGTTCGCTGGTTTGGAAAGTAAATGAACGGGAAATTCTGACCATAAATTTACATGTGCCTTCGCATACCATGCATTTGAATGCAGCCTCAATAGTCGTTTCTGAACCTACCGGAAATTTACCTCACCAGTTTGAAATCGACTGGGTGAGATTTTATCGGCACCACAACGCATAATTTAGTTTGGTAATTACAACCCAATTGATTCAATGAACTGGACGGATGAGTTTTTAGGCGCAATAACCATTTGCGATCGCAATGGAATTGTGGTTTCGTAATCATAGCCGCAAGTTCTTAAAAGTTAATATTTAATTTCAATTCACCGAAAAAACATTTTTTTTGCCAGTCATTGCGATCAGTTAAATAAGTGCGGTAGCCAATATCCGGGGTGCAGCTTAGCGAAACTTGATTGATTTGGAAAAGCTTTTTTTTCACCCCCAAACTTAAATCCAGAAAAGACCGGTTAATTTTTATGCTGGATGTATTGGGGATTTGATGCTCTGTAAGCTTATAGCTCAATAACCATCCCAAGCCCGAGCCAAATGTGAAAGCATCTATAAAAGAATTGTTTATTGGTACCGAGAGATATACTGGCACTTTCATGCTAACGAAATCCAGATTCCAGTAATTTCTACCTCTATACGGCCTCCAGCCAATTTCATCATTTACCCAACCTAAATAGGCCACATCTTCAGTTGCCATGTGTTTCCCAGATTCAATCCCAATTCCTGTCGATAATTGAATGGTTTTATAAAGCGGTAGATTGAACAAAAATTCGACCTCAGGAACGAAGGTGAATTTTTCTACAGATTTGGAATCTTTATAGACTGAGTGCGTTAAACCAAAGTTGATGGTAAATCGGTCAAATTTCTCCTGCCCATTCATTGAATAATTAAACATTAAAAGGGCGATAAAACAAAAGAGATATTTCATCCGAATATAATTTGATTTTTAATTGCCGGATGGAACTCGCATGTGAGATATTCATCCATGTTTGTGTTTAACGAACATGCTCGTTTCATAGTCAGATATTTTTTTGTGTATTGTCAAAGTTTATATATCAACGCTTTTCCGGATTTGCACCGATGTTGTTCAAGGCGGCTGGGACAGATTGGAACCTGATCTGGCAGTCTTGAGCTTTAATGCATATCCTGATGAGCCTGGGTTGAGGTGGTGATCTTTCCATGTTTGTGGTTTTTAAGATGTTAAAAGCTAGATGAACATACATTGTTTATTCCAAAAACAAGAAAAAGGTTGCTTTCGGTATCGCATGTTTAGGAACATAAAAAATATAGAGCTAAACTAATGACTTCTATAGGAATACAGCGATGCAGGACTTTTTGCAGAAAATTTTACTGATCTGATGAACTACAATTATCACCTAAATCATCTATTTTAGATTACTTAACCATCGTTAACTTATCTTCAGAAGGAATCGGATTAAAATTCTTTTATTTTTGTTCAATACATCCTCAAAGCCTAAATTGAATGATGATTCGAAATTTACTTCCTGTCTTTTTATGTGTATTGTTTGTACAACCAATCTTTGCACAGGGAATCCGTGGCCAAATAACCGATGAACGCGGAGAAGCTGTCTCTTTTGCTACCATTTATGTTCCTGAAATTTCTACCGGAACGACTTCAAACATTGATGGAAATTATGAGTTGAAACTTCCGGCTGGAAAGCATAACGTATTGTTTCAGTATCTGGGTTACGAAACGCAAACCGCTGAATTTGTGATTGGCAAAAGCTTTCAGGAATTTAACGTTCGGCTGATTACACAGAGTTATCGCATTCCGGAGATAAAAATTTTGGCCTCGGGCGAAGACCCTGCGTATTATATCATGCGACGAGTCATTGCTATGGCGCCATATTACCAGAAACAGGTATCGAAATATTCGTGCAAAGTGTATCTGAAAGGGTCCGGAGTATTCGATAAAGTTCCTTCGATGGCCAAATTGATGATGGACAAGAATGAACTGAAGAACCTTCAGGAACCATTTGTGATGGAAACTGTTAGCCGGATTGAATTCGAATTGCCCGATCATTTGAAACAGCAGGTTTTGGCGATGCGCTCTTCAGGAAAAGATAACAATACTTCGCCCATGGGCATGATAACCAATAATTTGTACGACGCCGAAAAATACGGCGTGGTTTCGCCTGTTGGAAAAAATGCGTTAAAAGTTTATCGGTTTGTCCTCGACGGAGTTTTCGAAGATCAGGGACGCACGATTAATAAGATCCGCGTGATTCCGAAAACCGATGGAAACGATGTGTTCTCGGGTTACATTTATATTGCCGATGGATTTTGGAACATCCATTCGGCTGCACTTAAAATGCATATTCCGATGACCAATGTAAATGTGCACCAGATTTATGCTGAAGTGAATAAGAACACCTGGATGCCGGTGAGCCTCGACTTTGATATGGATTTCTCGGGAATGGGTTTTAAAATGAAATTCAGGTATGTGGCGTCAATCAGCGACTACAAAACCACTTTAAATCCCGCGCTCGATCATACATTCCTGGATAAAATGAAAGCACAACAATTGGCCGATCAGCAGTTTGTTGAGAAAACCAATGCAGAGAATTCTGAAAATCAGGTGGAAGGAAAAGTTAAAACCAAGTCGCAAAGCCGAATAGCGGATTTGATGGAAAAACCCGAATTGAGCAATCACGAAACGGTGAAACTGAACCGCTTGATTGAACAGGAAACGCGCAGAAACAGTCCTCCCGAACCGCTCGAAATTAAATCGGCTTTTCAGGTGAGCCAGAAACAGGTGAACAACGATTCGGCCTATTGGGCGAGCCTGAGGCCAATTCCGCTGACGGAATCGGAAAAGACCAGTTTTGCCAAAAAAGATTCATTTATAACGGTTTCAGCAAAACCCGAATACCAGGATTCGGTGCGCGATTCGAAACGGAAATTTAAACTCAAACATTTGATTTTAGGAAAAACGTACGATTATTCAACAGACTCGATCCGGAAATACAAGCGGTTTTCCATTCCAAAACTCACTGATCCGACTTCGCTGTCCTTTAACTCGGTCGATGGAATTCGGCTCGAATTGCCGTTTAGTTATTTCAAAGCCGATAGTTCGGGGCATCTTTTTCGAATCGAGCCGCACTTTGCGTATGCCTTTGCCCGCAAAAAAATCGACGCGACACTTTCTTTTCAGCAAAGGCTCAGTGGAATGACGAACAGTTGGATTTCGGTTGCAGTCGGATCTACCACGCTCGATTTCAATCAAACTTCTTCATTATCGCCGATTTCAAACGATTTGCACACACTTTGGCTGGAACGGAATTACAAACGATATTTTGGTTCTGATTTTTTTAGGGCTGACTATCGGCGCGATCTGATTAACGGCTTAAACCTGACGGCTGGTTTTACATATAGTCAAAACAGCGCTCTGACGAATCATTCCAGTTATTCGTTTATCGATTACAAGGATCGCGAAATTATGCCCAATATTCCTGAAAACATTTCGGTGCAGTTGGGCCAGCTTGAAAACAATGTGTCGTTTGTTGGTCGTTTTGCTTTGGAATATACGCCGCGCAACCGTTACCGCATTCGCAACCACACAAAAATATATGCCGGAAGTGCGTATCCAACCTTCACGCTTTTTTACCAAAAAGGGTTTGCTGAGGTATTTAAAAGCGATTCGCAATACGATTTTTTACGCTTCGGAATTCGCCAGAAAATTGATTTTGGTATCGACGATCATTTTTCATACCGTGTTGCCGCCGGAAAATTCCTGAATGCGAAACAGGTTTATTTTCAGGATTTTCATCATTTCAATACCAAACCAACGAGTTTTATGTTTTCGTCGTACGAAAACAGCTTCAGGCTTCTGCCATTTTACAAATATTCAACAAGTAAGCAATTTCTGGAATCGCATGCGAACTGGCAAACCCGCAGGTTTATCCTGAAACAATTGCCCATCGTGAAAAATACTTCAATTTCGGAGAATTTATTTGTGAATTTTCTGACTACACCGGACCTGAAAAATTACGTGGAAACAGGCTACGGAATCAGCAATATATTTCTGCTGTTAAATGTTGAAGCGGTTGCCGGATTTGAAAACGGTAAATTTCGCTCGGCCGGAATAAAAGTGAGTATGAACCTGAAGTAGAAAATAAGTTTACAGACTCAGTTAGCTGAAAATAAATAAGTTAAAACGTGGTTATTTGCGATTCGTCATTAAATTGTGCAAAAACCAATGAATGATTTAATGACGACGAATCACATGCTCCATTCTGAAATTACAATTTTTTTTTCGGGATGTGATCAATTTGTTGAATGAATTGTTATCTTGATTCAACAACTTTGCCAGCGAAAAATAATAAACGTGTGATGATAAAAAAGACAGCAGTACTTCTGATTAATGTCGGAACTCCCGATGAGCCGAAAGTAAAGGCCGTTCGCCGCTATTTAACCGAATTTTTAAACGACCGCCGCGTGATCGATATTCCGCTTGTTCTGCAGAAAATTTTGGTAAACCTGATTATTGTGCCTTTCAGGGCACCAAAATCTACAAAGTTGTATGAGCGTTTGTGGACCGAAAAAGGCTCTCCTTTGTTGTATTTTTCTGAAAAAGTTACGAAAGATTTGCAATCAAAAATAACCGGGAAAGCCGATGTTTTTATGGCAATGCGCTATGGAAATCCGTCAATAGGCAAAGCTCTTTCAGCAATTAAAAAAGGGAATTACGATACACTCGTTATTTTCCCGATGTTTCCGCAATATGCTTCATCCACCAATGGAACCGCCATTCAGGCTGTAATCGATAAAATCAGGAACTGGAATACGATTCCTGAAATAAAAGCCATCAATCAGTTTTACGATCATCCGGCATTTCTCGATGCTTTTGCCAAACGGATTCAATCGTACAACCCTGAAAAGTTCGACCACATCATTTTTTCATATCACGGATTGCCCAACCGGCATCTGGAGAAAAATCATCCCGAAGAATCGATTGAAACGTGTAACTGCGAAAACGAGTTGCCTGAGTTCGGGAAGTTCTGTTACAAAGCAACCTGTTACCAGACAACACGGGAACTGGTTAACCGCATTGGCCTGAAAAATGGGCAGTATTCTGTTTCCTTCCAGTCGCGGTTATCGAACAACTGGATGACCCCTTTTACCGATAAGAATCTGATTTCAAGGGCTAAGCTAGGAAATAAAAATGTTTTGGTTGCTGCGCCGGCTTTTGTAGCCGATTGTTTGGAAACAACCGTTGAGATTGGTTGGGAATACAAAGAAATGTTTAAGAAAAATGGCGGTGAAAATCTGCAAATGATTGAAAGTCTGAATGATTCGCCTGCATGGATCGATGCGATGGACGAAATCCTGCGTCCATACTTGTAGGAACCTCACCCCGTCCCCTCCCCGGGAAAGGGGGATGAGGCTGTAAAAAATCTGATGAATTCCGATTTACATTCGGAACTTACACGTACAGACAATAATAGGCAACCTGTCCGTTTGCTTTTACCTTGAATTTTACATCTTTGGCTACTGTAAACGTTTCGCCTTTCAGGTAAGTTGTCCAAACAGTTTCGCCGGGCAACAATACATCTAAAATTCCGGTGGTAATAGTCATGTGTTCAATGGTCGCAGTTCCGAATTCGTATTCGCCAGCTTCCATAACACCAATGGTGGCAACTCCTTCAGTGTTTTCAAGAGCAATCGATTTTACTGTTCCGCCAAAATATTCATTAACTTTAAACATCTTTCCGTTTTTTAAGGGTTTAAATCCGAATGGCAAAAATACATTTTGAATTGGATTTCTTTACCGTATTTCTACAGCGAATTTGATTCAACGAAAACTTCTGACCGTCTTTTATATCTCTTTTCCGGTTCCCTTTCTTCCTTTTGCAGTTTCTAATAAGTGAAACAATTAAATGTCGTATTATTTTCTTTGACTCACCCCACGTCCGCACGCGGACGTCCCCTACATGTAGAAGGGGCAAAGCGAGCACTGCGAGCTTGGGGTGAGTAAATTTAAAATGCGACATTAAATACTTCTGATTACTTAATAGCCTTTGCGGTTAAATAAAATGTATCCGAAATTCAGCATGGCAAATACTTTGGTCTGACTTTTATCGTAGTAACTTACCGAAATACTTACCGGCCCAAGTGCCGACTGAAAAACCAGAGCTCCCATACCCATAAAATGGATGGTTGAGAAAGTGTTTGGGTTGTACGTTGCCCTAAAATTTTCAGCTTCAACGATTTCGTTCACTGGCGAAAATCCATAAACTTCGGCTCTCAGATGCAACCCGCCCGAGAACTTGTAAATTCCTGTTATGCCTGAAGCCAGATATTTATTGGCGTGAAAATTATTCAGGAAAATCGTTTTACTGTGTGGAATCGGGTTGAATGCCGGCGCCGAAAGTACCGTTGCCACATAATTGCTGAATGGATTTTTGTTGCTGTAAACACCTTCGGCCATTAACCCAAACGCAATGCGATTGTTAATCCGGAAATAGCGGTCGTAGCTCCCTTTCAGGAGATAGAAATTGTGTTTGTATTCTTTGTTGGATGTGTTATTCGATGAACTTCCGGGAATATTTTTCTCGTTTCCCGAAATGTAATTCAGTGACAAACAGGTTGATTTTCCTTCTGTGGGATATTGTTTGTCGTTGAATGTGTTGGTGAGCAAATTTGCTGTTCCGGTTACCGCTTCAAAATTTGTAAAGTCAGGCGTGTCCGAGACTTTAATCGATTCGGTCAGGTAATATTCATCCTTCGCATGCGAATACGATCCGCCAAAAGTAACTTTACCCCAGGTGTTTACAGGGAATCCTGCTTCAACCCTGAAATTATTTTCGTTTTGAATAATGTATGGCGGACGAACATCTTCAAACACAAATTCGGTGGTTGTGGAATAGTAATCCCAGCGATTAAACGTAAAATATCCGGCCATGTAAAACGGTAGAGCGCTTGGGAAATCGATTCGTGCGCCAGCTTTAAATGAACTGTAAAAACGTCCGAAATACATGTTTGTGCTAAGTGTGTACGAGCGTTCCCTGAAAATCCGGTAATCGCCGCTCAGAAATCCCTGGTTGATGGGGCGGGTAGAAATGTTTCCGCCAAATTTCACGAGCATCGGGTTGTTTTGCTTCACCAGCAGGTTCAGGTCGAAATATCCGGTTGCCGGATTGTAGCGCGAAACTGGCCGGAGCGATTTAATTTGATTGTCGGCCACCAGCTTAAAGTATTCCATTTTAAGTTCCTTCAGATCAATGATGTTCGATTTGTGTTTCAGGCTTTGAATGATGAACTTGCGCTGCATGGCATCAGCAACTCCTTCAACCTGTACATTCTGAAAATTCAACGGGGGCTTTTTCATATTGAACAGCCGCCTTTTTTCCTGAAGTTCTTCGGGTTGAATGCGCCGCTTTATTCGATTTTTAATGCTGTCGAGTTTACCGGTAACGGTTTCGTAGCCGGCTTCTTCAATCTGGTCAATCTTTTTAAAATCGAGCAGGCTCACGTTGTTGAATGTCGTTTCCATGAAAATGCCGTCTTTCGGGTCAACCTTGTAATCTGTTTTCTGCATAATCATGTTTTCGATTTGCGCCATTACGTTATCCGGATCTGGTTTTTCCGGATTATTCGATACATTGTGGCCAATAATAATGTCGGGATTAAAATGTTCCTTCATGTCCTGAACCGGAAAATTGTTGACGATTCCACCGTCGAAAACCAGCGAACCATCAATTTCAATCGGTTTGAAATAGAGTGGAAAAGTCATCGAACCGCGAATGGCCTCGCCAACATCGCCCTGCCTGAGTAGAACCTCGCGATTGTTGTAGACATCGGTGGCCACACAAAAGAAAGGCACAAAAAGATTGTTGAAATCTCCCTTGCAAACGGCCGTTACCGACGAAAAAAGTTCCATAAATGCAAAGTCCATTTGTTCTTCAGGAATGAGATTGGTAGGCGGCATAATTCTTATACGGTCGGCTTTTTTCATCAAATCGAGTTTGAGCCACGACGGATCGTCTTCCAGTTTTCGGTAGAAATACCTGTATTCTTCCTGAATTTGGCCGGTTGACCAAAATTTAAACTGTTCAGATTTGAAAAGTTCTTCTATTTCGTCGGGAGAATAACCTGCTGCATAAAGCCCAGCAACAATGGCGCCCATCGAGGTTCCGGCGATATAATCAATTGGGATTCCATTTTCCTCCAACGCCCTGATCACTGCAATGTGAGCCAGTCCTTTTGCACCGCCACCACTTAAAACCAGTCCGACTTTTTGAGCAGACGAATCGAAGTGAATAAGGCAAACAATTGCTATAACAAGGAAAAGTTGTTTCATGGCCAGAAAATAACTTGCGAAAAGGTCTTCCAAATTTATAAAATACTAAACCATAACCTTGATTTAAGGGCTAAAAAAATTAAGAAAACAATTGCCAAAACGGTGGATTAAATAGGGCTAATCAAAGCTTGTTTACTCCTGAAATCTGCCTCTGAATCAGTTCGTTTTTCATTCCGAAACCTTTAATTTGAGCGATTGAAAACCTTCGCCCAGAATTTCGTGTGTGTCCATAACTGTGATAAAGGCATCGGGATCGATCGTGCTGATGTATTCTTCGAGAATGGCCACTTCGCGCCGGCTTACAACCGTGTAAATAATCTGCTTGTCCTGGCCGGTGAACATTCCGGTTCCTTTCAGGTACGTACCGCCACGCTCAAGGTCGACCAGTATTTTATGCCTGATTTCTTTATGTTTTTCAGAAATAATGAGCAGAGCCTTGTTGTAATCGCTTCCTTCCAGAACCATGTCGATGGCGCGGCCTGTAATGTAAATAACCACCCACGAATAAAGCGGAATCTGCCAGTCTTTGAAAGCCACCAAACTAAGTAAAACGATCGTCGAATCAACATAAATCATAAGCTGACCAAGCTGCATGTGCGTGTATTTGGCAATAATCATGGCAATAATATCAGAACCTCCGGAAGTTGCCCGCGACTTGAAAATTAAACCAAGTCCGAAGCCAATCAGCACGCCGCCAAATACGCACGAAAGAAGTACATCGGGCACCAACGGGGCGTCTCCGTCGACACGCATGTACGTAATTACATCCATAAATACCGACGTGAGTACAAAGCCGACAATGGTTTTTACGCCAAACCGAGGGCCCAAAATCTTAATACCGGCAATGGTTAGCGGAATGTTGAGGACAAGTCCAAACAACCCGATTGGAATTCCTTCAGGCCAAAACGAAAACATACCTTGCGTCATGTAGTGAACTACGATGGCGATTCCGTACACGCCGCCCGGCACAATGCGGTGAGGTGAGATAAAATACACAAATCCAACAGCCAGAATAATGGATCCGATTACAATAAGACTGTAATCTTTGAACCACTTTAAACTGAAAATTTTGTCGTTTGGAATGAAAGTCATGGTGATGCATTTTGAATATGCACAAAGAAACGCAGGATATTCCGTTTATCCTTTGATTTTTATCAGAGAAAGTGGTGCATCGGAAAGCTAAAAACTGAATTGCTTGTGGTGGATTTTGCGGGAAACGAGTCTTTATTGATTTCTCCTGAACCCATCGCTCAAATTAATGGCTACCGAAATCAGGTTGCTCGATCCGGCCAGATGATAACGGGCAGAACCGTAATTGATATGGAACCTGGAAATCCGGAACCCAAATCCCCACGAGAAACCAACGGTCGACATTTTTTCTTCCAAACGCATTTCCTGCCTGATCTGGTAATTGTATCCTGCCCGAATGGTGAAGTTTGGCGATGGAAGTAATTCGACTCCAAGCACTGCATGGCGCATGAATTTTTTCGTGAAGTTATCTTCTTTATATGTTGTGGTTGTTCCGGTATTGTCTTCGACTGGTTGGGCAAGGTCCCATTTCTGCAAATGTTGTAAAGTGGCAGCAAATCGAATTGGAGCGTGTTGCAGCTTTTGCGAAAAGCCAAACTGTAAATCGAATGGAATCGATTCGCGATCGGCTCCGTCGTAATAGGTTGTAATTTGCGTACCAATGTTCCGGGCAACGAGCGAAGTTACAGCAAGGCCGCTTTTACTAACTAAACTGACACCTAAATCGGCAGCAAAACCAATGGATTGGTAACTTTCGAACGACGAAAGAATTGGCTTCAGGTTTACACCATATTTTAACCGCCCGTATTCGTGCGACCAAATGATATTCAACGCATATTCGGCAGCGTTAAACGTTGCTCCTGTTTTTTCACCGTTGGGCAAGGCTTCAATAAATTTTCCGTAGTTGATGTAATGCATGCCGACCGCAAAATTTCCGGGAAGGGGCGTACCAAACGAATAAGCTGCATAGCCGTAATTTACACCGGCAAAGTAATCGACGTAATTCACTGCAAGCATGTTTCGCATCGATTCATGAAGCAGCGATGGGTTGTTGTACGAAACATTCAGATCGGATGAGTCGTTCAACGCAATCTGGTTTCCGCCAAGAGCTGCCATCCGCGCAGAATTGGTCAGGTTCAGAAAATCGTACGTGTTCTCTCCTCCAATCTGGCCAAAAGCCTTCGGAATTATAAAAGCGAGTATAGAAATCAGGAAAAGTAGTTTGCTCATATCTCTTTGGGTTCGGCTTTTTAACCGAACGGTAAAATCACTTTTTTAGTATCAGAAATCAAGCGTGGCATCCAAATCTTCAGGTTTGGGAACATCGTTGAAATGCATTTTCTTCAGGATTGTTCCCTTTTTCAGGATAAGAAGCCCCGGATTTGAACGAACAATGGTTTTTAGGGTAATTTCGTCGGTATTGAAAAAATCAAAATCTGCACCGAATTCGTTTTTGTAGGTTTCAAATTCGTCAGGGGCAGTTGAAGTAAGTAAAATGAAAGTGTAACCTTTACTTTTTGCTGCAGCCGCCAGCTTTGCTATTTTAACCATGCCTTCTTTATCCGACTTTGCCAAATTCGACGCGACAGCCAAAAACGTATAATTTTCATCGTACAGAAAAAAATCTTTGATGTCTTCGCCTTCAGGAGTTTCAATTCTGAAATCGTGAATGGGCGGGGTGTAACCTTCCTGAACCAGAACAGGATCTTTCGACTCAACATATTCCCAGGTCAAGGAGTCTTTCCACGGAATTTCGGTTTCGGCAAATTCCCTGGTCTTGCCCGTCTGTTTGTTTTTATAGATGAAGCTGTTTTTGTAAATCGCTTTTGGCGCATCGTCCGGAACTTTCATGGCATCAGGAATATTCACGCCTACTTTGTACGCGCTGAAATCTATAATTGGCAAGTGTTTGTATGAATAATCCACCAGGTAAGAATAAACCACGAAAGTCATGGCAGTGAAGGCAATGGAAAGAACCGGGCCGTTTTTGCTTTTGAAATTTTTACGCTGGATAAAAACGAAAAGAGCCAGCGCCAAAAGGACAATATTCTTGTAAAATGTTTGCCAGTTTGTGATGATCAGTGCATCGCCAAAGCAGCCGCAATCGGTTACCGGATTGGTAAGCGCCAAAATAAAAGTGAGTGCGGTGAAGAACAGCATGAAAGCCATCATAAACCAACTGGTGACGCGAAGGAAAAAATTAAAAATGAAAGCAAGGCCCAGGAAAAACTCAGTGGCTGCCAAAATAATTCCCAAAGCAAAAGCCAGGTTCGTCAGCCACGGCATTTGAAAAGCGTTGAAATAATCGGTGAATTTATAGGCGGAACCCCAGGGGTCGATGCCTTTTACGAACCCTGAAAAAACGAAAGTCAGGCCAAGTAGAACTCGTGCAATATGTTTAAACATGAAGTAATTTTTAGAATTCAATCTTAATTAACGCAAAAACGGCATAATTGATCATGTCGAGGTAATTTGCTTCAATTCCTTCGGAGATTAATGTTTTCCCCTGATTGTCCTCAATCTGTTTGGTACGTTTCAGTTTCATCAAAATCAGGTCGGTAAACGAACTCATGCGCATATTTCGCCACGCTTCGTCGTAATCGTGGTTTTTGGCCATCATCAGGTCTTTGGCTTCGGTAAAATGGCTGAGGTATAAATTCAGTGTTTCGTCTTCGGTAAGGTCATCCAATTCTGACGTTCCCTTTTCGAGCTGAATCAGGGCCATTATACAATAATTTATGATGCCAATGTATTCAGACCTCACACCTTCATCGATTTTGCTAACCCCTTTTTGTTCAATACTTCTGATTCGCTGTGCTTTAATGTAAATTTGATCAGTCATTGAACTTGGCCGTAAAATTCGCCACGATATGCCGTAATCTTTCATTTTTTTTGTGAAAATATCCCGACAAATACTGATTACATGATCGTATTGCTGGCTCGTTTTGTCCATAATTATCGTAATTTTTTGAGGCATAAAAGTATTAATTTAATGTGTATTTTAACCACATTTTATTTTACTTTTGTAAGACACATAAGATTGAGCGGTTTAAATATAATAGTATGTTAATCACGTCTACTGCAACTAAGTTCCTGAAACGTAAGAACACCATTAACCTCAACGGACGAATTATTGATCTCGCGAAACCTGTTGTAATGGGTATCTTAAATGTAACTCCTGATTCTTTTTTTGATGGTGGTAAGTACAAAACAGAGAAAAAGATTGTCAAACGGGCAGAAGAAATCCTTGAACATGGCGGTACTGTGATTGACATCGGAGCTGTTTCAACTAAGCCAGGAACCGATGGCCTGTCTACTAAAGATGAGATTGACAGGCTTTTGCCGGCAGTTAGAGCAGTACGGAAAAATTTCCCCAATGCATTTATTTCCATTGATACGTATCGTTCGTGGGTTGCCTTAAAAGTGATTGAAGAATGTGGACCATGCATCGTGAACGATGTAACTGGCGGTAATTTTGACGTTCACATGTTCGACACTATCGGGAAGCTTGGGGTTCCATACATTTTAATGCACATGCAGGGTACTCCGCTGAAAATGCAGGAGAATCCTGAATACGATGATATTATTCGCGACATTTCGCTGTTTTTTACCGATCGGGTTAAAAAACTGGCTAAAGCTGGTGTGAAAGACGTGATTATTGATCCTGGCTTTGGTTTTGGAAAAACGCTTGAGCACAATTATGAATTACTGAACCGGCTTGATTCGTTCAAAGTGTTTCAGTTACCACTTTTGGTTGGTGTATCGCGCAAATCGATGATTTATCAATTATTGGGGGCAAAACCCGATGAGGCGCTTAACGGAACCACAGTGGTAAATACACTTGCGCTGATGGGTGGAGCCGATATTTTGCGTGTACACGATGTGCGCGAAGCTGCTGAAGCAATTCGGATACTGAACATGATTCGGTCTACTTCAGTATAAATGAGTATATTCTGATTTTCCAATTTAGGAACTCAGTTTTTTGAATTTCCGCTTATGACATTATTTATCACTATACGAGTTCTGGATGTGATTGATATTCTGTTGGTTGCTTTCTTGCTTTACCAGATTTACCGCATCATTAAAGGAACCGTTGCTTTCAGCATATCAATCGGATTTTTCCTGGTTTATGTGTCCTGGCTGTTGGTCAAAGCTCTTAACCTTGAATTGCTCGGAACTTTAATGGGACAGTTTATCGGGGTGGGAGTGTTGGCGCTGATTGTGGTTTTTCAGCAGGAAATCAGGCGGTTTCTTTTGCTCATCGGAACCAATTATCAGCTAAACCGAAGCTTCGGGCTCGATAAGATTTTTGCGTCCGAAAAACTTAAATCGGCTTCGAATATTCAGATTAAAGAAATTATCAGAGCCTGTGATAATCTGGCCCGATCGAAAACAGGTGCGTTGATTGTCATTCCCAACCGGTCGGAACTGAAAGACATTGTCCGCTCCGGAGAAAAGATAAATTCCCGCATTTCATCGGCTTTAATCGAAACTATTTTTTTTAAAAATACGCCTTTGCACGATGGCGCTGTTGTTATTCTGGGCAACCGCATTGCCGCAGCCCGCTGCATACTTCCGCTTACCGAACGTCAGGATTTAGATCCCGGTTTTGGACTCCGTCATCGCGCTGCAATTGGAATTTCTGAAGCCACCGATGCTCTTGCCATTGTTGTTTCAGAAGAAAAAGGAAGTATCTCGCTTGCGGTTCAAGGCGAATTGATTCACAAAATTTCGCTTGTACAGCTTAGCACCGAACTCGGGAAAGTTATTGTAGAGGAAGCATAATCAAATTTTCAGATTCTTCAATTTTCAAATTATCTAATCTTTCTGCCGTAGTATTCCTTCAGTCATTCACTCGTTGAATTTTCTACCTTTGTACCGAATTTTAGTGCTTAATTTTTGACATGGAAAACCGGATTTGTAAACTTTTCGGCATAAAATATCCGATCATTCAGGCTGGTATGGTGTGGTGCAGCGGGTGGCGACTGGCTTCAGCAGTGAGTAACAACGGCGGACTTGGATTGATCGGTGCAGGTTCAATGCATCCTGAAACGCTGCGCGAGCATATTCAAAAAACTAAATTAGCCACCCAAAAACCGTTCGGGGTAAATGTTCCGCTTTTTTATCCTGAACTGGAAACCATTATGAACATTATTGCTGAAGAGAAGGTTCCTGTGGTTTTTACCTCGGCCGGAAGTCCGAAAAAATACACGGCATGGCTAAAGGAACGGGGAATAATTGTGGCACATGTGATTGCCAGTTCTGCTTTTGCGCTGAAATGCGAGGAAGCCGGAGTTGACGCCATTGTTGCCGAAGGATTTGAGGCAGGTGGGCACAATGGCCGTGAAGAAACTACAACCATGACGTTGATTCCTGCGGTTCATCGGGTAAGTTCGCTCCCTTTGCTCGCCGCCGGCGGAATAGGAACAGGAGAAGCAATGCTGGCTTCAATTGCTTTGGGAGCCGACGGAGTTCAGATTGGTTCGTGCTTTGCTATTTCAGAAGAGTCGTCGGCGCATCCCGACTTCAAAAAACTGGTTACCGGATTAAATGAAGGCGACACCAAACTGTCCCTGAAAAAAGTCGGGCCAGTCAGGCTAATCAAAAATGAATTCTTTCGGAACGTAAATACGATGGAACTCGAAGGTGCTTCTGCCGATTCGCTGCGGGTTTTTCTGGGGCGTGGCCGAGCCAAAAGGGGAATGTTTGAAGGCGATCTGGTCGAAGGCGAACTGGAAATTGGTCAGGTTTCGGCGATTCTCAATGAAATTCTGCCGGTAAAAACCATCATGGAAAACCTCATTCAGGAATACCAACAGGCTAAAGAACGAATGAATAATTTAGAATTTTGAAGGTTTGGAAATTTGGAAATGGAAAAACAAACACTATTTCACCTTCAAATTTGTCATTTTCAAATCTTCAAATCACACCATTTTCAAATCTTTTTATGATACATTTTGAACGTGCCAAACTTGCAAACGGACTGACCGTAATTGTTCATCAGGACAAAACCACGCCCATGGTGGCATTGGATATTTGCTACAACGTTGGCTCACGCGATGAGCACCCCGATCGCACCGGTTTTGCTCATCTGTTTGAGCATCTGATGTTTGGCGGATCAAAAAACATTCCCGCATTTGACGAACCGCTGCAAAAAGCCGGTGGCGACGACAATGCGTTTACATCAAACGACCTGACGAATTATTACCTCACCTTGCCGAAAAATAACATCGAAACCGGGTTCTGGCTCGAATCTGACCGAATGCTTGAACTTGCATTTTCTGAAACAAGCCTCGAAGTTCAACGGAATGTGGTGATCGAAGAATTCAAACAGCGCTACCTGAATAAACCTTATGGCGATGTCTGGCCGCTTTTGCGTCAGCTTACTTACAAGGTTCATCCGTACCAATGGCCAACGATTGGCCGCGAAATAAGTCACATTGAAAAAGCGACGATGTCTCAGGTCAAAGACTTTTTTTATTCGCATTACGCTCCCGACAATGCTGTGCTTGTTGTTTCCGGAGATGTAAAACCCGATGAAATTGTGAAACTGGCAGAACGTTGGTTTGGCCCGGTTCCAAACAGAAATGTCAAGCCCCGGAATATTCTTCAGGAACCTGAACAAACGGCGCTGCGCGAGTTGAGTGTTGAGCGCGATGTACCCAATGATACCATTTACATGGCCTGGCACATGTCGGACCGGCTTGATCCGAATTATTATGCCACGGATTTGATTTCTGATGTACTTTCGAACGGCAACTCGTCGCGCATGTATGTCAACCTGGTTCAAAAAGAAAAGATATTCACCGAGCTAGATACTTATCTTTCAGGCGATTATGAGCCAGGATTATTTGTGGTTACTGCACGACCAAGCGACGGAATTTCTCTTGAAACGGCGCGGAAAGTGATTGATCGCGAACTCGACCGGATGAAGCAGGAAAGTGTTTCGGAGTACGAACTCGAAAAAGTGAAAAATAAGGTGGAAGCCAATATTGTATATGGCGAACTGAACTATCTGACTAAAGCTATGAATCTGGCCACCAATGAAATCCTGAAGGATGCCGAGCTGATCAATACGCAAATTGAAAATTATCGTTCGGTGACCACGCAGCAAATTCAGGAAGTATCGCAAGCCATTTTCCGTCCCGAAAATTGTTCCATCTTAAATTACATTGCTAAAAAGTAAATCATGCTGAACCGACAAATACAACCCACTGTAAATCCAATCGAGCACATTGATATTGTTCAGGCCGAAAAGCGGCTGCTTTCGAACGGAATTCCCGTTCATTTTGTAAATGCCGGAACTGAAGATGTGGTTAAAATTGATTTTATATTTGAAGCCGGAACCTGGTTTCAACCAATGAATCTTGTGGCCAGTTTATGCAATTCGATGCTCGAAGAAGGGAGCGAGAATTACACTGCTGCTGAAATTGCTGAAAAGTTTGACTTTTATGGCGCTTACATTCAGCTTACTGCCGACCAGAATCAGGGTTTTGTAAATATCATTTCACTTGGTAAATATTTGCCCGAAATACTTGAAGTAACTGAAGATTTAATCAAACGATCGGTTTTTCCTCAGCATGAATTTGATGTATTAATTGCCAAGAACAAGCAGAAATTTTTGCTCGAAAATGAAAAAGTCCGTACACTTTGTCAGAAAAAATTTACACAGGTTTTATTTGGCAACGAGCATCCATACGCGATAAATAATAAGCTTGAAGATTTTGATAAGGTGACACGCAAAAGTTTGGTGCATTTCTATAAAAATCAGTATTACTCCGGAAATTGCCGAATTTTGGTAGCAGGCAAAGTCGACGAAACCGTTTTAGATTTGCTCGACAAACATTTTGGCGGCCATGACTGGCAACGTGAACCGAAGGAAATTCCGGTTTACAATATTCGTCCCGATACTCAAAAAATGCATTTTGTTGAAAAGGCAAATGGGATTCAATCGGCAGTTAGAGTTGGTAATTTCTGGGTATCCAAAACGCATCCCGATTTTCACGGTTTATCCATTCTGGCGGTTATTTTGGGTGGTTATTTTGGCTCGCGGCTCATGATGAATATCCGCGAAGAAAAAGGCTATACGTATGGAATTGGCAGTTATATTTTAACCCTGAAAAACGCCAGCTACATGATTATTTCGACTGAAGTTGGTAACGAATATGTTGAACCAACGCTGAATGAAATAGCATTTGAAATGCGTCGGCTGCAAACTGAACTCATTTCAGGAAACGAACTGAGTACGATTAAAAGTTATTTACTGGGTGAGTTTCTTCGTGATTTCGACGGGCCATTTGCCTTGGCAGCGAGTTTTAAAGCCATTAACGATTTCGATCTCGATTATTCGTTTTACGACAATTACCTGCACATTTTGCGTAACATTACTTCGGAAGAATTGATGCAACTTGCCCAAAAATACCTTAATCCTGATGATTTTTATACCGTTGTGGCTGGAAGCAAAAACGAATAAGCCCGGAATCATTCAGGAATATATACATAAAACATTTGGGTTAGCTTCATCGGGTCGTTGGTTCTCCAAAAAGTGGTAATGAAAAATAGCAGGTAGTACCTTTTCCTTTTTCCGAGTCCATCCAAATTTGTCCGTTAAGCATTTTTGCAAACCCCTGTGCAATCGCAAGGCCAATTCCGGTTCCCTCATACTTACGGGTACTGTCGTTGTCTTCCTGCGTGAAATTTTTGAAAATGAATTTTTTGTAGTGATCTGAAATGCCTATGCCAGTGTCTTTTACAAAGAATACCAGGTCGCTTTCCTTTTTTTTGTATCCAACAGTGATTGATCCTTTTGAAGTAAATTTTACTGCATTGTCAATCAGTTGAAACAATATTTTACCGGCCAGATTTTCGTCTGTATTGATCGTATAGTCATTTTCATCCTGATTCTTGACGATATTCAGGATGGTGTTTTTGGCCTTGCATGGTTCGCTGAATTTTTCACAAACATGATCAACTAATTGCTTTGGCGCTATTTCCCGTTTAGTAACTTTTTGATTTCCGGATGTTAATACCGAGATATCCATAATATTGGTCAGTGTGTTTAGAAGCCTGTTGCTGCTTTCGATCATCATGTTGTAATACAATTCTTTCTCTTCGGCAGTTAAATCAGGATTTAAAAGTATATGCCCAAAGCCTAAGATCCCGTTTAAGGGCGTTCGTACTTCATGCGAAATGTTATTCATAAAAGCAGTTTTGAGCCTGTCGCTCGCCTGGGCATTTTCTTTTTCTTTGATCAGTTCCTGCTCAAATTGTTTTTTCTCCGTAATATCTATGTTAACGCCATGAAGTTCAATTAATTTGTCATCGGCGAAAACCGGCGTAATGATGTTCTGGATCCAGATTATTTCATTGCCTGCCAGAAAATATCGGAATTCATAACTCACCGTGCTTTTGGTTTCGAGAATCTTTTGTGCATAATTTTCAATTGAAAGACGGTCGTCCGGGTGAACAAGGTTTATGAAATCTTCGTAAGTCGGTTCCACCTCGAAAGGTTGGAGATGAAGCATACGGAACATATTTTCAGACCATGTGTATGTATTGCTTTCAAGATAAAAATCCCAGCTACCCATTTTTGCCAGTTTTTGGGCATCATTCAGTTTAGCTTCATTTATCACTAGCAATTCTTCCGAATGTTTTCGGTCGTTAATATCGCGAATCGACCCATTTATTATAAATGGATTTCCTTCAGTGTCTTTTTCAAGTTTAGCGTTTACCGAAAAATATTTTTCCTTGACCGGTCCTTTTGATTTTATCTTGATTTCATAATCCCTGATTTCGCCTTTTTCCTTTAATGCTGTAATTAGACTATCGCGGTCGGTAGTATCCGAATACAAGGCATATACCGATGTTCCAACAAGTTCCTCGCGGGTAAATTCCGAAAAGTATTTCACTGACGGGCTTATTTCCAGAATATTCCCTTTTATATCTGTCCGGTAGAAAACATCCTGTATATTTTCAAAGATATTCCTGTACTTTTTTTCACTTTTGATAAGCGCATCTTCAGCCTCCTTTAGCTCCTTTTTTTCCCTGGCTTCATCGAGCGCTCTTTTAACGGCAAACGGCAATCTTTCCAAGCGATCTTTCAGTACATAATCTGTTGCTCCGTGCTTGATCAGTTCAATGGCTGTGATTTCGCCAATAGACCCTGAAACACAGATAAATGGTGTGTCCGGGCAAATTCTCTGGCTGAATTTGAGCGCTTCAAAAGCATCGAACTGTGGCAGGTTATAGTCAGCCAAGATAATATCAAAAGTTTCATCACTTATTGCTTTGACGAAGCCGGATTCCGAGTCAACACATGAAATATTTAATTTATATCCGTCTTTAATAAGTTGTTCACTTATTATCTCAAAGTCATTTATTGAATCTTCAAGCGATAAGATTTTTAAAAGTCCCATATAGGCATTCCCTTTATCATTCATCCTTTATTCCTCCATCTTGGGGGAGCTCATTCAAAACAGCCCAAAATATACCTAAATAATTAACTGTTTCAAAAAAGTCTTTAAAATTTACCGGCTTAACTATGTAGGCATTTACACCCAGTTCATAACATTTTTTTAAATCGGGTTCTTCGCGTGAAGAAGTCAACATAACAACTGGAATGGACTTTAGGTTTGGATTCTTTTTTACTTCCTGAAGAACTTCTATGCCATCCATTCGGGGCATTTTGATGTCGAGTAATATAACTGCCGGATTTTCACGTTCACGGTTTTTATATTCTCCCTGGAATTGAAGGTATTCCATCGCCTGAACACCGTCGTTGAGAACCACTACGCGATTCGCCAGATTACATTCTGACAACGCTTCGAGAGTCAATTCAATGTCGTTTGGATTGTCCTCGACGAGTAAAATTTTTCTTAATTCAATCATTGGTTTCTATTTTGATTTAGGTAAGGTAAAATAAAATGTTGCACCCTGACCGAGCGTTGATTCGGCCCATGTTTTGCCTCCATGTTTGCCAACAATCCGCCTCACATTTGCTAAACCGATGCCGGTTCCTTCGAATTCCGTTTTCGAATGAAGTCGCTGGAATACACCGAATAATTTGTGTGCATACCTCATGTCGAAGCCGGCGCCATTGTCGCGCACAAAAAAGATATGCTCTTTGTTTTCGTATTTGTAACCAACCTGGATGATTGCCTGCTCTTTCGATTTTGTAAACTTTATAGCATTGCTCAACAGGTTAACCCAAACTTGCTGAAGCAGGGCATGGTCGCCGGTTATTCGTGGTAAACATGATATTTCCCATTTAATGTTGCGCCCTTCAGTATCCTTGTGCAGCAATTCGAGCGATCGTTGCAGAACAGTTTTCATATCAAGTTTAACCTGAAGCATTTCTTTTCGGCCTGTTCTCGAAAATTCAAGTAAATCGTCAATAAGTTGTCCCATCTGTTTCGACGAATCAACTATAGTTTTCAGGTAATGTTGTGCTTTCTCCGGAAGGGATTCGTGGTACCTCTCAGTTAAAAGATCGACGAACCCGTTGATGTGGCGGAGCGGGGCGCGCAAATCGTGAGAAACTGAATACGAAAACGCTTCCAGTTCCTGATTGGCTTCCTGAAGTTGCCCGGTGCGAACCTCAACCCGCTGTTCCAGAGTTTCATTCAGTTCTTTGATTTCATCTTCGGCCTTTTTCCGGTCAGTAATGTCAATAAATGTGACCAGAAAATTGTACCGGATAATTATTCCGGAAACAATAATTGTTCGTTCTGTACCATCTTTGCAAGTAATGTGGTATTCATCAGGCTCAATGTCAGCATTTGTTTCGATCGCCTTTTTCAATGCTGATTCCCAATTCTCAATCACCCACTTTCTGTAGACTTCATCCGGGTATGCCATTGGCCACCATTCTTTGATAGTCGGAACTTCTGTACTGGTATATCCTATTACCTGAAGAAAACGGTTATTCCTGAAAATGATTTCGCCATCATTATTTAAATAGGTTACCGGTAGTGGTATATTTTCCAGAAGCACCCTGAATTTTTCTTCGCTTTCACGAAGCGCCCCTTCTGCAAGTTTTCGCTCGGTAATGTCTTTGGTTGTGCTTAATATATGAGGCTCGCCTTCAAATTCCAGAACGATTGCTGATACGAGGGTGTCTTTTATTTTTCCGTCTTTGGTGCAAAGTCTGGCTTCAAAATTTTCGACGACAGCTTTTGTTTGTAATTCATTAACGAACTGTTTTCTGTCAGCAGGATTGTACCACATATTTATTTCCAGTGGTGTTTTACCCAAAGTTTCTTCTTCAGTGTACCCAAAAATCTGGGTAAAGCCACTATTGGCCGAAACATACATTCCATCACTGAGGCGGGTTATGGTAATTGAATCCGGATTGGTTGCAAATGCTTTACGGAATTTTTCTTCACTTTCTTGTAACGTCTTTTCAATTTGTTTACGCCTGGTGATGTCTTCAATGGTTCCTTCGTAATAAATTACCTGACCATTGTTGTCGTAAAAGGCTTTCGCATTTTCGCTTACAATGACTGATTGTCCATCTTTTGTTTTCCAAACAGACTCCAGGCCTCTAACATGTCCATCTTTTTCAATGCTTTCGATAAATTTGTTTCGTCCATCCTCGTTTGCAAATCCTTCCTTTTCCAGGTTTCGCTGTGCCATCTCTTCAAACGATTCAAATCCCAACAATTTAATAAGCGTCGAATTGGCCATGATGATCTTGCCATCAGGAGTGGTACGGTAAATACCAATTATGGCGCTTTCGAAAATATTGCGGTATTGTTCTTCGCTTATTTTTAGTGCTTCTTCAGCATTTTTGCGTTCGGTGATATCGAAATTTACGCCTACCATGCGGATTGACTCATTATTTTCATCAAAGAAGACTTGTCCTGCTGCTTTTAGCCAATGCACTGATCCATTGGGCCATACCACACGGAATTCGGTATTATACTCGATCTCTCCGCGGATGGCCTGCTGAATTATCTGATTGGTAAAATCACGGTCATCCGGATGCACTCCTTTAAGCCAGTTTTCGTATGCTCCCGGAGAATCTCCAATTTTCAACCCATATAAGATGTACATTTGATCGTCCCACACCAGTTGATTATTCACCATATCCCACTCCCAGATTCCTAGCAGAGAAGAGCTTGTGGCTGTGGATATACGATCATTCAAACGTTTTAATTCTTTTTCAGCTTTTTTACGATGGGTAATATCTTCGATTATACCCAGGTTGTAAAGAAATTGTCCTTCGCTGTCGTAAGTGGCTGCTACTGTCAGCGATCCCCAAATCACCTGCCCGTCTTTTCGGATGTAACGTTTCTCGGTTTTATAAACCGATATTTCTTTATTCATCAGTTTTTTGATACCGGTCAAGTCATTGGCCAGATCATCCGGATGGGATATATCTCTAAATGTGAATTTCAGAAGTTCAGTTTCACTATATCCAATGATCGTGCAGAATGCAGGATTCGCTCTTTTAAACCTGAATTCTTTATCAGACATTACCATTCCGAAAGGACCATTTTCATACAGTTTACTAAACCTGAATTCGCTTTCAAATAGTTGTTCTTCCTGAATTTTGCGTTCAGTAATGTTCCGGTTTGTTCCCCGCCGACCCAGATATTCTCCATCATCGTTAAATATCGGACTGCAACTGTGATTAACCCAACGTATTTCACCGGTTTTAGTAACGATACGAAACTCCAGATTGTGGGGAGTGTCATCCAGTTTTGACAGATGAGTATGCTGAAAGACTTTTGTTTTGTCTGGCTCGAAAACAATATTATGAGTGAGTTCCGGATGATTGACAAATTCATCCGGAAAATAACCAGTGACCCGTTCACAAGCCGGAGAAACGTAGTGCAGATGTCCATCGGGCGCTACCCAATAAATCCAGTCGTCCGAATAGTCGGAAATTAAGCGGTATTTTTCTTCGCTTTCACGCAGTGCATTTTCGACTTTCTTACGTTCGGTAATATCAATGGATAAAATAAATACTCCTTCAGGAACCGGTTGGATGCTCAGATCGAACCAGCCACGACTTCCATCCGGAAATACAAATTCGTTCTCGAAATGAGAAGAAACCTGCTCTTCCAGAGTTTGTTTGATAACCTGAAAGACTTCAGTTTCCTCAATTCCAGGCCACATGTCCATGTACCGTTGACCAATCAGTTCTTCTTTCGGCCGTTTATTGTGAATTTCCGCAGTGTGATTCAGGTAAGTGTATCTCCAGTCGAAACCAATGATCTGGCAACCTTCCAGCAAATGATCGAGGGCATTACGCGAACGTTCTTCGCTTTGGTAAAGCGCTTCTTCGGCGAGTTTACGCGCGGTAATATCGTTTACCATTACATGTCTGGCCTTGCGACCTTCGTAGGTAATGGTGTGAGAACTGATTTCAACACGAATGATTTCGCCATTCTTCTTCAGATGGCGCCATTCTCCGGCTTGGTTGTAGGTTTTTCGGGTCAGTTCTTCATCTTTTACCAACCGGTCCACATCTTCATTTGGACGAATATCCTTTAAAGTCATAGAGTGGAATTCTTCTTTTGAATAACCATAGTGGTGAATGGCCGCGTCATTTACTTCAAGGAAAGCGAGGCTTTCCAGATCATAAATCCACATGGGCTGTGGATTGCTGGCAAACATATACCGATATTTCTGCTCGTTATCGTAAGTCGTCCCCTGCTCTTTAATTTGCAGAAGTTCTTTATTCATCAGTTCCAGTTCAATTTGGGTTACCTGGAGTTCGTGAATTAACTTTAATGTTTCAGCCCCGGGAAGTGGTATTTCTAGTATTGGAAGTCTTTTCTTCAGAATATCCTCGGCTTGTTGGCGCAAAGGTTTCGATAAAGGGGGGTCGTTCTTGTTCATAACATCTTCTCTGAAATATGCTGTAATTTAAAATTATTTTCAACCAATTGTTATGGGTTACACTATTTTTTAATTGCTATTTATCAATTGCAATTTCAGCATAATGAAATTTTAAAGGTCGAAATTCCTAATTTCTTAACGTTTGAATGAATTCTGACTCTAAATTCTTATCTGTTTTTTGTTTGGGTAATTCTGCAGCAACAATTAAACAGATCACATTTTTGTTCGAATTTTTTGTGCCCCAAATGGATGAATTCGGACATTGATTCAGAGAAAACAAATGATAGAAATAACCCTCCATGTACCCTGGGAAATTGATGCAACTCGCAATAAATAGCGAAGCGTTTGTACTAGGTTTGTTCGAGTCAGCCATACCTCCCAACTATGCCTTCTTCCGAACTTCGAACCGATAGAACGATGATCGGTTTGAATAAACATTCGCGCATTTTTTAGGAATTCCTGCCCGTCGGTGTCGGGTAAACCCAAATCGGGAATGATTAACTAAGGATAACAAGTAGCCGCGTCAACCAGTCCGTCTTTTCTGTTTGAATCCGGAAAATTTTTATACCACGGAATTGGCGGCTTTAATTTTTAATTCAGAATTTTTCAGGAACAAACGCAACCTTCCATTATAGGCACCCATCTAACAACTATAAAAGAACGGCGATGAACCGTTAATTGTAAATAGTTAACAAATCAAATGTTTTAAAAATGGAAAAATTCAGAAAATTGTTTGCAGGTATTCTTTGCCTGTCGATCGGTACTTTTACGCTTGTATCCTGCCAAGATGATGATCCTGTGCCACTTCAGGCAGTAGTTGATGTTATGATTCAGGATCTTAAAACTGATGCCGGTATCAGATATGGGCTTGTTATTTATGCTACTTCTAATTATGAAATGAAATCAGTTAAAGTTACCGGCCCCGGAACCAATGGTGAAGTTTACGATTTAACTGCAACGACAGACAAACGTCAGTTTGTATTTGACATGGAAACCGGAGATTACACTGCTGCGTTACCGGCAAAAGGTGATTATTCATTCGAAATTACTTCGGTAAATGATGAAAAACTTACCTTGAAGGATATCGTTGGCGATGAAAAACTGACTCCGATTGTTATCAAAACAGCAACCATTACCAGTCAGAAGCTGAAAACAACCTGGGATAAAGTTACCGGTGCCGAAGCCTACATTGTTAATTTATATTCATCTGATAAATCGCAGATACTATATTCAAGTTCCTATCTGGCAGACAACGCGGTTGAATTTGAATTTGGTGCGTCTACAGCGGGTTGGGCAAGTGGAAAATCGCCAGTTGCTGGCACTGAGTATGTCTTGGAACTAAAGGCGATAAAAGCTGAAACGGGTGTCAGTTACGACAAAGGCAACAACCTTCAGTTTGTTACGCTTGATTCGGAAACAATTACCTGGGAATAATTACTGCCGTTCAGAAGCAGGAAACGAACCCGGTCATCTTGGCCGGGTTTTTTTGTGCCCAAACCTGTACAGAAAATCCTGATTTGAAATGATTGATAAATCTGGGATCAGAAACATACAAGTGTAAACAAGTTATGTATTTTTGTGCTCTGCTTAAATGCAAGATCAGAGTCCGCTGGTGACAGCTATTTTGAAAATCTGTTTTAAATTAAAAGAATACTATTTGAAGTTAATTTTTATCAATTTTCGACTCGCCCCAGGCCCAATAAATCGGGCTTTTCGCCTCTTCAAGTAGAGAGGCGTGGGAGCATCAATGATGCGACGGGGTGAGTTAAGGTAAAATAACTCATTAAGTGAAATTTAAACAGCCTTTGGATGTCGTCAGATTATTAATTTAGGAAATAAGATGTCAGATAATACACAATACAGTGCAGTGCAATCTCCCGATACGAAGCGCATCAGAATTGCTGTAGCGTTGATTTATTTTAGCCTTGGCTTGTGTTTTTCATCGTGGGCAAGCCGCATACCAGATATTAAAGCAGCGCTGCATTTGAATGATGCCCTTTTCGGAACCATCCTATTTGCATTGCCAGTGGGTATCTTCCTGATGATGCCAATTTCAGGCAGGCTGGTTACCCGTTTTAGCAGCAGAAAGGTTTTGCTGTTCGCATTGCCGGGTTATACCATTTCCCTGAGTAATGTGGGTTTGGTTCACGAAGGCTGGCAATTGGCCATAGCTCTTTTTGTTTTTGGCGTATTTGGCAACATGTGCAATATTGCAATTAATACACAGGGCGTTCTGACCGAACGGATTTACGGGCGCCCAATCATGTCTTCTTTTCACGGGAGTTGGAGTCTGGCTGGTTTCACCGGTGCATTAGTCGGACTTTTAATGATTAATCTGAAGATGACTGTTTATTGGCATTTTGTGACTGTTGCACTGATGGTTTGGATAATCATTTGGATTAATTTCCCTTTTTTGGTGAAAACCTCTGCAGCTCAGCGACTGGCCGAACCCCGGCGAAAATTTTTCACCAGACCGGATCACACCTTGTTCCAGCTTGGAATCATAGCATTTTGTAGTATGGCCAGTGAAGGCATCATGTTCGACTGGAGCGGCATCTATTTTAAAGATATCGTGAAAGCACCGCCATCTCTTGTTATTTTGGGGTATACTTCGTTTATGATTATGATGGCTACAGGTCGGTTTATTGCGGATTATCTGATCGCAAAAATTGGAAGAAAATTATTGATGCAGATCTGTGGTGTACTCATTTCTTCCGGATTGTTTACAGCGGTATTGTTGCCTTATCTGGTACCGAGTACCATTGCCTTTATGATGGTTGGTCTTGGTGTTTCAAGCATTGTGCCGACTGTTTACAGCGCTGCAGGTCGTCACGCAACAATTCCTCCGGGAATAGCTATTGCAACCGTTTCGAGCGTTGGTTTCCTGGGCTTTTTAATGGGGCCGCCGTTGATTGGCCATATCTCAGAGGCCTTTGGCTTACGGTATTCGTTCGCTTTAATTGGTATTTTCGGAATAGGCATTACTCTTCTGGTTTCCAGAGTTAAAGCGTTACAAAGCGAGTCCTAAAAAAACGCTCCGGATATTTCCGAAGCGTTTGAATTGCATCCCTATTTTTCCCGATCAGCTTAAAATTTTCTTGGCGTATTCCACACATTTTGTCACTTCTTTCGCAGCATCCGAATCGGCCGGAACTTTGTATTCCAGTTCAACATCAACATAAATCGGCCATTTTTCTTTCTTCAGGAGCAGCAAAAGATCAGCAATTGGCATTTCACCTTTTCCCCAAACCTGGTTAGTATTTGGAGGCGTCGATCTTGGTCCGGTTTTATCTTTCAGATGGATGCTCACAATGCGGTCGTGCAGATTTCTGATGATTTCGTTTGGATGCTTGCCCGTTGAACCAAAATAATGGCCGGCATCAAAGTTCAGCATAATCCGGGGCGAAATGGCCAGAAATTTATCAAAGTTCCATCCGGGTTCGGCCGGCTGCGCATGCTGGTGAAAAATCGCATACATTTTATGTTTTTCGGCAAACGGGGCCAAGCGTTTACAGGCTTCTTCTCCAATTTCATTGGTCACTCCTTTTGCGCCGATGGCTTTAGCCGCATTGAAAGCGTAATCAATCTCTTCATCGGTCCAGTTGGCCGGCGAAAATTTAATGATGTGAATATTGATTCCGGCCTTGTTAAACATTTTTCGCAGATCCTTATATTTCTGCATATCCAATGCCAAACGCCATTTGCGCTGAGCTTCAGTTGCGTCGGCTAAAGTCTTCTGGTAAAAAGCTTTGTCGTCATCCGTTTGTTGCAAATCACGCGGCGGGTGGGGAGGAGAGGGGGGAAGTCCCAGATAGTTTTCGGCAACATTTCCCATCAATTCCAAATCGCTTATTCCGGCCTGAAGACAATAATTTATAACATCCTGAGGGCTTTCGGGCATGCTGCGCCAACTGTAAGTAATGGCGCCAATCTGTACACCGCCAAATTTCGAATTTGGCTTGGCATTCATTAATCCTGAAGATAAACTCCTGAATCCGTAACTAAACGGAATCGCTGATAATGCAGCGGCTGTAGCGGCAGCACCCAGGAATTTTCGGCGCGATAATTTGTTTTCCATGTAAATTTGTTTAGTTGGTTTATTTATCTAATGGTTATTGCTCAAAATTCCAGTCGTCGGTTCTGAACGAAGAAACTGGTAATCCATCGGTTCCGAACAAATCGCCGACAATAAAATCCCTGAATGCGTAACGAACGGCAACAGGTTCGGCGACCTGCGGCGAAAACAGTGTTATTCCGGCATTGTTAAAGAATGCTTTGGCCGGAAAGAATCGCTTGTTTGCCCCGGCCACTTCAAAACACGACAAATCATTTCCGAAAGACGTCAGTCCGTTTGGCGCATTTTCAAAGGTCAGTTTAACCACTCCTTCGGTAACTTTCATGTCTTTCAAAACCGGACTTTTTGCCGATATTCCTTTCAATCCATACGTTTCAGAAAGGGCTAGCAAGGCCAGACGTTTCGATCCTGTTTCCTTGTGCGACGGATGAATGCAGTCCTTTTCACCGATGTCCATAATGCAGGCCATGCCAATGTTTGGAATTGCGGTTGACGCTTTGAGCTGGGCTTCGCGCAAATAGGCCGAATTCAATCCAGACGGGCCATAATCGAAAGGTGCAATCTGCATGTAATAGAACGAAAAATCGCCAATTCCCCACAACGATCGCCAGTTTTCAATCAATCCCGGCATAAGTTTTTGGTATTCATTGGGTTCATTTCGGTTCGATTCGCCCTGGTACCAAATGGCGCCTTTTATTCCGTAGCCCACAATCGGATTTATCATAGCATTAAAGAGCACAGTTGGCGTTTGTGGCGAAAGTTTATCAACCGGGTTCTTCTCCGGAAGTTTTACCCAGTCGAAGTTTTTGCAACCCATTTCGCTGATCCACGGTTCAATGCGTGTTCCGCCCCAACTGGTGTTGATCAGTCCGATGGGAACATTCAGGGCAGAGTTCAGCATTTTACCAAAGAAATAGGCTGTTGCGCTGAAATTGGCTACATTTTCAGGTTCGCAAAGTTGCCACTCTCCGGAAAAATCATCAAGAGGTTCGAGGCTGGTGGCTTTTTTTACTGTAAATAACCTGATGGTTGGATTGGTTGAAAGCGCGATGGCATCGGCTGACCCAGCAGTGGGCTGGTTCCGATAACCTTTCACAGGCATTTCCATGTTCGATTGTCCGGAGCAAACCCAAACTTCGCCAATCAAAACATTTTTAAGGTGGAGCGCTTTGCCGTCGCTGATTGTTATTTCGAACGGACCACCTGCTTTTGGGGTGGCAACTTTTACTTTCCAGTTGCCATCGGTTGAGGCTTTGGCGCTGTAGCTCTTTTTGTTCCACGAAGTGGTTACTTTTACTGATGCATTTTTATCGGCTTTTCCCCAGATGGCAGCTTCGGTTTGCTGCTGGAGAACCATATTGTCGCAAAAAATGGAAGGTAATTTTACTTCGGCAAAAAGATTAATTGACGAAAGCGCCATGACCAGATAAAGCATCACGACGGAAAAGGCAAATTGTTTCATAATGAATGGTTTAAGATTGGTATAGGTAATTTGTTTTCAATAAGAAATTAAGAAAAGCCAAGATATCAGATATTTTTATCCGATACAAATTTTATCCGGTCAATTTCAGGAATCAGGAAAGAGAACAGGTTTTTGCTTTTTGCCAAAATATTTTGCGGTCGAATGGCGATTTCAGTTTGATCCTTTGTTTTGGTCAGCGCTTCCAATCTTTTTGATCTTCAGGAAGTAATGAACGGAAGGATCGGGTTTGTAAACCGGCATTTTCGACCTGTAACCCGGAACAAGTACAGGCATCCGGTCGGGTTGTGCAGCAATAACTTGTGGTGCATTTTGCCCCGGGCGATTCAGTTGATGCATTCTGTTGAAGTTCTTCATTTCAGGTCGCTGCAATTTTAGCTGGTTTTCGGCCAAAGGGTTCGGAAATTTCAGATTGTTTGGGTACTGATATTTTTTGGGTTCTATCGATTCTATAGCTGAAGAATCAGGCTTGTCAATTTTTAATGTTTGGGCTTTAACTCCGTAATTTAGAAACAGCCCAAAAATCAGGATGAAGAAATACGTTTTCATTTTCTGATGATTTTATACAGCTAAAAATAATCAAATAAGCGATTCAAATTTCATCTGATTTAGTTTTTAACATTTCTGGAATAATTTGATCTGCTTCAAATTATCCCTGAATGTCAAAAGCTTGCATTTAGAATATTCTTCGGTAAAGAAACTTTCCGTTGAATTTCTGCAAACCTAAATGCTATAAGCCTTTATTATTTTATCGCCAGAAATGGTTTGTATCTATCGCGGTAATAGTAAGCCAGGAACAAGTTCCCGATCATCAGCGGCACAGCAACCGATAATCCTTGCGGATCGAGAAACGAATGATACAATAAAATATTCAGGGTGATTGGAAAAATAATTACAGTTGCCAGGGATACAAATCTTCCGGAGAGGAATGACACTGCGCATACAAGTTCGAACAATTTAATGGTTGTTATCATATATTTCGACGCTTCAAGTCCATCGTTAAACGTTTTTATATCACCAGTCATTTCAGGATGTGGTACCAAATTAAAAAGCACAACAATTGATGCAAAAGCAAACTTGAGACCCATCAGTACACGAACAAGAATTACTGCGAATTTCATAATTTGTGTATTTAGTAGTTAAATGGCTATGTTTTTATATGCTAACCACCGCCTGAGAATGCGTAATTCAAAATGTAATTGGGTGAAGGCTTGAGCAATGATTTAAATTTAAGCTGTTTTCGCCAGATATTCCTTGAGTGAAGTACCAATAATCCAGGTCCAGCCTTCTGCAAAACTTGATTCATCAAAATCCGGGTTGTTGCTTGGAAATGACTTTAAACCTGCATGCACTAGTTTCAGTTTTGTGATATTTTCATCCGGAAAAAGTTCAAATGAAACCAGCGAATTACCTTCGTAACCGTCATATCTCCAACTGTATGCGAGTTTTTTATTTTCAATCACTTCAGTAATCTCGCAGAGGTGTAAATATTGTCGGTCTTCATCAGGGCCCGATAAAAATTGAAATTTATATCCGACCTCTGGCTGAAATTCCTGAAGGGTGAAATACCACTTTTCCATTTCTTCTTTATCGGTAATGGCTTTCCAAACAGCGGCTGCCGGTGCATGAAAAGTTCTTTCTACAACAAAAGCTACATTTTCCATATCCATACATTTTCTGTTTAATAAACAGATTTAGAAGGTGTTTTGTTAATTCGGAAAAGAAGAAAAGTCAAGAAATATCAGGAGAAAATGACATTATCCTTTTTCGAGGATGTTTTTTAGTTTGGTAAGTCCGGATTCGAAGTCGTTCCCGATCATTTTGTCCATTTTCATAAACAAGAGCATTAGATTCATCGGATAATTCATTTTACTATCAAATCCCCACCTGATTTTAGTTAAATTTTCGGTCAACGACTCAGTGGTCATAAAGGCATTTGCAATACCTGCAAACGGCTTGATGAAGCGAAGTTCAAAATCAATTCTTTCACCGGCTACTATTTTCCTGATTTCCTGCTCCCCTTTTCCAACATTTCTGTCGGCGCTTTCCCAGGCCGAAATAAATCCAACGGTTCCATCAGTTCCGGTAAACGATTTTTTCATAGCCGGATCCATCAGTGCCCATTTACTGAAATTATCCTGATTTTTCAGGAACTTTATATAATCAAAAACTTCCTGTTTAGGAACCGTGACCGTAATTTCGCGCACAACCGAATAGTCTTTCTTTAAAAAAACAGCCACAATAAGCACCAAAATCACCAGTGCAATCACCGCAATCAAAATTGTTATCAGTACATTCATCGTTCTCGTTATTTTAAAATCTCTCCTGACCAGATTATGGTTTGTTTTCAGTAACTGGTTCAATAACAATTTAAAAGAGTAGATTGTTGAGTTCTGGCGCTGAAAATTGGAATAAAGCCGTGTAATTTTTCTGTTATGATTTTTTGTCTTCCGGCCTTGAAAACTTAAGTCCTGAAGTTTTGTACCTAGTTTTGACAGCAGTAATTTTAAAAATTACGGATATGTCGTTACGATACGGAGTAATTGGAACCGGCGCTCTGGGCGGATTTTATGGTGGAAAACTGGCCAATGCCGGAAATGATGTTCATTTTCTTTTCAGAAGCGATTTTCGGCACGTGAAACAACACGGATTGCGTGTCGACTCGGTGTCGGGTGATTTTCATCTGCAAAAAATGAACATATACAATGCAACATCGGAAATGCCCGTTTGCGATGTGGTTTTAGTTTGCCTGAAAACAACTGCCAATCATTTATTGCCTGATTTAATTAATCCGCTTTTGCATCCCAGAACTGTGGTCGTTTTGATTCAGAACGGATTGGGTCTGGAGGAAGATCTCTCTGGTCAAATGCCCGGCGTGGCTATTGCCGGGGGATTGGCTTTTATCTGCTCAAACAAGATTGGCCCGGGGCACATTCAGCACCTCGATTTTGGAAAACTGGTCGTGGGTTCGTTCAATGTTCCTGAAAACGACATTCTGCAAAAAGTGGTCAGCGACTTCAAAAAAACCGGTGTTCTTTCGGAGTTTTCAGATGATTTGAACCGCGCCCGGTGGCAGAAACTTGTTTGGAACATTCCTTACAACGGTCTTTCGGTGGTTTTAAATACCACAACCGATCGCATTATGAATAATGTTCATTCGCGGCAATTGGTAAAGGAAATGATGCTCGAAGTGATTCGCGGCGCCAACGCCTGCGGTGTCAGTTTAAATGAATCGCTGGCTCAGCAAATGATGAGTATGACCGACAAAATGAAGCCTTATGCAACCAGCATGAAACTGGATTACGATTTCAGGAGACCAATGGAAGTTGAATACATTTACTCGAAACCGGTTGAGGTGGCTATGCTTTCGGGTTACCGGATGCACAAAATTGCGATGCTCGAAAAACAACTGAGGTTTATTCAGGAAAACTGGTAAACTACAACATGTCGGCAATTTCGTTCAGGTAATAAAATTTTTCACTGATTCCCTGCTGGGTGTACGCTTGTGCCAGCTTTTCAATCAGACGTTTAATTATTGTGCGGTCGGGGCATGGTTCGGTGAGGTAAACGGGTTCTGGTGAATCGCTGGTTTGCTGAATGTATTCCACTTCTTTGGGCCCGATGATTGCTCCTTTATTCGATGGATTGATGTAAAAAAGTACTTTGTTTTTATTTTTTTCGCCATGCACCAACTGCGCCAGTTCTTTGTTGAAATAGCCGACCAACGGGTTTTTGTCGAAATCGATGTAGTGCAGCGGCAAATTTAACGAACGGCCGATGAGTGTGTATAAAATAGCGATAGAAACCGGGTTCCCTACGCGTGTATCCAAAACACGGTTGATGTAACAAGACTGTGCTGTGTCAGCTTCCGTTTTATCAATCCTGAATTTGTAGTGGCTGTAGAAAACATGGTTGAGAATGGTGATTTTTTCAAGCGATGTAAGCGAACTTTGAAATTCGAGCCAAATTTCTTTCCTGATTTTTTCGAGCTGGGTCTGTACGGATTTTAACTTGAGTTCAGGATATTGATAACGGGCAATTAAGAAGGCACCTTCAAACAAATCAAGCGTTTTTTGGTTGGCCCAGTTTTTAATTTTCTCTTTGGTATCTCTTAGTTGCAATTGCTGAATAATGAGCTCAATTCTTTTTTGCACCAAATCATCCAGACTGGTTTCCCAAATGTGTTCAAGCCGGTCGACCAACCCAACATCTTCTTTTATTATTTCCTCAAAAACAAAGCTAAACACTGATTCATCTGGGTCGTCCAGAAGATTTATCAACGATTTCAGCTTGTGCTCATCCATATTTTCCTATTTGGTTAACTTGTTAATCGGTCAAGTACAAGTTCGATCAATGTTTCCATCGATTCGTGATAATTGGCATTGGCGTCTTTTTTTACGCGGTTGGCAATGATCAGGCAAATGGTCAGCGCTTCGTGCCCAAGCAATTTCGATAGGCCGTAAATAGCGGAACATTCCATTTCGAAATTCGTGATTTTGCGACCCCCGAAGCTAAACGACTCAATTTTTTCATTCAATTGCGGATCGGCCAAAGGCAACCGAAGCACTCTTCCCTGCGGACCGTAAAATCCGGGAGCCGAAATGGTAACTCCTTTTACCGTTTCGCCACCATGAATTTTTGCAATTAATTTTTCCGAACAATCAATCACATAAGGCGAAGTCAGTTGTTTGCCCCAGTTTGTGTGTCGGCAAAATGCCTCTTCAAAAGGCAGATCCGAAATCGAATTCCGGTTTGCATAATAATTTAGCAACCCATCAAATCCAATGGCTTTTTCCGAAATTACAAACGACTTTACATGTAAATAATCCTGAAGGCCTCCTGAAGTTCCAATTCGCACCAGGTTCAGCGTGCGGTGTTCCTGATTTATTTCACGGGTTTTTAAATTGATGTTGGCCAGAGCATCCAATTCATTGATCACAATGTCGATGTTGTCGGTACCAATTCCCGTAGAAACTACAGTTATGCGTTGGTTGTTGTATTTCCCGGTTGTAGAAACAAATTCCCGGTTTTGCGTCTGAAATTCGATATCTGTCAAAAGCTTTCCGATCATTTCAACCCGCCCGGGATCCCCAACCAGGATAACACGGTCGGCCAGTTGTTCAGGTTTAAGGTGCAAATGGAAAATACTTCCGTCAGCATTTATGATAAGTTCAGACGATTGGATCATTTTTTCTGTTTTTTGAACAGCCTAATCTAGATAAAATGAAATTAATTGTCAATTTTTTTGAAATAAATTGCTGCTATTCCGTCTATTTAGGCCAATATTGAAAGTTTTTTTCATGAAACTGAAAACATCCGATTGTGTTTTGTTCAATAAAACTGAATAATTTTGATTAAAGAAGTTGCCGATTTGCGGAAACATTTGCCATGTTTTCTATTTTTGTAGTTCATGAGAAAAATCAAAAACATTCATCTGAACGACGATCCTGAAGTTTACCAATGCTTCGGGTGCTCACCTTACAACGACTTTGGACTTCATCTTGAATTCTGGGAAGATGGCGATGAACTCGTTTCGTACTGGAATCCACGGCCGGTATTGCAAAGCTACCCGAAAGTGGTGCACGGCGGAATTCAATCGACTTTGCTCGACGAAATTGCCGGTTGGGTGGTGTATGTAAAATGCGGTACGGTTGGCCTGACTGCCGAGATGAAAGTCAGATTTCGGCAACCGCTTTACATCGATCAGGGCGAAATAACTATACGGGCCGGTTTGACCGAACAAAACAAGCGCATGGCAAATCTCAATGCACGCCTGATTAATTCATCAGGAAAAACCTGCGCTGAAGCCGAAATCAGGTACTTTTTGGTTCCTGAAGCCGAGGCCCGCGAAAAATATCATTATCCCGGAATCGACGCTTTTTTTGAAACCTGAATCAAAACCAAATATGAAAAAAACAGTAGTAATTTTTCTTTTCCTGGTTCTATATGTATCAGGATTTGCGCAAACTAAATTTATTCCGGCCAGCAACAGCAACATCAGGTATGTGGGTCGTTTCGACTTTTCTAATCCGGAAGAGGTTCGGTTCGATTGGTCTGGTATTTACATTCAGTTCAGTTTCAGGGGAAACGCCTGTTCGCTGAAAATGAGCGATACCCATCACAATTATTACAATGTTCTGGTTGATAATCAGCCTGCAAAAACAGTAGAAGTTCAGAGCGACACCATCATTGAAATTGCATCCGGACTTGAGCAAGAGATTCATAAAATTCAGATTTTCAAGCGTACCGAAGGCAACCAGGGAATTGGAACATTCAAAGGAATTTTGCTTTCAGAAAATTCTGAAATGCTTTCATGGAAGGAAATTCCGGAGCGAAAAATTGAGTTTATCGGCAATTCAATAACCTGCGGATATGGCACTGAAGGCTTGTCGAAAAGCGAGCACTGGAAACCATCGACCGAGAACAACTACCAAAGTTATGCGCCAATCATGTCGAGGGCTTTTCGCGCCGATTACCACATAACTGCACATTCGGGACAAGGGGCAGTACGGAACTACGGCGATAAGGAAAAAGTTTCGGCCATTGCCATGCCCAATCGCTTTAACCGCGTTTTCGACGAGAAGGAACAGCCAATCTGGAATTTCAGCCTTTGGAAACCTGATGTGGTTGTGATTAACCTGGGCACCAACGATTTTAGTACGCAGCCTTTTCCGGAGAAAAAGCAATTTCAGGAAGGGTATGAGAAACTGATTAACGAGGTACAAAAGCAGTATGGCGAAATTCCTGTTTTTTGCATTGTTGGCCCTATGATCGACGAACCATGTTATTCGTACGTGAAAGAAATGGTCGATAGTTTCAGGAATAATTACCAAAAGAAAAACGTATATTTTGTAGGTATTCCAACCTATTTGATGGATCCTGAAAAAGATCTGGGATCGGATACGCATCCAAACTACAAAGGCCAGCGCAAAATGGCAGCTCATGTTTTGCCGGTAATGGCAAGCATTTTGGGCTGGGATTATTCCGAAGAGGAACTGTGAATTGAATTTGTCTGGAATACAAAACAATATTCCGGAATCAGTTTAACTTTCATATTTTTAAATTAATTTTGTTCAAATCGAAAATTTAATACTCATAGTATCAATCTTAATCAACTAATTTGTAAATCATGAATTTGAAATTAAATCTCAAAAAGTCGTTAAGTTTTGTTGCTCTGGCCATTTTTGCTGCCGGGACAATGGTTTCGTGTACCGCACCAAAACCGCAGAAAGAAGTTGGTCTTCAGTTGTATTCGGTTCGCGACAGTATGAAATCCGATCCAAAGGGAACCGTTGAAAAAGTGGGAGCAATGGGTTATAAACTCGTTGAAGCTGCAGGATATTCGGATGGTAAATTTTATGGAATGGAACCTGCCGACTTCAAAGCTTTGTGCGATGCCAATGGGTTGAATTTTTTCTCTTCACATTGCGGTCAGGCAGTTCCCGATTCAACAAACTGGGATGCAACAATGGCCTGGTGGGACACTTGTATTGCAGCACATCAGGCTGCAGGTGTTAAATTCATTGTTCAGCCATTTATGGACAAAGTTGGTTACGAAAGTATTGCAGGCGTTCAGCGCTATTGCGATTATTTCAATGCTGTTGGCGAAAAATGTAATGCTGCAGGTATTCGCTTTGGATATCACAACCACAGTCACGAATTTGGCGATGTTGATGGCCAGACCATTTACGACTATATGCTGAATAATACTGATCCGGCCAAAGTGATGTTCGAAATGGATTTGTACTGGATTACCGAAGGTGGCAAAAATCCGGTTGATTATTTCAATGCCTATCCCGGTCGTTTCGAATTGTGGCATGTGAAAGACGTGAAAGAATTGGGCGGACCTGATGCAAAAATGGATTTCAAACCAATTTTCGAAAATGCTGAAAAGTCAGGAATGAAACACATCATTGTTGAAGTGGAAGCGTTCAATACCAATCCAATTGACGGTGTGAAACAATCACTCGATTTTTTGCTGAACGCTGATTACGTGAAATAAGCGAATTAAAAAGATCCGTTCGCTAAAGCGAAACGGCAAAGGATATTGCAGCTATTAGGAAAAGCGATATTTTTTGCCGTTTTTTATTTGATTCCGAGCAGATGAAATAGAATTTGTATTGTTATTCATCGGATTATCCTTTGCCATCACATTCATGTGACGGATTTGATGATATGCAGATTGTTTGGGTTTTAACCCTGCTAAATCGCCCTCGTTTGTTCTTTCAGAAAACCTTTCAATTCCCCATTTACCAATGGTTCCAACTCATTGTAAACCAGCTTGTGGTAATCGTTTAGCCAATTAATTTCCTCCTGATCTAAAAGGCTTTTGTCAATGCATTTCGTATCGATCGGGCATAGTGTAAGTGTATCGAATTCAAGGAAGTTACCAAATTCTGTGGCTTCCGATTTGCGGCAAACAATCATGTTCTCGGTACGCAAACCATATTCGCCCAACCGGTACAAAGCAGGTTCGTTCGACAATACCATGCCTGCTTCAATGACACGATCGTTAAACTCCTGGCGAATGCTCATTGGTCCTTCGTGCACATTCAGGAAATAGCCAACGCCATGCCCGGTGCCGTGTCCGTAATTTAAACCGTGTTTCCACATGGCTTGACGTGCCAGAATATCAAGGTGGTAGCCGCGCGTATTCTCCGGAAATTTGGCCAGAGTCAGCGAAATCATTCCTTTCAGAACCAATGTAAAGTCGGTTTTTTGCTGTGTGGTTAATTCCGAAAGCGCTATTGTTCGGGTAATATCTGTAGTTCCGTCGATGTACTGGCCGCCTGAATCAAACAGGAGGAATCCATCTTTTTCAACAGGCAATGCATTATCAGCCGAAACATGGAAATGAACGATTGCGCCATGTTCTTTGTAGCCAACAATCGGGAAAAAACTGATGCCTTTGTAACCTGGCTGACCAGCCCGAAATTCCATGAGTTTTTCAGCAATTGTAAATTCGGTTACGGGTATCTTTCCCAGGTTTTGTTCGAGCCAGAAAAGAAACTCAACCATAGCAACTCCGTCTTTCCGCATGGCATTTCGGATGTTGGCGATTTCTGCGCCTGATTTCAACGCTTTCAAACGACATGGGACTGATAATTCTTCGATTACCCGACAATTTTCAGGAATGTTTTCCCGAATAGCCTGGCTGGTGCGGTCGGTGTCAAGTAATATTTTTTCCGAAGCGGAAATTTGCTTTAAATAGTCAGTTATTCCTGTGTATTCTTGAACCTGAATTCCTTCCGATCCAAGTTTTAACTTTAATTCCGGAGCAAGTTTTTGAGAATCAATAAACAGAACGGTTTCATTGTTTGTTACGCTGGCATAAGCCATAAAAACCGGGTTGCATTCCACATCGCGTCCACGCAGGTTCAATGTCCACGCCAGATCGTCCAATGCCGTAATTATCTGCATGGTTGCTCCTGATTTTTGCAGCTCTCTGCGAATGGTTTCAATTTTTTCGTTCCGGCTGATGCAGGCAAACTGAAGTTCGTGTTCGTAAACCGGAAAATCGGGCAGGGGAGGGCGGTTAGTCCAAAAATCGTTTATCAAATCGCCGCACGCTTTCCATTTAATCCCTGAAAGTTCAAGACTGTTTTTCATTTGCCTGAATTGGCTGACCGAAATGCACCATTCGTCGGTTCCTGCTGTTTCGCCTGGTTGCAGGTTTAGTTTGAGCCATTCGGCCGAATCGGGAAACCCAGGAACCCGTAATTTTACGAGTTCGATTCCCGTTCCTGAAAGCTCATTTTCCGCCTGAAGAAAATACCGCGAATCGGTCCAGAGTGCGGCTTTTTGCTGAGTTACAATTACCAATCCGGCAGATCCGGTAAATCCTGAAATAAACGAACGCGTTTGCCAGCGTTCAGGCATATATTCGCTTAAATGCGGATCGGTACCGTAAATAATGTAAGCATTAATTCCTTCAGTCTGCATTTTCTTCCGCAGCGAATCGATTCTGTTTTTAATAAGTTCCTTCACGTTTAATAAGCTCTTTAATAATGTTTTTCATTGAAATGGAAGGTAATTCTTCCAGGTTTAAATCTCTGGGTTTGTGAAATTCGAACGACGAAATATCGTCCATGGCAATCATTTCAGTCAGAGTTTCGGTTTTTGCCAGAAATGCCAGATCGAGCGTGAATACTGAAAATCCGGAGAAAACATATTCGTTTGGATGCGAACAGAAATACTGCAACGAATGAACTGAAATACCCAGTTCTTCCTGAATTTCGCGAATAGCAGCCTGTTCAGCAGTTTCCATCGGATCGATAAATCCACCGGGAAGATCGAGCTTTCCGAAATGAGGTTCGATGGCACGGCGTGTAAACAACAATTCGCCCTTTTCGTTGAAAAGCAAAACTGCCACCGCCGCTGACGTGTTTGCATAATAATTAAACGAGCAATCGCTGCATGTGAACGATCGCTCGCCAGTGGCCGGAAAATGTGCTGAACCACATTTGGGGCAAAACTTCAAAACATTAACCGGATGCGTGTTTGAATACATAAATTAATTGACGATTTAAATATTTACCATTTACTATTTATCGATTGATCCGGGTGATTGTAAATAGTAAATTGTCCAATTGTAAATGTTATTTGGTGATTCCCTGTGCTTTCATCCATTGTGCAAACAAATTGGGCCACTGATCAACCGGAATGTTTTTTTTGTTCATGCCGAAACCGTGTCCGCCATCTCTGAAAATGTGCATTTCGGCCGGAATTTTATATTTTTTCAGCGCTAGATAAAATTCAATTGAATTGCGTGGCGGAACGCCGCCATCGTCGTCGGCTAAAACCAGAAATGTTGGCGGTGTCTGCGCATTTACCTGTAATTCGTTCGAGTATTTTTCAACCAGTTCCCATTTGTTCCCGGAGCCAATCAGGTTGACGCGCGAACCCATGTGTCCGAATTCTTCCCTGAATGTAATAACCGGGTAAAGCAGCAACATAAAATCGGGGCGACAGCTAAATCTTTCAATCGGGTCAGTTGAATTTGATTTCCCCAGATCGAATTTTGTTCCGGCAGTTGAGGCCAGGTGTCCACCTGCTGATGAACCTGCAATACCTATTTTGATCGGGTTAATTCCCCATTCGGCGGCATGTTGACGAACAATGCGGAGCGCTCTTTGCGCATCTTCAAGCGGAATCTGATCGTGTCCGTAAGGCAAACGATATTTCAGGACAATTCCGGCAACGCCTTGTGTGGCGAGCCATTCGGCCATGTCGTAACCTTCGTGGTCCATGGCTTCAATCATGTATCCGCCACCAGGACAAATAACCACTGCAGCACCTGTATTGATGCCGATTTTGGGTAAATACACATATATTTCAGCTTCCGAAACATTACGCACGCGTTTGCCTTCGTAAACTTCTTCGGGTTTGGTCATTCCATTGCTGTCCGGTGCCCCGTCGGGCCAAACTTTAAGCTTGAAATCCTGTGCCATGGTTGTTAAACTGATTATAACCGCTGTGAAAATAAAAAATGTTTTCTTCATGATATTTACGTTTTAGCGCCAACAAAATAGTGGTCCTTGTCGGCAAAGAGAATATTAAAAGTAGTTAACGAACCGTAAATTCGTGTGATGTATTGCTGCAGGTTTACTTTATCTTCATCCGACAAGCCGGCGTGGCTGTTTATGTTTTGTTCCAGAACGCGAAGTCTGTCGCGCACCATTACTATTTTATGAAAGAATGCCTCGATGGGAATTTCTTTTGGTTTTAATGAAACATTTGCCGGTTGCAGAAGCATGTTTCCACCTAACCATTTGTCGCCCAAAGGTACTATTTCCTGAAGGGCGCTCTGATCTTCCAAAACGTAGCGGAGTACTTTTTCAATTTCAGGTAAAGTCAATGAATTCCTGGGTTTTTCTTCAGGAGTTTCCAGTACTTCCAGATCTTCGCTGCGTTTACTAATTTCAATTTTGCCACCTCGCTCAAAGAAAATTTCGTACGAAGTTACTTTGTTCTTACTTACAATCCCCTCTCCGTACCGGGGAT
Source organism: Prolixibacteraceae bacterium (assembly GCA_041652995.1). Classification (GTDB taxonomy): domain Bacteria; phylum Bacteroidota; class Bacteroidia; order Bacteroidales; family Prolixibacteraceae; genus Aquipluma. The sequence continues at coordinate 66,557 of JBAZGO010000026.1, forward strand.
GATCAACACGTGTTCCAACGGCCAGTTCTTCCATTTGTGCAATTATTTTTAGTTCAGTTTAGAGTTCTAAAAATACGAATTTAGCTAGAATAGTATTGTGGGTTGGCAATATTTTAGCGGATTTTAAAGATGTTGTGGTTTACTGATAAAATCATTTATTTTTGCCTTATGTTTTTATCATTACTTATTAAAGGAATTGTTATTGGACTGATGGTTTCGATTCCATTGGGGCCGATTGGGGTGTTGGTCATTCAACGCACAGTAAATAAAAGTCGTATGGCTGGGTTGCTTTCCGGAATGGGTGCAGCGCTTTCCGATACACTTTACGCTATTATTGCCGGATTCAGCCTCACTTTTGCAATTAATTTCATTCGCGAAAATGAATTTATCTTTCAGATAGTAGGAGCTATAGTGGTTCTCGCTCTTGGAATTCATATCTTTTTTAAAAATCCGGTGACTGATTTGAGGCGAAACCGCTTAAAAGGAAATACGCATCTTCAGGATATTTTATCCAGTTTTCTGGTTACGTTTTCGAACCCGCTCACAGTTTTTGTATTTCTGGCCGTATTTGCCAGTTCAGGAGTTGCCAACAGTCTTGAACATCCGTACAATTCTTTTTTTGTAATTCTTGGTGTTTTTACCGGAGCCACGGCCTGGTGGTTCTCGCTTTCAGGAATTGTGAGCTTGTTCAGGCACAAAATAAATCTGCGGATACTTTGGTGGATTAACAAAACCACAGGGGCAGTTATAGTTGTTTTTGTTTTGGTCACAGTTTTAGTTGTAATAAAACGTAGTATCGGTTTATCCTGAATGTCTTTCTGCTAAGAATTCCCGAAAAACGCGGCTAATTTATCCATGAAGAAATCGGGTGCCGCAACCGGCTTATTTTTCTCGGCGCTAAAAAATACCAAAACGGTTTCTCCTGAATTAATCAATTCACCTTTCGTGTTGTAAATTTCAGTTTTAATCGGAAATTTCACCTTCGGAATGGTATCAACAATTGTCCTGACTGTGAGCAAATCGTCGTAATATGCTGATTTGTGATAGTTTATTTTCAGGCTTCGGGCCGGGAGCAAAATTTTAAGCGCTTCGAGTTGCTTGTAGGTAAATCCTAAATCGCGAATCATTTCTGTGCGACCGATTTCGTAGTAACGCGCATAATTTCCGTAATAAACAACTCCCATTTGGTCGGTATCCTGGTAGTAAACCCTGATTTTGGTTTCGGTGACAAGCATTGGTTTTGGTTACTTATTTAAATGGCGAATTTGGCTCTTTAGCCATGTGATTGTATGTAAGTTTATCGAGCAATGACGGAAAAAATTTACCAAGAAATACAGTGAGTTTTCCTTCTGTAAACGTCAGAATTAATTCTCTTTTCCGTTTTTCAACAGCCTTTACGATGTGACCGGCACACTCTTCCGCCGTCATCATTTTGCTTTCGTCACGCGGAGTTTCGCCCTGTTGGGTTCCGTCGTTCGACAATGCAACTTTTCTTACTTCTGAAGCAGTAAATCCGGGAGCAGCAACCAGCACATGCAATCCTTTTTTCAGGTTTTCAATGCGCAGCGTATCTAAAAATCCGCGGATAGCAAATTTGGATGCCGAATAACCTGTTCGTCCGGGAAGTCCAACATATCCTGCAATTGAAATGACGCCGATCAGACTACCTTTCGATTTCAGTAAATAAGGCAATGCATATTTGCTGCAATAAACAGTTCCGTAGAAATTAACATCCATAAGTTGTCTGATCACTTTCAGGTCTAGATCCTCAAATAAGGCACGCATCGAAATACCTGCATTGTTAATCAACACATCAATCTGTCCAAAATGTCTGACGGTTTCTTCAATTAAATTGCGACAATCAGCCTCCTCACTAACATCTGTTTTAGAAATTAGAATTTCGGTTTGCGGAAGTTCAGATTTCAACTCTTCCAACAATTCGGTGCGGCGGGCACCCAGCGAAAGTTTGGCTCCTTTTCCGGCAAATTCCTTGGCCAAAGCACGTCCAATTCCTGAAGAAGCGCCTGTAATAATGACAACTTTGTTTCTCACAAGGCGATTTTTAAAATTTACGGTCACAAAATTAGATTATTTTTCCGGCTTAGTAATGAGAAAACTAACAATCGTTTGTTTATAAAATCTTGCACTCTTTGCCGATTAAAAGACAAACGGGTTTGCAAAAAAGAAAATAGCGTTTACCTTTGCAGCGCCTTATCAGAAAGGTAAGGCATATTAAGGATGACTCAGTAGCTCAGTTGGTAGAGCACATCCCTTTTAAGGATGGGGTCCTGGGTTCGAATCCCAGCTGGGTCACACCAAAAGACATCAATTGATACTAAAAGCGCTTAAATCAAAGGTTTAAGCGCTTTTTTATTTTCGGCAAGGTGTCAAAATATGCACCAAATCGCAAAATAAACGAGACTATATCGAGACCTATTCCCGGAAAATTCCAAACAGGTCTCGGTAATTGATGTAAGATTCTGATAATTAATTCATTTTAATTTATTTTGGTTCGTTTTGATGCTTGGAAATGAGACTCAAAGGGGGTAGTTTTAAGCATGAAAACGAGACCATTTTTTAACACTAAAAAATGAGTCTAATTATGAGAGTAACAGTAAATTTTTCACTAAAGAAAATGAAATCCCGTGTGGACGGGAAATGCCCGGTCTATGTACGGTGCACGATGAACAACCAACGTTTTGAATTATCTACCAGCATCTTTATTTGTCCTGAATCATGGGATGATGTGCGGCAGCAAGTTGTAGGGAGATCCGAAGAAGCCAAAATCCTGAATACCCGGCTGAATAAAATCAGCAACAGGGTACAGGATGTTTATAGCCAACTGGAATCAAAAGGAGAACATTTTTCTACCTTAGATGTAAAAGATAAATTGCTGGGAGTAAGTGATGAAAAAGGGGTACTGGAAATTCTGGATATTATTATTAAAGGTATAGATGCGCGTGTTGGAAATGATTATTCTGAAGGAACATTAAAGCATTACAAAACAACCAGAGAGAGATTACTGGAATTTTTGAAAAAGAGATTTGGGCGGAATGATATTGGTCTTTCATTGGTTGATTACAGTTTTCTGAACTCATTTGACATCTACCTGAAAACTGAATACCAATTAAAACCAAATACGGCTTTAACTTACCATAAACATCTAAAAAAGGCTTTGAATACGGGCATAGCCATGAGCTTGATTGCCAATAATCCGTATAATTCATTTAAAGTTACACGCAATGAAACCCATCGGGATTACCTGACAATTCAGGAATTGGAGCAAATCAGGAATAAGGAAATTAATACACTCAGAATGGAAACCATTCGTGATATATTCATTTTTGCATGTTACACAGGATTGGGTTATGCAGAACTAAGAAAAATGACCAGAATGCATATTCATCAAGGAAACGATGGCGGAGATTGGATTGTTATTGATCGGAACAAGACAGATATCCGGTGTAGGATTCCATTGCTGCCTCATGCAATTGAGATATTGCAGAAATATGAGAATTTTCCTATAACCCAGAACAGAGGGAAATTGCTTCCGGTGCACTCGAACCAAAAAATGAATGAGTATCTCAAAGAACTAGCTGGCATCTGCGGAATCAGCAAAAATCTTTCAATGCACGTTGCGAGGCATACCTTTGCAACATCAATAACTCTGTCAAACGGTGTTCCGATAGAAACTGTATCAAAAATGCTGGGGCATACTTCAATCAAAACAACTCAGATATATGCCAGGATTGTTGATGCCAAGATTTCGGAAGATATGGGTATGCTAAAAGCAAGATTAGAAAAGAATCTCAATCCTGAGTTTCGGGTTTCGACCCTTACATTAAGAGAGCAAAGTGAATGTCTAAGCGTATTGGTTCAATGAAAATTGGTATCAAGAATTACTTTTAATACTTTTATCGCGTTGTCCAGTTTTCGAAAACGGATGAAATTCGAATGAAACAAAACAATTTATTTCTTCACATTTCAATTTATCTAGGAACCTGTCGGACTTTATAATTTGGAGGATATATTTTGTAATTTACAGGATAAAATTATCATGCGTATATGAAAAAATTTATAGGAGCAGACAGTGAACAAAGAATGCTAATGCCTTTTGATCTGGGGGATTGGTTGCCAGAGCATCATCTTGCGCGCTTTGTTGTTGATGTAGTTGATAAGCTTGATATGAGAACGATATATAATCAATACAAAGGAGTTGGATCTACCGCCTATGATCCACGGATGTTGCTGTCCTTACTGTTTTACGGTTATTCTACCGGAGTATTCCGTTCTCGTAAAATTGAGAGTTCCACTTACGATTCTGTCGTTTTCCGGTTTGTTGCCGGAAACCACCACCCGGATCACGACACCATATCGGAGTTCAGCAAACGTTTCCTTGACCAGATCAAGGGTTGGTTCAAAGAGATCTTGTTGATAGGCAAGGAACTTGGGCTTGTTAAACTTGGCAACATCTACATTGATGGAACCAAGGTTCAGGCCAATGCTTCGCGCCATAAGGCAATGAGCTATGAGTACATAAAAAAATTAGAAAAACAGATTGAAGAAGAAATTGAGAAATTATTGGATCTGGCCGCTTCCAAAGTCGAAAGCGAAATAGGATTAGAACTGGATATTCCTGAAGAATTGAAGCTCAGAAAAGACCGCCTGGACAAAATACAGGAAGCAAAAATGGTTGTAGAACAAAGGGCATCAGAACGTTACCAAAAAGAGAAAGAGCAGTATGATGCCAAAATGGAACAACGCAACCAGAAGAAAGAAAGAAAAGACTGGGAAGAACCCTAGGGGCAAAGAACCCAAAGCCCCATCAGATAAGCCAAATGATAAAGACCAATATAATTTTACCGATCCTGAATCCCGAATAATGAAGACGTCCAGGGGTTTTGACCTATGTTACAACGGACAAGCTGCGGTAAACGATGATATGGTTATAGTTGGGGCTTACTGCAACTCCTACGCCAAAGATAAGAAGGAATTTATCCCGGCCATTGAATCTGTACCCGAAGAATTATCTGGTGAAATCTCCGCAGCAGTTGCTGATACAGGATACTTTAGCGAAAATAACATTGCTGGGTGTGAACACAGAAATATATCACCAATCATCTCAACCTCAAGAGAAAAGCACAACAGTTTTTTATCCAATATTTTAAATCCTGATCCAACGGATGATGCGCCAGGTGTCTGCCCGGTTGAAAAGATGTCTCAGAAATTGAGAAGCGAAGAAGGGAAAGAGATATACAAAAAAAGAAAACAAACCGTAGAGCCAGTTTTTGGAGTAATCAAAGAAATATTAGGGTTCAGACGATTTTTGTTAAGAAGGGAAGCCGAAACAGACGCAGAATGGTCATTGGTCTGTTCCGCCTATAACCTTAAACGGTTTTTTTAAGATTCAAATGGAATGAAATTGCCATTAATTGCTTTTTGGCCACTAAAATTGAATTGAAATTGAATAAATGAATTGAAATTGAATAAATGAATTGAAATTGAATATTGTATTAGTGGTTTGTTTATCGCTAATGAACAAAACCTGTGGTGAGAATTGTGAAGGGGGGCAACATGCCCTGGATTCCGTTCCAGCCCGCTAATCAAAGGGGAGTCAGGATGTTCCGGATTTTGCAACCCTTTTTACTAACCTTAAAATGTATTCCTTCTCGTCAATTGAAAGTTGCACCTGATTTTTTTGAAAGATTTATTCAAAATCATTTTTGCTGCTAGCTCTCCCATTTGTTTAAAATCAGTTGAAACAACAGTTAATCCATCTAAAACGATCTCATTTATTGGTGATTCATTATAAGAAATTATGCCAATGTCTTTTCCTATCTTATGACCCTTTATTCTTGCTATTCTGACAAGTTCTATAAGTTCAGAATCCAGTTGGCTATTCAGAATTAAAAAAACTTCTTGTTTTTGTATGTTATCCTTATTTATATTTTTTTGGACTTCATAGCTAATTTGATTCTGAATACAAAACTTATTAATTCCCTTTTCTATCAGTGGAGCATACATGCTACCTTGCATCATTACCACATTTAATTTTTTGAATTTTTTTAACACCTCAATCCCCTGAGTAAGGCCATCAAATATATCGTTTTCAAAGTCCTGATACACGCATCCAAAGTTACCAGAAAGTCCTTCAATGAGCCTATCAAGTAGTAGAAGCTTTCGATTTGGAATCCTCCGCAGAATTTTAACGGCTCTCTTTTGTATTTCAGGCACTAAAGGAAAGTGGGGCGTAATGAGGTAATAGTCAAACTTATCCAGGTTTTCATCAATGAAGTATTCAAACAGGTCTATGTCCTGATTGTGTAAACGGATTGTAATTTCAGAACTGACTCCGATATTTGATACAAAAGAACTATATAGTACTTGTTTGTAAGTACTTATTTTATCAAAAATGAGGAGTATTCTAATTTTGTTTTTCCCGTTGTTTGTGATATAAAATCCTTTTCCATGCGATGATTCAATAATTCCTCTCTCTCTCAGAGTAGAATAAGCCTTTTTAACGGTTTCTTTCGAAATCTGAAGTTGATCTGCCAATTCATTCATGGAAGGAATATAATCTCCTTTCGTGTATTTTTTGGTATTGACCAAATCCAGAATTTTCTGAATGATCTGTTTGTAAACCGGTATTTTCGAGCTAATATCAATCTTAATTTTGGGACTCATATGTTTTTATATAACTGTAAATCTGTTGTTTATCTTTTTTTAACTTTCCTTAAAAAAATATTCTCAAATATTGCAAAATTAATAAATCATTAATATCTTTACACCACACTACACAACACTATAATTCTACTCTGTTGTAGTGTAGTTTTAAATGCAAATATAACCATAATTAGAATGTATGAAAAAAAATGATGAATCAAATGGATTTAAACAGTTCAAAAGAAAAATGTGGACTGTAATGCTTCTGACGCTTTTTTTTGGTTTTCTCAGTGTCAACCTGATGGCTCAGACTGCAACTGTAACGGGTAGTGTAAAAAACACTTCTGGAGAATCTGTTCCGGGCGTAACTATATTGGTTAAAGGAACAACAATCGGAACGATCACAGACTCTAATGGAAATTATACATTAGAAAATTTTGCGTCTGGTTCAACGCTAGTCTTCTCTTTTGTGGGCATGAAAACACAAGAGATTAAAACCGCTGGCAAAACAAACATTAATCTTGTAATGGAGGATGAAACAATTGGACTTGATGAAGTGGTTGCAATTGGTTATGGAACAGTAAAGAAACAAGACCTAACCGGTGCGGTAGCTACTATTGGTGGTGAATCTATTGCCGAACGTAAAACAGTTCGAGTGTCGCAGGCCTTACAGGGAAGTATGCCCGGACTGATGGTAACCCGATCCAGTAGTGCAGCCGATGCATCGGCAACAATCAGGGTCAGGGGAATCACTACTATCAGCGACAGTAACCCTCTCGTAATTGTTGATGGTATTCCCGGTACATTGGATTGGATTAACCCGGACGATATTGAAAGTCTTTCTGTATTGAAAGATGCTGCTTCAGCTTCCATTTATGGTTCCAGGGCAGCGGCAGGTGTTATTCTGGTTACAACCAAACGCGCTAAAACCGGACAATTAAGCCTGGACTATAATTATGAATATGGCATCGATAAACCAACCAGACTTGTTGAGCATGCCGATGCACAGACCTACATGAGAGTATTAAATGAAAGAAACTGGAATGATGCCGGGAATGTTGCAGGAAATGAATTTCCGATATATCCGAAAGCAACAATTGATAATTATGTTGCATTGAATGCTGGAAATCCTGATTTATATCCTAATACTGACTGGCAGAATTTGATTTTAAATGATTTCTCAACCCGGCAGAGCCATAAATTGACACTTACGGCAGGAAGCAAGAATATACGCACCAAATTTTCGGTTGATTACAGCAATAACGGATTTCTTTACGATGAACGAAGTTACGACCGGTTTATATTTAGGGCAAATAATGATGTGGTGATCAACGAAATGCTTTCTGTATCCGTTGACCTTAACGGGATTTATTCAACAAACGAAAGCCCCGGCAAGACCTTTTCACCTAATCCGTCCACTTACGGAGTTGCGCCAATCTATGCCGCGATGTGGTCTGATGGCCGCATAGGCGAAGGAAAATCAGGAGAAAACCCTTATGCTTTGGCAAAATTTGGAGGTTTTAGTAAAAACGTTTCAAACTCGTTTGGCGGAAAGATTGCTATTGATTTTTCACCGCTCAAAGAATTAAAGATCACTGCAATTTTATCGCCCCAAAAATATGCAAGCAAAGACAAATCGTTTGTAAAACAATTGGTATATACCAATTATAACGATCCAAATTTCAATGCCGGTTTTATAACCGGGGCAACAAAAACCAAATTAACGGAATCGCGTCCAGATAATTACAGTGTTACGGCCCAGTTGATTGCCAATTATGTCAAGGCACTTGGAAAGCATAACCTGAATATCATGGGTGGATACGAAAACTATTATTTTTTCAGTGAATCGTTAGGTGCTTCCCGTGATAATTATATTCTGACTTCATTTCCATATCTGGATTTGGGAAATGAAAATTATCAGTATAATAGTGGAAGTGCTTATGAAAATGCTTATCGTTCGTTTTTTGGACGTATATTGTATAATTATAACAATAAGTATTTTGTACAGGCTAATTCACGTTATGATGCTTCGTCCCGGTTTGCCAGCGATTATCGTTGGGGAATGTTTCCTTCTTTTTCAGCAGGGTGGGCAATTTCAGAAGAAGCATTCATGAAAAATATCCCGTGGCTATCCTATTTGAAATTGAGGGCTTCGTGGGGATCGCTGGGGAACGAGCGGATTGGTAATTATCCTTATCAGTCAACAATCGGTTTCGGCAACACGCTTATTTATCAGGGTGTAGCAATTGTTTCCGGCCAGTCAGCCGCTGTTTCCCAGTATTCCATTCGCGATATATCATGGGAAACAACCGAGTCGCACGACTTTGGTCTGGATGCCAGTTTCTTCGATAATAAATTGAGACTAACTGGCGACTACTATAAAAAGACAACCAAGGATATGTTATTGGATCTGGAAATTCCGGATTACATAGGTCTGGAGAACCCCAGCCAGAATACCGGAAAAATGAATACCAATGGATGGGAATTGTCATTGGGTTGGAACGATAAAATAGGGGAGTTGAAATATTCAGCCTCTGTTAACCTTTCCGATTTTAAATCGGTAATGGGCGATTTGGGGGGTACTCAATTTCTTGGCGCTCAGGTAAAGTTTGAAGGTAGCGAGTTTAATGAATGGTATGGGTATAAAACAGATGGCATTTTTCAAACCCAGGAAGATGTGAATAATTCAGCTAAGCTCAACAATAATGTTAAACCCGGTGATATTAAATTATTGGATATTAGTGGTCCCGATGGACTTCCCGACGGGAAAATATCTTCCGAATACGACCGTGTTTTACTTGGAGGTTCGCTTCCCCGGTATTTATATGGCGGAAACATACAGTTAGAATACCGAAACTTTGATTTCTCACTTGCTTTTCAGGGTATTGGCAAGCAAATAGTCCGCTTAACAGATTCAATGGTGAAGCCGTTCCTCAATGATTATATTGAAGTGCCGCAATTAATTGTCGGGAATTACTGGAGCAAATACAATACCGATGAGCAGAACCTTAACGCAAAATATCCGCGTGTATCGAGTCCCGGTAATACGAACAACTACTCCTTTTCTGATTTCTGGTTGTTTGATGGTTCTTATTTCCGGCTAAAAAACATCACGTTTGGGTATAATCTTCCGAAACATGTCAGCAACCGGTTGAAGATGCAAAACATACGATTGTATTCCAGCATATCTGACCTGTTATCAATCGATAGTTATCCTGAAGGTTGGGATCCCGAAGCATCGTCTTATTGGGTGACCACCTCATTTATTTTTGGAGTTTCTGTTAAATTTTAAAAATTGACAATGATGAAGAATAAAATAGTACTATTTATTGCCGGTATAATGCTTTTTTCCTGCAATAGCTTGGATTTAAATCCATTATCGGAAGGCTCCAGCGAAAACTGGTATTCGAATGACAGTGAGCTGGAAATGGCAGTATTGACTTTGTTCAATATTGATTACTGGGATGCGGAACTCACACGGATGAACGAAAACCCTTTATCTGGGGGTAATTGGCAGCAATGGTCAGAGCAATATTCGGATAACTGGACTGCCAGGGATGGTTTAAGTGTAATTACTGGCGCAACAATATCCAGTCAAACCAGTATAGTTACCCTAACTTGGAAATATGCCTACAAATGTATTGCTGCTGCTAACCGCATCTTGGTAAATCTGGATAAGGCTCAGGGATCAGTATCTGAAGATAAGTTGAAAATCTATGAAGCAAATGCCCGGTTTGCAAGGGCGACCCAGTATGCCAAACTGATTTTCTTATTCGGTGATGTTCCTTATTATACAACGATTTTGGACATTGAAGAAGCGTTTGCATTGTCGAAGACACCCAAGAAAACCATTCTGGATGCTATTTATGCCGACTACGATTTTGCGATACAATATCTTCCGGTATCGTATAGTTCAAAAGCCTATCAGTTTGCAACCAAGGGTGCGGCACTTGCTTTGAAGGCTCGCATAGCCCTGTATATGGGCGATTATTCAATTGCCAGTGAGGCCGCAAAAGCCTGTATGGATTTGGGCGCCTATTCGCTTTATCCCGATTATCAGAAATTGTTCCTTTCATCGACTAAAAATTCGGTTGAAACAATTTTAGGGACTCCGCGGTCAGTTGAATTGGGCACCGTAATTCCTGGTACCCAAGCAAAAAATCCACTTCCCAGAATTGTTGGTGGATTTGCAAATGGCGGTCCATCATGGGATCTACTGTGTTCATATTTGTGTACCGATGGTTTGCCAATTGATGAATCTCCATTATTTAATCCACAGCAGCCATTCAAAAACCGTGATCCCAGGTGTACAGCAACAATTGTAGAATTTGGTTCTCCATGGTTAGGTTTTATTTACGAACCACATCCTGATATATTGAAAGTTCTGAATTTAAACACTGGTTTGATGGTAAACAACACAGGAAACCGTTCTGTTGACCAGTATACCTCCTACAATGCGTTAGTCTGGAAAAAGAAAATTGACGAAGACTGGTTGGATCTTCAAACTGATCCTGATAACATCATTATCCGTTATGCCGATGTTTTGCTCATGTATGCTGAAGCAAAAATTGAACTTGGGCAAATTGACCAATCCGTTTTGGATGCGATGAATATGGTTCGTGCGCGTGCATACAAAGTGAATTATACAGCAACTTCCTTTTATCCTGCTGTTACTACAACCAATCAGGCCCAGTTGCGAAAAGTCCTTCGTGCTGAACGCCGCATGGAGTTTGCTTTTGAAGGGACCCGGTATCACGACTTGATTCGCTGGCGTTTGGCGGAAAAAGCGTTGAACAACCATCCGATTTATGGGATACTTGACCCTGCCGGCCTGAGGACAAAACTGGTCAGCAAAGGTCTGTGGTTTTTCCCAAGCACTCCTCAGATCGATGATGACGGTTTGGTCGATTTTTCTGCGATGTATAATGCCGGATTAATAAAACTTCTGGCTATACGAAAGTTTGATGCATCAAAGCAGTATCTGTGGCCTATACCTTCCACTGAAATTGAAATCAACCCGAATATGACCCAAAATCAGGGGTATTAATAAATAAGAGTTAACGTCAGTAAATTCAGAGAGGGGATTTCACTGACGTTATCTTTTCTATTTCAAATCATAACGATGGGAACGTGGATTGGAAATATTCGACAAAGAACAATTTCCGACGAATGACAAGCCCTATAAAACAGTTCGCTGGGGAAAGACCTTCAGATTTGGATGGTGGAGGGCCGTAATTTCAGGAGCAAAAACGACAATCTCGATGGCTCTGCAAAAACCATTTGGGGACAGGAACAAAAAGAATGGCTCTTCCGAACCATGAAAGAGTCGGATGCAACATTTAAACTCCTAATCACTCCCGACCCGATTTTAGGGCCCGACCGCGACAATAAAGACGATAATTACGCCAACAAAGAATTTGCCTACGAGGGCAACGAAATCCGGGAATTCCTAAAGCAGTTCGACAATGTCTTTATCTGCAACGGCGATCGCCACTGGCAATATGTAACCAATATACCCGGGACAAATCTGTGGGAATTCAGCACTGGTGCGGGTTCTGATAAACATGCCGAAGGCTGGAAGCAGGAAGATTTGAGGCCCGAACACCGGTTTTTAAGGGTGAAGGGCGGCTTCCTGAAAGGCTCGGTTTTTCAGGCCGAAAACAAAAGCTGGCTAAAATTGCAACATTGCGATGTTGACGGGAATGTGGTACACGAAGAATTATTTTCAAAACAATAACGAATGACCTTAAAATTTAATCAACACTTATTACCGGCGATGGTCGCCTTTTCAGGATTTGCTGCGACTGCAAGCGGACAAGCAGCCACAAAAAACGACCAGCGTCCCAATATCCTTTTTGTCATTTCCGACGACCAGTCGTTTCCCCACGCCAGCGCTTATGGTTGCAAATGGGTGAAAACGCCGGCATTCGACCGTGTGGCGCGTGAAGGGATACTGTTTTCAAATGCTTATACCTGCAACGCCAAATGTTCGCCTTCGCGTGCCAGTATCCTCACTGGGCGCAATTCCTGGCAGTTGGAAGAAGCAGGAAATCATGTTCCGTATTTTCCTGCGAAGTTTAAAACCTACGCTGAAACACTGATTGAGAACGGTTACCATGTTGGCCTCACTGCCAAAGGATGGGCGCCCGGAAATCCCGGAATGGTGAACGGCAAAAAACGCGAACTGCTCGGCCCGTCGTGGAACGAACACAAAACCACACCACCGGCAAAATACATTTCCGATAACGATTATACGGCCAATTTCGAAGCTTTCCTGAAGGACAATCCCGATGGAAAACCTTTCTGCTTTTGGTATGGAAGCACCGAACCTCACCGCGCTTATGAATTTAAGGCCGGAGCAACCAAAGGCGGAAAATCCATTTCTGAAATTGATAAAGTTTTTGGTTTTTGGCCCGACAATGATACCGTCAGGAACGATATGCTTGATTATGCCTTCGAAATTGAATACTTCGATTCGCATCTCGGGAAAATGCTAAAGATTCTGGAAGAAAAAGGTTTGCTCGAAAATACAATCATCGTGGTAACTGCCGACAACGGAATGCCATTCCCGCGGGTAAAAGGCAATGCCTACGAATTGTCGAACCATTTGCCACTGGCCATTATGTGGCAAAGGGGAATTAAAAACCCAGGGCGAACGGTGGACGATTTTGTAAGTTTTACTGATTTTGCGCCGACATTTCTCGATTTGGCAGGTGTTCCCGAAAAACAAAGCGGGATGCAAAAAATGGAAGGTAAAAGTTTGAGGCCGGTTCTCGATGAAACACAGAAAGGTAAGTTCCGCGAATTTATGGTGATTGGTAAAGAGCGCACCGACTTAGGAAGGCCCGACGACGTTGGTTTTCCGATCCGGGGAATTGTAACCAACGAATTTCTTTATCTCCGGAATTATCATCCCGAGCGCTGGCCGGCAGGCAACCCCGAAACCGGATACATGGATTGCGATGGTTCTCCAACTAAATCATTTATCCTGAACGATCGCCGAATGAAAGGCAAAAGCAATTACTGGGACCTGAATTTTGGAAAGGTTTCCGGCGAGCAGTTGTTCCGGGTTTCCGCCGATCAGGAATGTATGGAAAATCTGGCTGAAAATCCGGAATATGCCACGGTTAAAAGTAAGCTGAACAGGCAAATGACCAAAAAACTAAAGAAAGACGGCGACCCGCGCATGTTTGGCAAGGGCGATATTTTCGATACTTATCCATACTCTGAAGACACCCGGAATTTCTACAATCGCTTCATGGCTGGCGAAAAGCTGAAAGCCGGTTGGATTGAGCCTACTGATATCGAAAAAGAAAAAATTGAATGATCGCCCTCTTAATTCGTAACAACCCAGTGTCGTCGGGGCAAAAGCCTGTCTGGCGATCTCCAATATTGAAATTTATTAATACCCCACAAATTAAATAATTATGAGAAAAAAGATAAATATCAGGACAAGTGCGCATTTCGCCCTCTTAGTTTGTGTATTAAGCATATTCGGGTGTTCAACACAAAAAGTTACCCGTGAACGGATTGAATGGAGCAGATTTCAGTGGGAACAAGAAAGCGCAACGGATAAACCCCGGATATTGTTTATTGGTAATTCAATTTCAGTGGGTTATTTCCCGATGGTCTCCGTTCAACTAAAAGAAGTAGCCAACTGCGACCATTACGCCACTTCCCGGAGTGTGGAGGATCCTGCATTTTATAAGGAAACTAAAATGGTGATGGGAAAATATAACCATCAAAATATCCATTTTAACAATGGATTGCACGGCTGGCATTTAAACAGCGAGCAGTATGAAAAAGGATTGAGAAAATATGTGCGGTTTTTAATAAAACACAAAGCAAAAAATTGTCAATTGGTATATTCCCTGACAACTCCATACCCATCCAAAGAACCGGATATCAAATTAGATGAAAAGATGAACTCTGTAGTATTGGAACGAAACAGGATTGCCTGGAAGATCATGCAGGAAAATGGAATTGAAGTGATCGACCTTTATAGCCTGGTGGAACCGGAATTGGAAAAGTTAAACAGTTCGAAGGGAAATGTTCATTATAAGAAGGAAGGATATGAGCTGATGGCAAAAAAAATCAGCGAAAAAATATTGGAACTGATTGATGAAGAAAATAATAAGCTTTCACAATCCGAATAGAACAAGAAGGAGGAAAATATGAAGGCCAACACGGGAGTGTTCGGGAGAGGTACGTTCACATAGCTCAGTTATCTGCTAAAAAGGGACATGTCCCCGTCATGGGCAAAGAAAAACACAAGGTTCGAACCGCGGAGTTAAACTAATTTGGCCGCAGTTAACTGTTAACCCATTTTTGCCCAAAAACCGGAGTATTGCCGATTCAAAAAATTCAAAT
>JBAZGO010000027.1:0-81509 GCA_041652995.1 Prolixibacteraceae bacterium
ATTTAAATAAAACAAAGACCGGAATACTACTCGGTTGATTCGATTTATGTTTTTGCTGTTCATTCTGTAATTCTGTCTACCAGCAATGGGTTGACAGAATTTACAGGATTCAAATAAAACAAAGACCTGAATACTAATCCGTTGAATCGGATTATCTTTTTCTGTTCATTCTGTAATTCTATCTATTCAGCATCGGCCTGACAGAATTTACAGGATTTACAGAATTTAAATAAAAACAAAGACCTGATTACTAATCCGTTGAATCGGATTATCTTTTTCTGTTCATTCTGCAATTCTATCTATTCAGCATCGGCCTGACAGAATTTACAAGATTTACAGAATTTAAATAAAACAAAGACCGGAATACTACTCGGTTGATTCGATTTATGTTTTTGCTGTTCATTCTGTAATTCTGTCTACCAGCAATGGGTTGACAGAATTTACAGGATTCAAATAAAACAAAGACCGGAATACTACTCGGTTGATTCGATTTATGTTTTTGCTGTTTATTCTGTAATTCTGTCTACCAGCAATGGGTTGACAGAATTTACAGGATTTACAGAATCTAAATAACTAAATACTTGAATGTTAATTTGTTGGTTTAATTTTATTCTGTTCATTCTGTAATTCTGTCTATTCAGGATTCCGAAAGGAAAGAAATTGAGATAATAAGTTATTCTGTTCATTCTGTAATTCTGACTATTCTGCATCCTTTTCGAGTTGCCACGATAATTCATTCCAAACCACTTCTTCCAGTTTTTGCTGTTTAAACGCGAACCATTCTTTCCTGTACTGCGAACCATCTATAATGTTTTTAAAATTGGCAAACGGGTGACGGTTGCCCAGGGCATTGATCAGTTGTTTTTGCAGCTTTTTATCATCAACCTCCGAAACGAAGCCCTCCATGATCCTGAATGATTCCCTTGATTCGGGCTGCTCAACCGTGATGCACTTTTCCCATTTCAGATGCTCAAGGAACATCGTGTCTTCTTTTTCTTCGACTTCGTCCTCTTCTTCGTCAAAGACAAATCCCTCGTCCAGCAATGTCTTCGGCACATCTTCCATTTCGAACGTTTCGGGATTGACAAAGCAAACCATTCCGCAATCGATGCTTTCGGCAATATCGTGTACCAGTTTCCGGTACTTTTCAGGAATTACGATTTCTTCATCGTCGGGCTCTTCGTAAATTTCTTCGAGCAGGAAATCCAGAATCTGCTGAAGTTTTTCTTCATCGTCTTTCACCGAGTGAAGGATCGGAAGGATTTGGTGTAACAATTCGTCGGTTTTCATAGTGTTGTAATTATCAAACCTTCAAGGTTTCAAAAACCTTGAAGGTTTGTTGTTGAAATAGTTTATTCTTTCCCTTGTCCCTCCTTATTTTTCTCAATAAAATAGGGTTTTGAAGAGCTTTCGATGGCACGGATGGCAATGTCTTTAACGCTGGTTTCGGCGGTAATGGCTTTTTGCGAAAGTTCTTTAATGGTAATTTCCATGTCTTTTATTTTCGCGTTTAGGGTGCCGATAATCTGGTCTTTCAGTTTCAGCTCGCCAACAGTTTCTTTTTCCTTTAGTTCTTTTTCGAAGCCAAACTGCGTTTCGAGTCTTTCTGAAACAGATTTTGTAGCTGCTGTTACCGCTTTTTCTAGTTCGGCAGGGAAAGCGGCATTTTTTATCCTGAGATCTTTTAATTCGGCTTCGGCCTCCTGAATTTTGGTTTCGCGTTCTGCAAATTCTTTTTCGAATGCAGCTTTTTTGTCGGCCAGTTCTTTTTCGAGTTTTTGTTTCTTTTCTTCGTATTGGTCGATTTCTTTCTTTCGGGTGATTTTCAGGTTGTAATGGTATTCTTCGTCTTCGCGGGCCTGGCTCTTTTTCTTTTCGTCAAGGGCTTCTTTGGTCTGCGCGGCATAAAGTTCCTGTTCTTTTTTCCATAGCAGCCGTTTGTCCGACATTTCAAGGTCAACCTTTTCTTTTTCAGTTCTTATTTTCTCTTCGAACTCTGCTTTCCGGGAGGCCATTTCCTGTTCAAACTGCTCTTTCTTCTCTTTTTGGGCAAGCAACATAGCCGCAAGCGAATCGGTGTTGGCCGACAGTTGGTACAGGTCTTCCAGCTGCTGTTTTTCAATTTTTATGGCTTGCTGCAACTCTTCAAATTTCCGGAATTCGGCGACAAAGTTTTCGCTTAATTTATCGAGCGCCGACGAAAGTCCTACTTTCAGCCCCGATATTTCTTTTACGATGCCCTCGTTGCTCAATGCCGCTGCATTTTTTACTACAGTTTCCTGTTTTTGTTGTTCCTGAACTTTTTTGGGTTCGTCGGTTTTCTTCTCCTGGACTTTTTTCATCAACTCGTCGTAAGCGGCGAGGATTTCATTTTTTGTGTTTTTCGTACTGACTTCAGGTTCCATTGTTTAGCGAGTTAAATAAGATAATAAGTAATTGACTTTAATCAACGTGATAATTGCCCGTAATACCTCTTCATCTACTTCATGCAGGTCGAGATCGTTAAGGACCGAGCTAAATGCATCAATTCTATTGATGTCGGTTCCATTTGCCGTTGCAAAAGCATGCATGGTCAGGAATAAGTGTTTTTCGATTGGATGGATGGTTTCCCGGTCGGGAAAGAATGTTTCAAACTTAAATGGATATTCCGGAATTTCCTTTAAGTTGCGGGTTGTGATGGCTTGTTCGGTAACCCATAATATCCTGATCAACGGATAATCAGAATACTTCATGGCATATTCTTTAAGTATAGTGGGGTATTTGGGCGATTCTTGTAACTGTAGCAGAATTAGTTCAAGAAAATAAACACACGGCAGGCCATTGGTTTTCTTTTCAAATATTTTCAGTTCTTTCGCTGCTTGTTTCGGATTTTCTGCTGACTGTTCGTATAGTTCGATGAAACGGTTTTTCACTTCTTCTGAAACAGGTTGGTCTCCAGATCTGATGCCCAGCAATTGATCGGGGATCTCATCTTCTTCGGTTTCGATATTCAGATCTTCGAAATATTCATCGTAGATTTGATTGTGCAAGTCAACATCAACGAGATCGTCGACAATGGAGTTGGTCAGGCTAAAAAAGTGTTTGTGTTCTTCTTCAGTCAGGCTTTCGAGCCGGGAGTTCAGGTTGAAAAACAATTCTTTTTTTTCATTGGCCGGCATTTCCTCAAATTCATCTTCGTCAAAATCATTGTCAAAATCGTCATCAAAACCGTCAGGGGCAAAAAGATCAACATCATCATCTTCTTCCATTAGCACTGAATAATTGTCCGGTCCGGCGGTCTTTTCCAATTGGGCAATAATTTTTTTCACTTTTACTTCGTCGTCAAAAGGGCCTTGCATGTATGTTGGCTGTCCATCCAATCCACATTCAATGTCTATTAGTTCGATGTCGTCGGTATCTTCTTCGAGCATAAATCGGGTGATCGACGTAAAATCTTTATGAGGTTTAAAACCATACTCTTCGGCATATTCAAGTCCGGCATATATGATATTGTGAGCCAGCACATAATCAATTGTAATCATGTCCATGTGTTCCTCTATCTTTTCAATATGTTCGCGGAACGCCTGAATGGGGGCGTTAAACATGTAATCGGTGTCTTTAATTCCCAGGCACATCAGGTCGACTAAATAATAACACGCCGTAATATTGCCATTGGTGTGTTGCCGGACAACCGATAGTTGTGCCATTTTCGATTCTTCCCACTCTTCGTTGATCCTGCACTCGTAAATGGGCAGTGAGCGGGCCTTTTTGCGGATGTAGTTTTCCGGACTTAACATTTGGACCATCTTGCCTTTGTTCTTATTTGCCATACTTTGAATTTTATAAATGATGACCAAAAATAGTTTTTAAACTCTTTCGCCGAAAGTGAAATTCGATTATTTGGTTGATAAAGTTATCTACAGACCTTCAAGGTTTTCAAAACATTGAAGGTCTCTGATTATTCGTAATACTCATCAAACAAGTCCTTTATTTCGTCAGCAAAACCATAGCCACAAGGTTCGGCGTACTTTACGCAGTCTTCACAGCGGTGCTGAAAATGTTCCAACAGGTTGTGCTTTTGCAGGAACTTTAAGGCCATTTCGAAATTTGTTGCCGCGCTGGCGTAAAATTGTTCCGACATATCGCCGTAATCGCTGGTGAATTCGCAAGCCGTTTCGGGCAAGGTAATCATCAAATCGCCCAACAATTCGGGTGAAGGGTTCAAACTCCGGAAATCGGCAATGGCCTTTTTAGCCACCGAAAAGCGCATTTTGCCTATGCCACTTATACTTTTTGAATAAAACTCTTTGATAATAATGGACTTGTATTTCCCGAACTGGCCCTTTTCATCGGGGTTGAGGTAATACTCGAAATACTCCTTTGCCGGTTTGTAGGTATCGTACAGCACGAGTACCATCTCAATAACCTGCTCTTTGGTAAGCGACAGCAGGTGTTTTTTTAGTTCGGTTTTTGACATTTTTACATCGGTTGTTTGTTTATATTTCGAGCCAATTGTTTATTGGTTCAACTTCAATTTTCTGCTCATGCCAATATTTAAAGTTGGCTCCGTTGTCGAACCAGCCCATTACCGCATCGCGTTTCAATCTGGTTGGCTTCAATGAAATGCAAGTGAGATAACTGCTCCACGGATATTCCACTGGGTGCGAACAAAACCCGTGATGCACGGGGTTATTATGAATATAGAGAATAACCTGTTTTAAATATTCCCCGGAATCAATCCGTTTTCTCCTGAAAGTGTGTTCGAACAGGCTTCCGGTGCGGTCGTACCTTTTGTTGAATGCTTTAGTATAGGCATTAAAAAGATTGGAAAATTGCTGATTGATGCGTTTTTCGGGGTTGCCTTTTAAACCCTGAAGGTTTTCGAAACCTTCAGGATTTAAAATCCGAACCAACAAATGAAAATGATTTTTCATCAGTACCCAGGCAAATGTATCGGCCACCGGCGAGATGTATTTATCGTACCGAGCCAGAAAATGTTCGTAGTTGTCATTTTCCCTGAAGATGTTGCAACTATCAATACCCCGGTTGTAGATGTGATAGTAGTTACCGGGTTTCAATGGTATTTGCGGATTCGACATGGTCGTGTTTTTTTTTGTTACAGAGACCTTGAAGGTTTTAAAAACCTTCAAGGTCTAAAATTAAAATATTATTGCTTCACTACTGCTTTCTTCCAAATCCAACTGCAACCCCAATTCATCGTCGTATTTGCGGTCGATGAGGTAGTAGGGGAGTTGCTTAATTTCTTCTTTTAGAAGTAGTTGAAAGGCTGAAAGTTAATTCCTATTTTAATTGATTTTCGTAGTCAAATGCCATCATAAGTTCGATGAGCTTTTGTTCCGCTTGCTCAATTGCATCGGCACTTTCATTCACTGTTACTATATAATTTGAACAAGGAAGAGTCACAAAAATATCAGCACCGGCAGTTTCATCAATAATCGGTTTGGCTTTAGGTTTTTCACCATCATCTATCAACTTAGCCCTGATTGCACCAGCGAGTTTGTTGGCATTGTCACTTATTGCTATTGCCAATGTTTCCATCAAACTAAACGTGCGGGCTTGATTTGATGTAATTCTCCAATTAAGTAAAGCGCTTGCTAATGCGGGTATTACCTTTTCACGTTCTGCTTTAGGCAAAACCAAACATTTACCAAACACATTTTCACTCTCAACCCAACCTTTTGATTTTAAGTCTTGAATTCTTTCTTTTGATAATTCAGGCTCATGCTGATTGACCGAAACACAAAACAGTGTGCGAAGGTCAATTGCTACATCATAAACAAACAGACCACCTGTTCTTACATTATCAGGAATCCAGTTTCTTCGGGGAAGTGTCCGGTTGTTTGTCGTTAAGAACTCATCAATTTCTTCGTCGGTCAATAGTTTATCGCCCAATCTTACATTAACCGGATGGCGGTCTGGTTTATCGCTCCGGTCGAAAGTCAGATTTTCTTTATCTGTTCCGGCAAGAAGTGGATGAATGGGGCGCATGGCCGATATAGACAACGGACTTCTTCTTTTTACGGTAACACCATCGCCAGCGCGCATCCATCCGCCAAGTAATTGGTCGATGTAGGTTGGATCGCAAGGTGACCACGGTTCTTTATTTTCTAATTCTTTTTTAGCATTGACATTGTAATTGAATGTAATAGGTGCCATCTGAACATTCAAATTTGATGTTAGAGAATCGAGAATAGCTCGTTTTACTTGTTGACCACTGGAATAGGCAACAACACGGTTAAACTGTGGGTCAAAATAGGTTTTCTGACCATCTTGTACACAAAATACGGTATGCTCGGCGTGTTTCAACGCTCTTAAATAAATGTAAGGAGTCATAATTTCTGGTTTAAGATTTTTTATTTTCTACTGCGTATTGAAAGCGGATGAGGGTTAGGAAATAAGGAACATTGTCAATGGGCATGACATTGATTAGCTCCGCTATCTCTGCCAGTTGTTCAACATTTTGACTTCCTTTTACAATGGCCGTCAATCCATCGATAAACTGTTTTTTGTTTACTGAAGCCAATAGATTTGTAACTTCTTGGCTTTTTACCTTTTTTGCATTGGTATCACTAATTGAGTGATTGTTTAGGGTTTTCGCAATCTTTTGCGCATGTTCCCATAATTGTTCGTTGTTTAACATTGCTAATAGCCAGATTTGATATGTATTAAAGTTGATAGTTTTTTCTTCGTCAGTTTCATTGTATTTGGGAACAACGCCTTTGTCCAGACAATCTCTGAATCCTTTCGGTTCCAAAGCATTTACTCCAATGGCGCCCATTTGGCAAGCTTTGGTAAATCCGAAGGCTGTTCCAAACAATTGTCCCACTCGTTCAATTTTGGTGGTGCCGAAGTATTTAGAATACAATTCATAGGGTTGTCTGATACGTGGTAGTTCAAAAGGAACAAAGCCAACGGTAATATTGGTTTGCCCTAAACTGTAGATATAGGCTGTTAAAGATGATTCGGGATAATTGCGGGCAATGCCAACCAACACTTTTGTCCACGATTGAGTGGTTGCCTCCAATCCCCCATCTTTCATTGAACCAAAAGGATTAAATGCAGCGGTGGGGTTTAATTCATCATAGGTATTCTTATTATATCGGTGTGCAATCCACTGACCATTCCATGTGTTGATTTGGTTTCCTCTTAATTGCGGCGTTTGATTTAACAGATTGCGGTATAATTGCCAACCTTCATATATATCCAAAAGAAGTTGCTTGTTATCGAACAGTAGAGACAAACCGTCTTTTCCACTTTGAACTCCAATGCCAAAACCACTACCTATCCAAGACAAATACATTTCTTCTTTTTTCAAAGGCAAATCCATATTTGTAATTTGTCCTGACGTGGGTGCCGAAAAATCCAAAGTAGGGAAACCAATAGCAATACTTGCATCGGCTGGCTTTGTTTCAATTTTTTCAATAGATTTCTCTAATCTATCTTTTCTTTTTTCTTTTGTTTCGTAAGGAATTAGTCCTGTACGCATTTTATCCCAACTTATTTTGGGGTTTTCTAAAGGCGAGTTTCCGGCAGACATCATATACTTGTTGTGGTCAAAGAATAACTTATGGTATATATCCACAAAGAAATCTTTAGCCGAGTAGTTACACTTATACTTTTCGTTATAAGCGTCAAGAAAGATTTTTCCAATATTTGCTGCTATCATAGTTTGTATTTTTATAAAAATCGTTGAGTAACATCATAAAACTCTGGTTTTGCTAATTCAATCAGAAAGCCGAGTTCAGGATCGTAAGCTTTTGATGGAATGATAAAAGGGCGAGAGCCTTCAGTTGATTTATCTAGTTTGTTATAGGCTACAGATCGGTAAGAAACCGGAATCTCTAATTTAGCCTGTTCCGGATAATATGCGGTTTCATAGAATTCTCTGTCGCTTTCTTCAATGCAAGTGACAGAATCAATATCAAGAGTCTCTAAAAGTGCTGACTTTGGATTGTGCCAAAGCTCTTTTATTCTCCATTTTCCATCTTTGAAAACCGAACTTAGATCAATATCCACAAATTCAATAGATGGATAAACCAGATCAATCAGATCCTGAGAATTCTTCTCTTTCATTAATTTTCCATTTGGCAAGGCATCGAATGTGCGTTTAAGTACGTCTAGCCCATAAGGTAAAGCATCGGCTTTTTCGGTTGGTGGATTAAGCACATAAATAGGTTTGTAATGACCAATTGTATCTTTGGTTCTTTTTCTGTTAATCCGTCCGAATCGCTGAATTAGTGCGTCAATGGGCGCACATTCGGTTATCATCAGGTCGAAACTAATGTCCAGGCTAACTTCTACTACTTGCGTGGAAACAACCAGACAGGCCTCCGAACTCTTATTGTAGATATTTCGCAGGTCGTTTTCAAGCTGACTGCGCTTTCCCCTTTTGAACCGGCTATGAACCAACATTTTGGATATATCAGGATGATTTTCTGTCAGGGTTTTATACAACTTTTGAGATCGTTTTACCTGATTGCATACCAGTAAAATCTTTTGTTTTTGTTTTATGGCATCATCGATTACATTTTTCAATGACTCAATCGAATCGGCTTTGTGAATGATGTGCCTGTCGAATGTATTTAAAACATCATCTGGCAGACTTACCTCATAAACATTCCCTTTTCCTCCCAGAATATCAACTAGCCGATTGTATAAAATGGTTGGCATTGTTGCAGTTCCAATGTGTACCCTACAGCCAATATTGCAAAGGATTTCGACGATTTTCAACACAATCGCTTGTGTGGTTTCTGAATAGGTATGGATTTCATCTAAAATAACATCGCATCCTTTTATATCTGCAATCATTGCTTCATAGCCTTTGGTCGCAAATGCAAGCGAAGCCAGTTGGTGAGGTGTCAGTACTTTAACAGATGCTCCGATGTGCCGTTGCAAAATCTTCTCTTCGATCTTCCCGTTTTCGAGCTTAATGCTTGATGCTGCATGAAGTAACCGTACATCGACATTTGTATCTTTCAAATCGTCTTTTATTCGCTCATACATGGCATTGATAGAAGCCTGGAATGGAAGCGTGTAAAATACCCGGCCTTTGCACCGGCGGATCAGGAAATCGGTTTTCCCTGCACCAGTCGGAGCTGTTACCAGTGTATATGATCGTTCATCATCCACGGGAAGTAACGACAACGGATATAATTCGCTCTTCCGGGAATGGTAATAACTCAAATCCGGCTGGACATATAATCGCTTCAAAAGTGTATCTGAATATCCTTCCATTGCCGAAGCGAGATGATCAGCTGCAATTAAGACACCTTTCCATTGAGAATAGCCGTACTTTTTTGATTCACAATAATCCACAACGTCCCAAAAGTTAACTTCCGCCTGTTGTAGCGTGATTGGGATTGTTTCAAATCCAAGTAGTGATAGAATTGATAGAGCATCTTTACTCCATGTTTCAAAATCCTTCAAATGCCGGGAAAGACAATCGGGATCATTTTCAATCATATCAAGTATTCCTTTTCCTCCGGTATCCTGATAGATTGATTTGTGGTGAGCCACAAGCATGTCGATAATGGGATGCTTTTCATCCTCGTTTAATAGCGAAATAAAAAACAAGGATGCGATTTCGTGGCGAAAGACAAATCCCGGAGGCCGGTGGAAATTCTTGCTTAAAGTTTGCTGAAAAAGCGAGCTTGCTTTGCCAATGTCGTGTAGAATGGCACCCCTTTTGGCAATTGAAGCATCTAAACAAAGATTCAGTGCAACAATTTCAGCAAGTTTGGCAACCTCTGACAAATGCTGTGTCAACGGTGTTCTCCCATTCTGATCTCCTTTGGCTAAAATGTGGTCAAAATCATTCATTACATTCCAATTACTGGTTTCCCGGTGATTTCCAGCCAACCATACATTGGTTTCGTTTCATCAAAGCGATTGAAACCCACCAAAAAAGATTTTTCGTTTTCACCAAAGCGAAGTTCAAAGCCAGTCATTTGATCAAATTCTGATTCTTCCATTTCCATTATTTCAGTATCCGGAAGCAAAACATCCTCATTCCGGCATAAACAAATGTGTTGCATTACACCCTTTTCAGCATCTTCTTTATTCTCATAAGCCAGATAAAGAATAGGGTCGATCATTACTCCACGTTCCAGAATGGATTGATTACGAACCATCATCTTTAACTGTGTTTTCTTTTCCCATCCACGGGTTTGTGTTTGCTCTTGCTGCACACTGATTGAAGAATAGGATAGTTTGTGCCTGACAATTAAGCTAACCTCTAATTTTTGCCTAATTCCCTCAATAATTGAAGGTGTGAGGAACTGTTGACTGAAAGTCTTGCTGTCTCGAACAGCGGTCCAGGGTTTTATAAACCCGAAAGGGCCTGAATATTTTACGACGTAATACATATTTTTTCGATGATTTTAAACCTCAAAGGTTTTCAAAACCTTTGAGGTTTGGTTGCTATTTAATTGCTCCAAACCCAATTCCGGTTGAATTTCCTAATCCCACATTCCAGGCAAATAGTTTGGTTTCGGGCTTGCCTTCAATAATTACCGGGCACCAATTGGCGCGGTTCCGTATTCCGTTGTAGGCAATCATTTTAGTTCCTGCCTTGGGGTATGTTGTTTCAAACCGGATTTTAAATGATTCATCGGCAATCCCGGCTTCCTCCATTTTTGTTTGAAGTGTTTCTTTTAGGTAAGAACCTGCAAGGGGATCGTCAAATCGAATATGGTTGATTCGATCTTCAATTCTTCGTTTTATAAATACCGGACTGGCAGTGAAGAACAGTTTTCTGTCAGCGAAATCGGGATCTTCCTGAATAATGATTTCAGAAACAGTCAAGCCGTAGAATAGGGTAGGATCGGTTTGAATTCCGGAAACCATCTTTTTAATCAAATCGGAGTTGTGTGAACTAAAGAAAATGGATGTACCTTGTTCAAAGTGTAATCCGTTCGGAGTCGCTTTCCCTCCTTCCAGTTGAGAAAAGGAATATAGCGATACCTTTCCGTGTTCATCGTTCCAACCCAGCCATTTGTGGATGGTTCCGGTCAATAAAGGTTGATGATCAAAGGGGATGATCTTGTTTGATGTTTGAATTTTTAGGTGTATTCTCATATATCTTGGTTTTTTATTCGTTGTTGCCTTTTTTAACCCCGAAGGTTTTTAAAACCTTCGGGGTTAAATCCAATTCTGTCATTGAAACCATTCATTTCTTTCGTTCATGTATTGAAGACATTCTGCAAAAGTCCCGCTAAAAATAGTTATCCATTGGTCGTTGTGTCGCTGCCAATCGAGTGTGCATTCATTGGGATATATGGTGATCCGCGCATATTTGAATTCAGCATATCGGCCATCAATAAGAGGCATGATAAAACGGGCATTCGGATCATCCCACCCAAATTGTTCAACGAGCTGGAAAAAGTAAACACGCCCTGCTCTTAGCTCGAAACGACTGATACTTTTCGATAATTTTTGTGAACTTCCGATAAAAGATTCCACTTCTTTTATCATTGCCTTTTTCTTTGAGTTATCCAACTTTTGCGGCTTTGGATTGCCTTGGATCCATACGTTTTTTCTCATATCATTTTTAATTATTGTTATTACAACCGTTTCCGGGAAATTTCAATTCTGCTAAACCTGCTTTTCGCATTTCGTCTTTCAGGGCGGGCAGATTGGGTTTGTGGTTGTATAGTTGCTGTACCAGTTCTTGTTTTTCGGTTTCAAAACCGGGAATGTTTCCAGTTAGCTTTAGCCACGTGGCTATCCGTTCGTAAATATGCCTGCCACGTTCGTTTTGCAAGGCGCTAATGGCCATCTTTTTAATATGCCCGAAACAAAACCCTGGATATACCGTCAGTATTGGCGAAATCATTTCTGATAAGTGCCAATTTTCCGAAGTCTTCTCCACCATAGTTTTAATGTCTTCGTACCGTTTTTCAACCTCCAGTATTTTTACCGTGAATACCTTTTCCCATCTTATTTCTTCAAGTAAACGGTTAAAATCGGTTTCGGTAAGGTATTCCCTCATTTTGCAGTAATCTTTGATTTCTCGGCTAGCAACAGTAAGTGTCCAGAAAACCTTTATAAACAGTTCCTTGTCTAACTGAGGGGTAATGTATTGTTGAAGAAATTGAGCCCACAAATAATTGTTGGCAGGGAACAGTTCTCGGGCTGTTGCCGTAAAGGCATCTTTATCAGATTCGAAATAGTATTCGAGCAACTCCCTGGCAACTGGTACGTTGGTGCGGTAAAATTGCAGTGCCGCGTGCAACCACTCGGTATTGTTACCTGTTTTTTTATTTAGGAAAAGCGTAAGTTCGGGCAATGCTCCTTTTTCAACCCCCGATTGGTCAAGAAGGTAAAGCAAATGGTCGGCCTTATCCGATTTTTCGGCCAGGGCAATGAGTAACGGTTCAAAATGGGCTGCAAAATAGGCGTTCCCCGGATATTCCTCATTACAATAGCGGAAGAATAGGTTAAACGCCGTACTTATTCTGTTTTCTGACAGCGCACTTAACCGCAGTTTTTCAACAATTGTGTTCACTATGTTTTTATGTTCCGACAATAAATGATCGTTTACATCGTCGAATGAACTTACCTCATCCAATACTTCAGCATCCTGCGTGGCTTCGTATAAACCGGTAAGCATAGCCATCAACTCATCAGGTCGTTGTTCAATTATTTTATTGATCGCTTTGGAACGGAAATGGTCGAAAATTGCATCAAACTCCTGTTCGCTGGCATACTGATATGCCTGCCAATCTTCGATATAGCCAGAATGTGGCGGATGGTAATTGTCCCAGTTGGGGTTTTCCAAATCGACCGTTTCGAATTGATGTTTGTAAACAGCCTGCACGTCACTTACTATTTTTATGTAATCATCGTACAAAAACTTGCTGGTATTATCTTCTCTATTTTGGTAAAAGTTCACAAACTCCTCCTTCAGGTTACTGTTGTGTTTGATAATGGCATCCAAAAATTTTATTACAATCTGAAAAACCACCGTCTTTGACGGTGGTAATGTAAATAGGGCTTTGCCATTTTTTTTTAGATTATTTGAAATGGACAAAATATGATATCTGTTTTAAATTCATCTATTCTGGAATTGTTCAATTTATGGGCAAATTAACGCCTTTGGCGTTATCATTTTATTAAAGCCACCTCCTTTGGGGGTGGTAGTTTACTTTGATGCTCTCGGGTGCGTTACTGTAAATTTTTTCAAAATCCATAGTTGATATTTATTATCCGTTTTTTCATTTTCAAAACCTTGAAGGTTTAAAATGCCATTTCCACCCACCCGAATCCCATCGAATTCTTCTCGCCGATCCCTGTTGCCAGTATTAATTGGTGGATCTCAACAGGGCATGTCAGCGCGAAATCGAATACAAAACCGCGAACTTTGCTTTGTTCGGGAGTGTTGGGTTTTATCGTTACCAGTTTCGATCTTGGTTCACTTTTCAGCTTAAACTGAAAGTTCAGGTCTTCGGGCAGGTAGGTCCTATTGGGGATGGAGTCGTACTTCGTCCAAAGATTTCCGCGAATCAGATCGATGTATTCAACATCAGCCGGAGAAAGGTATTGAGCGTATTTACTGTTTCCGTCTTTCAGGCTAATAACTACCGGCGAAACAGCCCTGTAGTTCATCGTGGCCGCAAATTCAGGATCAGGTAAACGTTCAACCTGGCTTACCACCAAATCCAATCCGTTAAACCGATCACCCATATAAACCTGTTGGTTATTAAACAACCCGATGATAAATTTTTCGGCAGCTTCGGCCAAATGAAAGGAGACCGACAGGAAAAGCTGATCGGTGTGTATTTCGAACAGTGCCTTTTCTTTCCAGAGGGTAGGCTTGCCAAAGTTTAACGGCGAGTAATTGAAAAGTTTAAACTGTTTATAACCAGTAGTGTATCCTTCGGTGTGAAGAAAGCTGGAAAACTCCGGGTCGGCATTACCAATTACTTTATAAATCCATGCACTCAGGTAATACTGGTAATCCATCGGGAGCATTCGTTGTCTTCCGGTACGGTTAAGGGTAATTTTAAATCTCATGCAGATACGATTTTGAATTTTCTTTTGAACCTTGAAGGTTTCTAAAACCTTCAAGGTTTACCTTCCTTTTATTTGAGTATAGAAAACATAAATTTAGGTTATATTGATTTAAAAAGCAATACAGCCTGGTTCTTATAGCACGGGTTTTTGCATTCCACCAGAATTCCGGGGCACAAAAAAGGGAGGACTTTTCAGTACCTCCCTCGTCAATAACCCCTAAAATTAACCCCTAAAAAAAAGTGCTTTAATGATGTGCGAAGCCATTCGCGGATTTTCTTTTAGCCGTCGGGTTGAGTACCCAAACCAGTCTTTCCCGAAAGGCACATAAACGCGCATTTTGTGTCCCTGTTTCACAATATTGAATCTCAATTCCGGAGTAACACCGTAGAGCATCTGGAATTCGTATTTCGATTTTTCGACTTCTTTTGCTTTGACAATTTCCATGGCCTGATCGACTATGTACTTGTCGTGTGTGGCAATTCCGACGTACATGTTGTGATCAAACATGTAATTCAGGTCTTCCAGGTAATGGTCGCGAATTTCTTCGGCAGCTTTAAACGCAACATGTTTGGGTTCAACATAAATACCCTTACATAGCCTGAAGTTTAGCGGGCTTCCGTTCGCGCGTATGTTGCTTAGAGTAACCAGGTCGTTTTTCGTCCGGCGGAGATAGGCCTGGATAACCAGTCCCACATTTGCCGGGTATTTCTGCTGTAGTTTCCTGAACATTTCCAGTTCTTCGTCAACACACTGCGAATCTTCCATGTCAATCCTGATGAATGATTGCTTTTCAGAAGCTTTTTTAATGATGGCTTCGATATTTTCGAAACAACTGTTTTTGTCAATCAGTAGACCGAACATGGTAGGTTTTAGAGAGAAATTTCCGACGATTCCCTCCGAAGTAAAGCGGTCGATGATATCCAGGTATTTGTTTTTATTTTCTTCGGCCTGTTCAATTGTTGCAATAAATTCTCCAAGCAGGTCAACAGTCACTTCAATTCCCTGCTTATTTAATTCCCTGCAAGCCTTTAGTCCGTCCTCAATGGTTTCACCGGCAATGTACCGTTTCGAAAAAATCCAGATCAGCTTTTTCGGCATAAACGGAAGCATGTTCGCAATTAATTTATTGAGCATATTGTGTGTTTTCTTATTAGAATTTCAGGATAAAAATAGTTCATAAAAAAGCACCGATTCCATGATGTTTATCAAGGTGAACTTATGATTTTACGCAGCTTTTATACTGAATTTTCTTCATTGGATTGAATATGCCCCGATTCCGAAAAATAATCGGGTTAATAGGTGGTTACTGACAATAAATTTTTATTTTTGGCAAAATTTTATTGATAAAGCGTATATGAAAAACACATCATTAGTACTTATTGCTGTTTTGTTTGTAGCGGTTGCAGGTCTTTATATTCTTCAATTTAGCGGGAAGAAATCAAATGGTTCAGGAAATGTCGGGACTAATGATGCTGGTGCTTTCAACGAATTCAAAATTGCTTACATCAAGGTCGATTCGTTGGTTGTTAATTACGATTTCGCGCAGGAAATGCACGATGATTTTACAAGGCAGCAAGATTCGTATACCAAAGAATATGGCGAAAAACGTACTCGTTTCGAATCACAGGCTACTGCTTTTCAGGAAAAAGTGCAGCGCGGTGGATTCCTTTCCCAGGAAAGCGCCATGCAAGAACGTGACCGGTTGATGGGCGAAGAACAGCAGATTACCCGTTTGGACCAGGAATTATCTACAAAGTTGGCTCAAATGCAGGCCGATAATAATAAACAACTGCTCGACAGTGTGATGAATTACCTGAAAATATACAATAAAGACAGAAAGTACAATTATATTTTTAATGCTGCGGAAGTTTTGATTGGGGATGAAACACACAACATTACCAAAGAAATTTTGATTGGCCTGAATGCCCGGTATTCAAAATCTAAAGCTAAATAGAGATTATCAAAATCAGATAGTTAAGAATCCGGAGAAATCCGGATTTTTTTATTTAATGAGTATCCGTTACTTTGCCTAAATTGAGAAGTTTTCCTTCGTGCACAGACAGCCCTCTTCCGGAGAGCCGAAAAACAAGTGATGACGGCGTTAAAGAATCTTTTCTGTTTGAGCCGCAGGCAAGTTTAAAAGATTTTAGCCGTCGGGCGCTGGTTTTTCGAGCGATGCGGACGCAGCCTTGGCCTTTTTTGATTCCTTTTTTGTGTTAACACAAAAAAGGAATTAGGGTTTGGGGTAAAGCCCCATCTGTCGGAACAATTAGGCATGCAACCAGATATTCATATTTTATTTTAAGTCATTCAATCTGAAATCTTTCAAGATGTTTGCAGATCGGTATATTCAAACCAATATTGTTTATCCTGAATTAATCAAATCAGAAGTTCCGGCTTCGCTCGAAATGATTGTGATGATTCCATGCCTGAATGAGCCTGAGGTTATTCGAACACTTGAGTCTTTGTGGAGCTGCAATCCAGTTGCTTCCAGTTGCGAAGTGATTGTTGCCGTAAATAATTCTGCCCAAAGTTCTCCGGAAATTAAAGATTTTAACGGGAAAACATTTCAGGAATTGCTGGATTGGAAAAGTAGAAATGACCGGCCAGATCTTACGTTGCAACCAATTTATGCCGCTGATGTAAGTGCAAAACATGCCGGTGCCGGAATGGCGCGTAAAATTGGGATGGACGAAGCAATTCGCCGATTTGCGGCGTTGAATCACCCGAATGGAATAATTGTTTCGCTTGATGCCGACTGTTTGGTTTCAGCCAATTATTTATCAGAAATTGAACGGGCTTTCAAAGATAAATCCTGTTTTGCAGCAACGATTAATTTCAGGCACCGTTTTGAAGAAATTGAAGATGTCAGGCAGCAAAACGGAATCCGGCTTTATGAAGATTACCTGCATTACTATAAAAATGCGCTCGATTATGCCGGGTTTCCCAACTCTATTTACACCATTGGTTCGGCCTTTGCTGTAAGGGTCGATGCATACGTTAAACAAGGCGGAATGAACCGGAGGCAGGCAGGCGAAGATTTTTACTTTCTTCACAAGCTGACTCAATTGGGGCGGTTGACTGAAATTCAGGATGCTTATGTTTTTCCTTCCGGACGTGTGTCGGATCGGGTGCCATTTGGTACGGGCGCTGCCATGACCAAATGGATGAATGATGCAGGTGATTTAACACTTACCTATAACTTTGCGGCTTTCTCTGATTTGAAACAATTTTTTGCCCGGGTCGATTCGTTTTATACATTAAGTCCTGAAAAGATTGAAACGGTCACATCTGACCTGCCAACATCTATTCAGGAATATTTATCCGGAATTTCATTTCAGGCTAAACTGGATGAGATTAATCGCAACAGCTCTACTGCTGAAACATTTTACAAAAGGTTTTTTCAATTCTTTGACGGATTGATGATTCTTCGCTTTTTAAATCAGGTACACGAAAGGAATTATAAATTCCAGAAGCTTGCTGAAGCAATTGCACAACTGAAAGTTGCAGGGGAATCGCGGAATTTTGCGGAACAATAAAAAAGCCGAAGAAAAATCTTCGGCTTTCACTTGGGGGCGCTGTATTTAAAATTATCGTATGCCGTTTGCCAGCATATAAAACATCTCGTTCCATTTTAATTCTTTCTTCAAATCTGAAACACAGGTGTCTTTATTGATTTGAATTAATTCAATATCAGCGATATCACAGAAATCTTCGATGTATTCGGCTGTAATGGCCTGGCTAAATGCATTGTGGTGAGCTCCGCCGGAATAAATCCACGCTGCGGCTCCAACTTTCAAGTTTGGTTGCGGTATCCATAAGGCGCTGGCAACCGGTAATTTTTCAAGTTTTGCTTCAGGTTCCACACATTCAACATCGTGAACAATCATGCGGAAACGGCCACCCATATCAACTAAGCTGGTGCAGGTTGCAGGGCCTGTTTCTGTATTGAAAACCAAACGGGCAGGGGCTTCTTTACCGCCAATTCCGAGTGGATGAACTTCTATTTTTGCTTTGCCTTTGGCAATACTCGGGCAAATTTCGAGCATGTGCGAGCCCAATGCTTTTTGGCCGCTTGGATTCAGGTGATAGGTGTAGTCTTCCATAAATGAGCAACCACCCACAAGACCGGTACCCATTACTTTGATTGCGCGTACCAGTGCGGCATGTTTCCAGTCGCCTTCGGCGCCAAAGCCAAAGCCTGCATCCATTAACCGCTGTGAGGCCAGCCCTGGTAATTGTTTCAATCCGTGAAGATCCTGGAATGTTGTGGTAAATGCTTTGAAGCCACCTTCTACCAGGAACGATTTAATTCCGGCTTCGAGACGGGCCTGGTAGCGAACGCTTTCGTAATATTTTCCACCTTCTTTGGCTTCGTCATCAAAGTCATAGTTTTCGTAATATTCTTTGATAAGCGCATCAATTTCAGCTTCAGTAACTGCATCAACAATTTTCACCAGGTCGCCAACAGGCCAGGTGTTTACAGAAAGACCGAATTTAATTTGTGCCTCAATTTTGTCACCTTCGGTCACGGCAACTTCACGCATATTGTCTCCAAATCGGGCGAGTTTTGCACCCTGCATATCGTACCATGCAGCGGCAGCACGGCTCCAGATTCCTATATGTTCCTGAACATCTTCTTCTTTCCAGTAACCAACTACAACTTTGCGGTTTTTGCGCAGACGCGATAAAATAAATCCATGTTCACGATCGCCGTGAGCGGCCTGGTTGAGGTTCATGAAATCCATGTCGATTTCGGCCCATGGCAGATCGCGGTTGTATTGCGTGTGCAATTGAAGAATGGGTTTATTTAAAATCTTTAAGCCATTAATCCACATTTTCGAAGGTGAAAATGTATGACACCAGGTTACCACACCAATACATTGTTTGGCCGAGTTTGCCTCAATGCAAACGTTGGTTACCTCGTCAAGACTTTTCATAACCGATTTGAAAACCACTGTCACAGGTATTTTTGCAGAATTGTTCAGGAAAGCTGCAATCTCGTTTGAGTTTGTGTCAACCTGTTTCAGGACTTTGGTTCCATAGAGATCCTGGCTTCCGGTTATAAACCAAATCTCTAGTTCTTTTAGATTTATCATGATTTTAAATTTTAATGATTCTGTTTTGAAGGGGTAAAAGTAGAGAAATATTAATAAACGTAAAAGTTACACTTATGAAATTATTCTCACTTTACCTTGTTGTTGAGCATGTTTTAAATTCGTCTGATTGTTATTCGTTGCTGGTCAGTTTTTTAGCTGTTTCGGTGATTGTTTGCCAGGCCTTCAGCACATGTTCCATACTGGTATTTGTTTGAGCAATGCACATACGTAAAACGTATTGACCATCGATTACCGTGTGTGTAAAATACATTTCACCTTGATTGTTGATCGTTTCAAGAAGTTTGCGGTTAATATCGTTACCATTCTGATGAGTAAAACAAACCAAATTTAACGGTACTGGCGCAATAAGATTAAATTCTTCGGAATTCCTGACCCATTCGGCAAATTGCTGTGCCATTTGAACATGCTGGTGAATGTGGAAACGTAGGCCATTTACTCCATAATGCCTGATGACAAACCAAAGTTTCAGAGAACGGAAACGACGACCAAGTTGAATGTGCCAGTCGCGGTAATCGAAAACAGCGCCGCTTTCAGTAGCCTTATTTTTTAAATATTCCGGAAGGATGCTCAGCGTTTTGATCAGGACGGAACGATCGGCAACAAAAAAGCAGTTGCAGTCGAAATTGGTAAACATCCATTTGTGCGGGTTAAACGAGAAACTGTCGGCGAGTTCAATGCCATTTAATAAATGTCGGTATTCCGGACATATTGCGGCTGTTCCTGACATGGCCGCATCGATGTGCATCCATAATTCATATTTCCGGGAAACCTGTCCGATTTCGGTCAAAGGATCGATCGCATTGGTTGATGTTGTGCCAACCGTTGCGCAAACAAAAAATGGAATGAGACCAGTTTTCAGGTCAT
Organism: Prolixibacteraceae bacterium; assembly: GCA_041652995.1. GTDB lineage: Bacteria > Bacteroidota > Bacteroidia > Bacteroidales > Prolixibacteraceae > Aquipluma. The sequence continues at coordinate 19,998 of JBAZGO010000027.1, forward strand.
TTTCAATGGCTTCCTGAAGTAAATCAACCCGCATGGCCAGATTTTCATCAACACCAATTAACCGAAGATTATTTTTCCCGATTCCGGCAATTTTTATTGCTTTTTCAACTGAAGAATGCGTTTGGTTGGAAACATAGGCCACCAAATTACCCTGGCATCCGGAGTCATTCGTTTGGTATCCTGTTTTTCTTTCCCGGGCAGCAAGAACTGCGCTAAGAGCGGCGCTCGAAGCTGTATCCTGAATAACCGCGCCTCCGGAAGAGTTCGATTTAAATTTTTCAGGCAACTGGAGCATTTCGGCAAGCCAGTCCAAAACTCTGGTTTCGAGTTCGGTGCACGACGGACTTGTTGCCCAAAGCATTCCCTGTACTCCAAGTCCGGAGGAAAGTAGGTCACCGAGAATTGAAGGTCCGGAGGAATTTGAAGGGAAATAGGCATAAAAATTTGGCGATTGCCAATGTGTGATTCCAGGCATAATCACAGAATTGACGTCGGCCATAATTTGTTCCATCGATTCGCTTTCCATGGGTGGCGAATCAGGCAACTTATTTTTTACATCTCCGGGACTTACCTGCGACAAGACAGGATATTTTTCCACATTTTCATAATAATCGGCAATCCAGTCGATCATTTGTTTTCCATGTTTCCTGAATTCTTCAGGTGACATGTGATAAGTTTTCATTTTGTTCATTCGTATCAGCGAATTGTAAAGTTGGTAAATGTTCGGGTGGGTGTAAATTCTGAAACAGAAATGGACTGAACTATGGACCGGCTTGGTCCGATTTTGATCCGGTCGATAAACGCATTCATATTTTCGGGTTCTCCTGTCGCTTCAATTTCAACATTGCCGTCGGGAGTGTTTCTCACCCAACCTGTAATGTTCAACTGTTCAGCTCTATATTGCGCAAAATATCTGAATCCAACGCCTTGAACCCGTCCTTTTACAACAATTGAAACTGATTTAACAGGCATAAATTTGTGGGTACTTAATAACTTTCGGTACCACCAGGCTTCTCAAAAGCAGCAACCGTTTCAGGCTGAATTAATGCCCAAATGGAATAGATTCCGATTGCTGTGCCAAATGGAAAACTGAAAACCTGAATAATTGAAAGCACCAGAGTCAGGATGCGCGCCCATTCCTGTCGTTTGTATAAACCAAGTCCTGCCAGTATTCCGGGAACCGACAGAATTATAAATACAATGGCGATGACATTTGCAACGATAGAAAGAACCATTTCGCCGCTGGAGTCGTCAACAAAGCCAATAACCAGTTTAAGAACCGTAAAAATTAACAGGGCAATGAGTAGATTGAAAATACTCAGTCCGATTTGCAGGGCTGCAACAATATTGATGTGTTTTTCCATGATATTGGTTTGTGAAAGTTTTTTTTATGCTGATTTAAAATTACATATTATCTGCTAATCTGTCAATTTTATTTTGTTGTGTAAAATTCCAGTGTTAATCATTCTTAATACTTGAACCAAAATGATATGGAATTGTAATAATTGCAAGCGGGTTTGATTTTTAGAGTTATTTTTGCATTGTTGAAATTTGTAAAGGAGAAAATATCATGGAAGATTTGAAAGTTGTATTATTGGCCATCGTTATTATGGCATTTGTTTTTGCAGGTTTGGCCACTCAAATCTTAGTTAAAAAGGGCGGTAGATTCCCGAATATACACATTGGCGGTAACAAAAGCCTGAAATCGCGTGGCATTACCTGTGCTCAATCCGACGACAAAATTGAGCAGGCGAAAGCAAGAAAAGAACTTGTATTTAAGCAGCTTGCAGTCGATGAGTCGGATATTGAGGGGTTTTGCTAAGTGAGGGTCATATTTTGAAATACTGCAGGCAAGATCATGTAATTGATGAAAGAGTTTTCAGGAAAATAACCTGTATTACTGAAGCTCTGATTGTAACTAAAGGCCACTCATTTTATGCGCATACGCGGGTTTTGGTTCTCCATTTTATAGGGTTGGAACAACTTCATGTTTCTCCGAAATCCTGTGAATAAAATGTATTGAAATTTCATTAAAAATTCTGGCCTGGTCGAGGTTGCAGCAATGCCCGCTGTTCTTTATTATCTCAAGTTTGGCATTGACTTGTTTTTTTACCAGATCAATAACCATCGGAAGGAACATGTGGTCGCCGTCGCCCATTAAATACAAAACCGGTGCAGCAGGCTCTTTTTTCAAAAAATCATTGAGGTTCGATTTTATTTCCCGGGTCAGTTTCATCCATTTACTGAATTCTTTTTCGCCGAGTTTTAATGCCTCCTGAATAAAAATATTCCTCGATTCGCGGTGGCGACGATAGGGCATCAGTATTAAGGCATTAAGTTTATACAACCACATGTATGGCAAAACAGAATTCAGAATTTTGGCCATATTAATTAAAACCTTGATCGTTTTATTGAATTGAATGATTGCCCCGCCCAGAATTATCGATTCGGTCCGGTCTGGCGCGAGTTTGTCAATTGCCCTGATCACCACACAACCCAGCGAAATACCCACCAGATGAGCTTTCTTAATTTTGTAATAATCCATCAGTTGTATCACATCCAATGCAACCTCGTCGAACGAATAGCTGGTGTCTTCTTCAAGTCTAACCGGTTTCGATTTGCCATGGCCACGCAGATCAACCAAAAGAACGTTGAAATGTTTTCTGAATTCCTTTAATTGCCTAAACCAAACGACATTGCTCCCACCTGCACCGTGCACAAACACAACCCAGGTTTTTGATTTTGTATGAACAATTTTTTTATGGTAAATCATTGGCGGGAGAATTGATGCCGGTTAAATTTATCAGCAAATATGTGCAAAAAAAGACGTCGTGCACTTGCCTGACGTCTTTTTTTGAAATGTTGTTTGTATTTTATCCTCCGAAATCGTCGAACAGAACGTTTTCATTTGGCACCCCAAGGTCGTACAGCATTTTATTCACTGCACTGTTCATCATGGGCGGGCCGCAGAGGTAGTAATCAATTTCTTCAGGTTCTTCGTGTTTACTCAGGTACTGGTCGTAAATAACCTGGTGTATGAATCCTTTATGGCCGGTCCAGTTGTCTTCCGGTTGCGGATCAGAAAGAGCCAGGTTGAACGTGAAATTTGGAAATCTCTCCTGAATGTCAATAAATTGTTCGTAATAGAAAACCTCTCTCCACGAACGTGCTCCATACCAGAAAGTAACTTTCTTTTTGGTTTCTTTTACAGTGTGGAACAAGTGGAACAGATGCGAGCGCATGGGAGCCATTCCGGCGCCACCTCCGATAAACATCATTTCATTGTCGTTCTTTTTCAGGAAGAATTCTCCGTAAGGTCCCGAAACCATCACTTTGTCGCCAGGTTTGCGCGAGAAAATATAGGATGAGCAAATTCCGGGGTTAATTTTCTGGAATCCGCCATTCACGCGGTCAAACGGAGGAGTTGCGATACGAATATTCAGCATCACAATGTTTCCTTCAGCAGGATGGTTGGCCATTGAATAAGCACGGAAAGTAGGTTCCGGATTCTTCATCTGAAGATTAAACATGCCAAACTTTTCCCATTCCGGACGGTATTCGTCGCCAATAACCATATCTTTAAAATCAACATCAACCTGAGGAACATCAATCTGGATGTAACCGCCCGATTTAAAATCGAGGGTTTCACCTTCAGGAAGGCGTACCACAAATTCCTTGATGTAAGTTGCTACGTTGTTGTTCGACACAACTTCGCACTCCCATTTCTTAACACCAAGTATTTCCTGATGGATATGCAATTTGATGTCTTCCTTTACTTTTACCTGGCAAGCCAGTCGCCAGTTTTCCTGCTGCTCCTTCCGTGTGAAGAATCCGGTTTCAGTCGGAAGAATTGATCCCGCTCCGGATTCAACCTGGCAGCGGCACATTCCGCAGGTTCCACCACCACCGCACGCTGACGGCAAAAGCACTTTGTTGTTGCCAAGCGTCGATAAAAGTGTGTTTCCCGGCGCAGTTTCAATAACCCTGAACCCGTCGTTGATGTTAATGTTGACATTACCTTTTGGGGTAAGCTTTGTCTTAACGAATAAAAGCATTCCGACCATAAGAATAATTGCCAAAAGAAAGATAATTACGCTGGCCAGGACAACTGTAGTTTGAGAAGCTAAAAATATCATTGTTTCGGTTTTTTTTATTCAAATTAAAGTTTAATCCCCATAAAGCCCATAAATGCCATGCCCATCAAACCGGTGATGATAAACGTGATGCCTAATCCTTTTAAGGGAGCAGGTACCTGGGAATATTGTATCTTTTCGCGAATAGCTGCAATACTTATTATGGCGAGGAACCATCCGAATCCGGAACCAAACCCGTAAACTGTAGCTTCTTCAATTGTTCCGAAAGCTTTTTGCTGCATAAATAATGAACCTCCTAAAATAGCGCAGTTCACAGCGATGAGCGGAAGGAAAATACCCAATTGATTGTACAGAACCGGTGCAAATTTTTCGACAACCATCTCAACCAACTGAACCATCGAAGCAATAACTGCAATAAACATGATAAAGCTCAAAAAGCTCAGATCGATGGTTTCATATCCGGCACCCATCCATTTCAGAGCACCTTCTTTCAGGAGATAATTCTCCATCAAATAGTTAACAGGCACGGTAATTACCTGAACAAAAATAACTGCTAAACCTAGTCCGGTAGCTGTCTTTACTGATTTCGAAACAGCCAGAAAAGAACACATGCCCAGAAAATAGGCAAATACCATGTTCTCGATGAATACTGACTTAACGAATAGATTTAATAAATGCTCCATGTCGTCTTATTTTATTTCAGTTATTTTTCCTGAAGTTTATTGTTTCTGCTTCTCTGAACCCAAATAATTACACCAACAGTGATCAAAGCCATCGGAGGTAAAATCATCATCCCATTGTTTGAGTAAAATCCGCCATTAGCAAGGTACCAACTCTGAGGAATTATGTGATATCCCCACAGCGAACCTGAACCTAATAATTCGCGGAAAAATCCAACAATCAGAAGAATTAATCCGTAGCCGGCGCCATTACCAATACCGTCGAGAAACGATGGCCATGGTTTATTGGCGAGAGCAAATGCTTCAAGGCGTCCCATCAGGATACAGTTGGTGATAATTAATCCTACAAATACGGAAAGTTGTTTGCTCACATCGTAAACGAAAGCCTTCAGCAATTGATCGACTATAATTACAAGTGCTGCAATGACAACCAGTTGTACAATAATTCGTATTCGGTTCGGAATTGTATTCCGGAGTAATGAAATAATCACGTTGGCAAACGCAACTACAATTGTTACCGAAAGCGCCATTACAAAGGCTGGTTTCAATTGTGCTGTTACTGCGAGCGCCGAGCATATTCCAAGTACCTGAACGGTAATCGGGTTGTTTGTACCAAGCGGACCCGACAGCAGTTTTAAATTTTTCTTTGAAAATAATCCTTCGCTCATGGTCTATTGTTTTTTCGATTTGAAAAATGCATTGTATGAAGTAAAGTCTGTCATTAACATGGTTTGCAGACCTTTACTTGTAATTGTGCCTCCTGAAATTCCATCAACTTTGTGCTCTGCCGGGGCTGTTTCGTTCGATTTTGCAACAGTAATTGACACTAAATTTCCGTTGTTATCGAAAATTGTTTTTCCTTTAAACTGACTTTGGAATACTTTAGTCGCGATTTCTGCTCCAAGTCCGGGGGTTTCACCCTGGTGTGCGAATACGGCACCATATAGCGTATTCATATCATCGTTTACAGACACATAGCCCCAGATTGGGCCCCATAAGCCGGTTCCGTAAACCGGTAAAATGTATTTTAAACCATCGTCGGTTTTGCATTCGTAGACCGGAAGTTTACGTTCTGCTTCAGGTTTGGCACGTTCAGCTTTCAAGTCAATATCAAACGCTTTGCCTTCAACTTTTTCTCCTGAAGTATTTACAACGTACGAATTCACAATCCGTTCGGCATAAATAGCTTCGGCTGTTTTAAATTCACTGGCAATTCCTACCGACGACAGAATATTCTGCTTCTTTTCGATATCAATATTCTTCTGTTGGAATGGTTTAAGCTTTAATGCTGCAATCGATAATATTGCTGCAACAAGTATGACCATTGCCGAGGCATATATAAATGTATATCTATTCCCGTTCGTATCCATTTTTCTGAATTTTATCGGTTAGGATTTTACTTTGATTCGTTTCAACCTCTTCTTGATGCTTCCCTGAACAATGTAGTGGTCGATCAGTGGTGCAAATGTATTCATCAGCAATATGGCAAGCATCATCCCTTCAGGATAAGCCGGATTGACAACGCGAATTAAAATGGCAAATATACCGATCAGGAATCCGTAAATCCATTTTCCTCTTTCGGTTTGCGAGCCCGATACTGGGTCGGTTGCCATAAATACAGCTCCAAATGCAAAACCTCCGATTATGAAATGTTCCCAGAAAGGTAAAGCCATGTAAGCATTTGTTCCGGCAAACGCGTTCAAAATCAAACCCATTGCAGCACCGCCGACAAAAGTGGCCACAATGATTTTCCAACTGCCGATTCCGGTAAAAATCAGAATTGCTGCGCCAATCAAAATAGCAAGCGTTGAGGTTTCACCAATTGATCCGGGAATTAATCCGATAAACGAATTCCAAACATCAACATTCGGATGACCTGCGGCAGCCTGTGCCATTGGAGTTGCTCCTGAAAATCCATCGAGCGCTTTTTGTCCGCCAAGGCTCACCCAAACTGAATCGCCTGACATCTGACTTGGATAGGCGAAGAATAAAAATGCCCGGGCTACCAAAGCGGGGTTCCAGATATTCATTCCGGTTCCCCCGAATACTTCCTTCACGAATACGACTGAAAAAGCAGTCGCAACACCAATCATCCAAAGCGGGGTATTTATTGGCATTATCAACGGAATAAGGAATCCGGTAACAAGGAATCCTTCCTGAATTTCGTGACCGCGAAGCTGGGCAAAAACGAACTCAATACCCAATCCAACAATGTATGAAACCATAATTATTGGCACAATCCGCAGGAATCCGTAGAAAAACATTTGCCAGAAAGAAACTGAATCGAGTCCTTCAACGGCAGCGAAGTGCTGGTATCCGGTATTGTACATTCCCATTAACAGAGCAGGAACCAGTGCTAAAACTACGATTCCCATTGTTCGTTTCAAATCAACGAAATCGTGAATGTGTACACCGGTTTTCGATGTATTCTTTTGAACGAAAAACAAAGTAAAAAGCCCGTCGTGAACCGAATGAAGCCATTGATATTTTGCTCCCTTCTGAACGTAAGGCTTTGTGTTTTCGAATATTTTCTGTATAAATTTCATACTTTGAGCGTTTTTCAACTATACTGTTATCCCAATTCTTTCATCATCAGGTCTAATCCCTGGCGAATAATGTCCTGAACTTTAATTTTGGAAGTACATGCATATTCGCACAATGCAAAGTCTTCTTCAACGATTTCGTAAATTCCCAGTTGTTCCATTTTGTCAATATCGCCTGCCAGAATAGCTTTTAAAAGATAAACCGGAAGTATGTTCATCGGAACGAATTTCTCGTATTGTCCCGAAAGTACAAATGCTCTTTCTCCACCATGTACATTGGCGTTCAGAACATATTCCTTCCGTGGAAATAATTTGGCAAAGAATGTTTTACTTGCCGAGAATTTACCAAAACCGGGATCGGCCCAGCCCATAAATTCGTATTCGTCGCCTTCAGGAATAATGGTAACCTGAGTATCAAAAAATCCAAGAAAATTGTCAGGAGCAACCTTGCTTCCGGTTAATACATTTCCTGTAATAACCCGCTCGTTGCCTGCCTTTTTTGTCGTGCCGCTTATTATTTTTTCGAGGTTTGTACCGTGAATGCTTTTGAAGTACCGGGGCGATTCAACTTCGGAGCCGGTAAGTGCGATTATTTTCGAAAAGTCGAGTTTGCCGGTGGTAAATAATTTACCAATGAAGAGCAGGCCTTGCGGTTTAACTGTCCAAATTATGTCGCCTTTATTGATCGGACTAACCTGATGTATCTGAACACCAACATTTCCGGCCGGATGGGCTCCTTTAAACTGGTTGATCTCAACGTTTGTCAGCCCTGAAAAAACGCCGTTAGCCTGTTCTGGTTTAATTCCCAGGTATATTTTTCCTGAAGTCAGTTTTGCCAGGGCATTAATTCCGGTTTGAAGCAGTGCTGTCTGTCCCTTGAAAATAAATTCATAGTCAGGTGCCAGTGGAGCTGAATCGAAACAGGAAATAAAAATGTGTTTTGGAGTGATTGAAGAATTGGCAACTGTTCCATACGGGCTGCTTGATAAAGGGCCATAACCCGCTTTTCAGCAATTGCTCTTTGATTGCTTCTGTCGAAAGGTTTTTGGGATCTGCCTTGGTAAAAGCCAGCGATTCATTTTTGCCGTCAGCTTTAATTATTACTTCAAGGACTTTCCGTCGTTCACCTCTGTTTATTTCCGAAACCTGTCCGCTTGTGGGGGCGGTAAAGAATACTTCCGGATGGTATTTGTCGAAAAAAATTGGTTCGCCAGCTTTAACATTCTGGCCAGCTTTTACAAGCAATTTTGGAACTAAACCCGGAAAATCGGTCGGTTTAAGGGCAACCTTGTCAGTTTCGATTGATGTTCCAAGAATTTTTTCGGCATCCCCTTTTAACCGGATGTTAAATCCACGTTTTAAATTGATAACCTTTGACATTGTATTCCCTCGTATGGTTAATATTTAGGAGGGCAAAAGTAAAGAATTTAAAATCTTTTCACAATCTTTGTTTTACAAACTTAGAGTGATTGAAATATTTATATACCTGCAAACGTTACCTGAAACATTACACATTTTGTACTCCTCTGTGGAAGACTGCTAATCGGATAGTTTCAATAAAAAAAACGCTTAAAATGAACCTCAAAATATCACTTTTATTCACCTTCCTATATATTATTTTAACGTTAAATTCAAGCGCTTCTAAAAAGGATGACACGTTTTATTATCAGAATGCCGTCTATCAGTCAGGGATAAAATCGGTGCAGCTTTACAGGGAAGGAAATGAGCTTTCGAATCCGGTTATTGAATTGGGCAGCGAGGCTAAACTTATCCTGAAGTTTGACGACCTGAATGAAGATGCCAAAAACTATTCGTACACACTTATTCACTGCGATGCCGGCTGGAACGAATCATATATTCAGCAGAGTGAATACCTGACCGGATTTCCTGACAATCCGATTACGGATTATGCCATGAGTTTTAACACGACCATCAAATTTGTCAATTATCAGTTGCGTATTCCCAACGAAGATTGCTCTCCAAAATATTCAGGAAATTATGCGTTGGTAGTTTTTGAGGATGAGAACCGCGATAGCCTGGTTTTAATTCAGCGGTTTTATGTGGTTGAACCGCTTGTGCGAATTGAAGGACTTGTCAAGAAAGCAACATTCGATCCGTTTAACGGCGAAAATCAGGAAGTCGATTTTAAGATTATCAACGAGCAGCTTCGGCTTCTAAACCCGAGCGAAGACATTAAAGTTGTATTGATGCAAAACCGGCGCTGGGACAATGCTATTGTCGATTTGAAACCGAATTTTATCCGTGACAATGTTTTGGATTATGATTACAATAAGGAGAATGTTTTTCCCGGCGGAAATGAATTCAGGTATTTTGATATCCGGTCCAAGCGATACAATGGCGAAAATGTTGATAATATACGATTTATAAGGCCATATTATCATGTAACGTTACTTCCTGATGAAATCCGTAACAACAAGAAATACAGTGTTTACAAAGAAATGAACGGAAATTTTGTGATTGAAAGCCAGGATCGTGTAACCGATTATGATACTGAATGTGATTATTTCTTTGTGCATTTTTTTCTGCCTATGGAAAGCCAGCTAATGGGCGGAACCGTTAATGTTTTTGGTGCTTTGACGGGCTGGAACGCCAACAAATCGAACGAAATGAAATACAATTTCCAGACCGCCGGATATGAATTGAGTTTGTTGCTGAAACAAGGTTATTACAATTATCAGTACGTGTATGTGGCTGATGGCGCCAAAAAAGCCGATTCTGTTAATTTGGAAGGCTCTTTTTTCCTGACCGAAAATGAATACGAAATTTATGCCTACTATCGAGATATGGCCAGCAGATACGACCGGTTGGTTGGATTTGTAACAGTTAACTCGGCGATAAAAAACTAACGAACGATTTTCAGAACACTTTCTTCCCTGGTATATGGTATTGCAAACGAGAATGTTGAGCCCTTACCAACCTCCGATTTTACCTGAAGTATTCCGCCGATTAACCGAACGTAATGCTGCGCGATGGACAAGCCAAGACCGGTTCCTTCATAAGCTCGGATTGTACGGTTATCGAGCTGGTGAAAACGTTCGAAAATGCGTTCCATATCGCTCTCTGCAATTCCAATTCCGGTATCCCTTACAAAGAAGATAATTTCACTGCCCCTGATTTTGTATCCAAATTCAACTTCTCCTTCTTCGGTGAATTTTATCCCGTTATCAATAAGTTTTTGAAATACGGCATGAAGCAAAACCGAATCAGTGGTAACTGTGAATTTTGGATTTGAATTGTCGCAACTTAATTTTAACCTGATGTTTTTCTTGTCTTCCAGATCGTATCCAAATTCTTTGTAAAGCGAAACCATCATATCGTTTACTTTGCAAGGTCCGGTTTTAACAACGAGCGTATTGCTCTCAATTTTCGAAAGACTGATCATGTCGTTTATCAGGGTAAGCAATAATTTACCATTCGTAATAATAATTTCAACAAACTTGCTCTTTTCTTCATCATCAAATTCAGGCGAACTGATCATTTTCGAGAATCCGATAATCGCGTTCATTGGCGTACGGATTTCGTGTGAGATATTTGCGAGGAAAGCGGTTTTAAGCCGGTCTGATTCTTCAGCTTCTATTTTAGCGTCCTCCATTTTGATCTCGGCAATTTTCCGTTTGGTGATATCACGTGCCAGCGAAATAACCGAATGATCGTTCAGGCGTGCAATACGCATTTCGAACATCGCCGATGAGTTTTCAAGTTCCAGAGCGTATTCAATGGTTTCGATTGAATCAAATTCAATACAACTTTGAATGCACTGATAAATTTTGGCCGACATCTTTTCCGAAAAACCTACTTCAAAAATTGAGTTGCCAATAATATCTTCAGGTTTAATCTGGAGCGCTTCAGACGCTTTGAAAACAAAATCGACATAAACGCCATCTTTATCAATGATGAAAAATAGATCAGGAATGGCTTCAAGCAAAACCTGGTACCGCTGTTTGTTTTCCTCCAGGTCGAGAATTAAGTTTTGCTTTGCAGTGACATCGACAAATAAACTGACGATTTGGTCGTTGGTTAGTCTGAACGTGTCGACTTCGAAATGACGGTCGAGCCGGTCGAGGTATATTGAAAAATGAGTTTGTTTGGAGTTCAGGTATTGCTTGTTCCAATCAAAAGCCGACCTGAAAATCTTTGGGAAGACATCATCCGCTTTATGATCTTTCAATTCGCGCGATGTTATTTTAAATTGACGTTCAAAGGCGAGATTTGTTTTTCGCACCACTAAATCAGTAGGTGTACCAAATTCATCTTTGGCAACTTCGAGCAGCAACATGCCCTGCGGAAGATTCCGGATGGTATGGTTGATCAATCGTTCGCTGTTTATCTTTTGCTCCCTTAAACTTGCGATCACTTTTTGAAAATTCCAGCCAATCAAAAGCGATATCAGGTAATATATTGTCAGAATCAGGAATGGATTGATAGAAGTTGAATTCGCTTCCCATCTGAAACGCAGTAGTAAGCCTGAAAGCCCGGCCAGATATACCTGGTAGGAAAGTGTTCCGAGCGATACAATAAAATAAATAGTCAAATCTTTAATTTTCTCGCTGAAAATCAGGAAAAACAAGAAGAATGGCACCAGAATCCAAAGTGTGTGCTGAATCGATAGGTGATTTGGGAGAATGGCAAAAGAATTCGAAATAAAGAAGAAATAAGGAACAAACGGGATCAAAAAAAAGATATTGACCGCCCAACTGATACGAATGTGACGCAATCCGTATAAAGCAAGACCAAAAATTATAAGTATCGAAATATCACCCGGCAAACATTCATCTGTTGAATAACCTGCCAAATCAAGCGTAAACAGAACTAAGCCGGTGATAATTCCTAGTATGATAAATACATGAAGGCCAATGATTTTTATAAAATCATTTTGCCCTTCAATATGATAGCGGTTTCTAATTGATTTTTTTATTGCTGTTAGCATGAATTATCGTCATCATTCTGATTCTACGAGGGAATAAATATAGTAAAATTTAGTTCGTGTATAAATTTCAGACATTATATTAAGAAAATTGAAAGGTGATTTTTATTAGGAATTAAAATATCCGGAAACGATAGTTTTGTAGCCAGAAATTATTAATCATTCAAAATAACATAATCTGCTATGTCAAAAGGATTTTTTAATATTCCGGAAATAAAGAATGAGCCAATAAAAAGCTATCGGCCGGGCTCGGCGGAGCGTGCTGAGCTAAAGAATATGCTGAATGAATTGAGATCAGTTGAGCTTGAATTGCCGATGATTATTGGAGGAAAAGAAGTTACAACAGATCGTCGTGTGCGAATTTCGCCACCTCACGAGATCAATCATACACTCGGATATTATTCGCAGGGCGACGCTTCTCATGTTCAAATGGCTATTGATGCCGCCATGATTGCCAGGGAAAAGTGGAATACAATGGCCTGGCAGCATCGTGCTGCTATTTTCCTGAAAGCTGCTGATTTGCTTGCCGGTCCGTATCGCGCCAAAATTAATGCGGCTACTATGCTCGGACAATCGAAGAATGCTTTTCAGGCTGAAATTGATGCGGCTTGCGAAATGGCCGATTTCTTCAGGTTTGGCGTTCGCTGCATGACCGATATTTATAAAATGCAGCCTGAATCGGCATCGGGAATATGGAATTACAATGAATTCAGGTCGCTCGAAGGATTTATTTTTGCGCTAACACCTTTCAATTTTACTTCAATTGCAGGTAACCTGCCTGCTGCTCCTGCCATGATGGGCAATGTTGTTGTTTGGAAACCTTCGAAAACAGCCGTATACTCCGCTGCTGTTATTATGGAAGTTTTTCAGGAAGCAGGTCTTCCGGATGGTGTAATTAATTTGGTATATGTTGGTGGCCCAACTGCGGCCGATGTAGTGCTGCGTTCGCCTGATTTTGCCGGGATTCATTTTACCGGGTCAACCGGAGTTTTTCAAAGTATCTGGAAAACTATCGGCGAAAACATATATAAATACAAATCATATCCAAGGATTGTAGGCGAAACAGGTGGCAAAGATTTCATCTTCGCCGATCCGACCGCTGATCCGCAAGCTCTTGCTATTGCAATGGTTCGCGGTGCTTTCGAATATCAGGGGCAAAAATGCTCGGCAGCGTCGAGGGCTTATGTTCCACAAAGTTTATGGGATGATGTTTGCACTCGCCTCGGAAATGAGCTGGCCACGGTAAAAATGGGACCCCCGGAAGATTTTACCAATTTTGTAAATGCGGTGATCGACGAATCATCGTTCGATAAATTGGCCGGTTTTATTGAACAGGCTCGGAAAGATGGGAATGCTGAAGTATTATTTGGAGGGAAATGCGATAAGTCGGTCGGATATTTTATTGAACCTACGGTAATTCTGGCTAAAAAACCTGATTATATAACCATGGTCGAAGAATTGTTTGGCCCTGTTCTGACAATATTTGTTTATGAGGATGAAGAATTGGAAAAAACGCTCGACATTCTCGACAAAACATCCATTTATGCATTAACCGGCGCTATTTTTTCTCATGATCGTTTCAATATTGAATACCTTACCAAACGACTTGAAAATGCGGCCGGTAACTTTTACATCAATGATAAACCAACCGGAGCAGTTGTTGGGCAACAGCCATTTGGTGGCGCAAGAGGCTCGGGTACAAACGATAAAGCAGGTTCTGTTTTCAACTTCCTTCGCTGGACAAGTATTCGGACCATCAAAGAAACTTTTGTTTCTCCGAAGAATTACATGTACCCCAATTTCCTGCCCGACGAAGAGTAAAAATAAAATGATTGTCCGTTTATTTATCTATCTGCTTTTTCATAACCGTCAATAGTTGTCATACTGTTGTCAGTTATCGTTTCAGGGCAACTTAAACATTAAATGATTTTTAATGAACCGTAGGTAAATTTGCGGATATCCATAAAAATAATTTATACAGAAAAGGAGATGATTTTTTTCATCTCCTTTTTTTTTGTGCCGGAAAACTCTATTTTTGTTCAAAATGAATCCGATGGAAGCCAAAGAATTAGCAGTAACAGTACTTAAACCAATCATTAGTAAGTATGTGATTGCGTTTCTGGCTTTTGTGGTGTGGGTTGTATTTTTTGACGACAATAACCTGATTCAACATCAAAAAAACCTGAAGGAGCTTGCTCAACTTGAAGAACAGGTTGCCTTCTACAAACAAAAAATTGAGGCCGATAAACGTAAATTGTATGAATTGCAAACCAACGACGAGAACCTCGAAAAGTTTGCACGCGAACAATTTTTTATGAAAAAAGCAGACGAAGATATTTACGTTATTGTTGAAGAAAAGTAGAATTTAAGACGTATTTGTCTTTTTGAAAACCGATGGTCGTTCCTGATTTTTGTTCTCTTTCTGCTTATTCCTCTCTAATTCATTTAATTTAACTGCCTGAATCTTAATTTTTTAGTCCTTTTTGGACAGAAATAGGATATTTGTTTTGTTAGAATAGACAGATTTACTATATTTCTTCAATCAAGTTTTGCAGTATTTAATCTGGTTTTGTAAGCGTCCGGATATAGATTTGCAAACTGTTGATAATAATGAAAATACATCGATTCTGTCTTGATTTTAGGTTTTGAGCATACCGATTTTGACACCAACCCTGAGCTTAAATGGTGAAATTAAATACCAATATATTCCGGATAGAAAGCAACCATGTGGAACCCAAACAGGGAAACATTCTGATTGCCGAGCCTTTTTTGGCCGGAAGTTATTTTAACCGATCGATTATTATTTTGGCTACCTGTAGCGACGGTGGTGCGGTTGGCTTTATCCTGAATAAAAAGGTTGATTATCCTGTTGAAGATCTTTTCCTCGACTTTCCTGATTTCGACTCGGAAATTCACATTGGCGGGCCTGTTGGTACCGATTCCATTTATTTCATCCACACTTTGGGCGATGTTATTCCTGAGAGCATTCACATTAAAGATAATCTGTTTTGGGGCGGCGACTTTGATGCCCTGAAAAAACAGATAAAAATGGGTATGGTCGACAGTCATCAGGTTCGGTTCTTTCTGGGTTATTCCGGATGGGATGCGGGTCAGTTGGAAGAAGAAATCAAAGAAAATTCGTGGCTGGTGGCCGATATCTCGGAAACCGATTTGATGAACCTTGACGAAAATGTAATGTGGGTTGAGTCGGTACGCGCCATGGGCGGAAAATATACATTGTGGGAAAACTTCCCCGAAAATCCATCGCTTAATTAAGATTTCAGGTTAAACAACTCGTTGATTTTCCGAATCATCTGGTTGTAATACCGTTTGCCTTCAAAACCAATAATCCATCGAATTCCCTCCACTGCATTTGCAACAAATATTTCTTCGGCATTTTGAATATCTTCAACCGTAATTCCTTCATATTCCGAATACTCAAGATTTAGTCGTGCGAAAATATCGAGTAAAAGTGGTTGTGTAACATCAAGATAAGCGCCGTGTTCAACCGATGCGCTGAAGATTTTATTGCTGCGGATCAAATAAACGTTCGACCAGGGAACTTCGGTAATTTGGTCGTGAGTATTTAGAAGTAAAAGCAAATCTTTTGGACCTTCTGTCTTTTGACTGTTTGTCGCAATTTTCCAGAAAATGTCGGAACCGATTGACAAGTTGGAAAGCGATGAAGCAGATTTCCTGAGTTCACGAAAAACATCCAGGTATAAACCTTTTTCATTCAGTTCATAATCAATGTATTCTGTCTTTTCTGACTGAATGGTGTAGCTTGTTTTGTCGGAAGTAAATCGGAAAGTAAGTGTTAAAACGGCTCCCAGGAATTGCTTGTTTTTGGTTAATGTCCGTTCCATTTGGCGTTTCAGTTCCGAGCCGTCGTTCTCAGTAAATTCAGGAAATTCACGATTGAAAATCTGCAGTTTCAGTTTAATTAGTTCAAGCGTTTCTCTGAAAAACGGAAAAACTGAGCGGATAACACGGATCTTTTCCTGGAAACCGATTGCTTCGGCTTCAGGGAGTGAAATTTTGTATTCGCCGGTTGGCACAAATACCCCGTTTACCAATATGAACTTTCCTTCGTTCATTTATTCAGGAATGCAATAAATGGATACATATTTTGATTTGGAGTAATTTTAATTCCTTTTATTCCGGCCTTTTTAGCCGCCTGAATGTCTGATTCACTGTCGCCTACGAAGTACGATTCTTCCTTCCGGAGATGGTATTTGGCAATCAATTTTTCAATTATAAGTGAATCCGGTTTCCGGCACAAACATTTTTCAAGTTCTGAATGATGTGGGCAAAACGAAATTTCCTGAATTTCAATTCCATTTTCCTGAAACGTTTGATTCATTTCTTTGTGCAGTATCAAAATATCATTTTTGGTGTACAATCCCCTCGAAATTCCTCCCTGGTTACTGACAATGAATATTTTGTACCCCATTGAAGAAATAAATTTCAGGTTTTCGAAAGCTCCTTCAACATATTCAAGCTGTTCTTTTTTCCAAATGTAATAATGGGCGCTGTTGTTTACAAGAACACCATCGCGATCGAGAAAAATGGCCTTTTCGCTCATAATATCCTGAAGAGTTTATCGATAAAGGTTTCGAACAGTTGTGGATTTAGCAGAACGGGAAAAATAAAACCATACAAAGCGCCCAGAAAATGAGCGTCGTGTGCTACATTATCTTTTTGTTTCGTGCTCATTTGGTAGGAATAAACGAGATACAAAACAGCAAAAATGATTCCCGGAATGGGTAAAATTCCGAAGAAATAAATTTTGTTCCAGGGATCAAAAAAAATTGCAGCAAAAAGTATGGACGAAACTGCTCCCGAAGCGCCTACCGAATTGTAAAAATAGTTGTTGCGGTGCTTAATCATGGCATAAATGTTCGAAGCAAGAATACCTCCAAAGTACAGCAGAAAATAATAAAGAATCTGATTGTTCCCGAAATTATACTTAAAATAAACTTCGATTGCCCGGCCAAACGAGAAAAGAACAATCATGTTCACAAACAAATGTTCCCAGTTGGCATGAACGAAGGCATGTGTAATTAACCGGTGGTACTCTTTTTTGTGGTAGATTTTGCTTGCATTAAACTGTAACTGATCCATTAGTTTGGGCGACTTAAATGCGGCGTACGAAACAGCAACAGTTATAACAATCAGAATTAAAGTCATGTACGAATTATTTAGTGTAAAATACGGTATGTCATTTCTTTCAACATGTCGGCTTGCGAAGCTGAGACATTGCCCCAACCTTTCGATTTCATGTCGTACTCTCTGAGAATGCTTATTATTTCAACAAGTTTCCTGATGTTATAGTTTTTGGCAGCAGCCACATAAGTCTTCACAAAAAACGGATGTACCTGAAGAACCGATGCGGCGTTGTTCTGCGATTTATCGTCGAGAAAATGATAATTCAGGATTTTTGAAAAGTAGCTGAACAGGGAAGATACGATAACCGGAGTTCCGCTGCCCGATGGATTTGCACCAAAGTAATTGATTATCCGGTTGGCTTTCAGTAAATCGCGCTCGCCCAATGCGTTTTGCAATTCGTAAACATTAAATTCCTTGCTGATTCCAATGTTTTTTTCAATATGGTCGGGTGTAATTTGCGTTCCGGCAGGCAGCGAAATAATCAGTTTATCAAGTTCGTTGGCTACTTTACCCAGATCGGCTCCCAGGTATTCAGACAACATGGCTGCGGCCTGGGGAGTAATTGTATATTGCTGATTTTTCAGGTACGAAATAATCCAGTTGGGTAACTGGTTGTCGTAAATCTTTTTCGACTCGAATAGAATTCCTTTTTGTTCAATCAGTTTCGGAAATGTTTTTCGCTTGTCGAGTGTTTTGTATTTGTAATTGATAACCAGAATCGTAGAGTTCAGCGGATTTTTAATATATGGTTCCAGATCCTCAATTTTCCTGATGTTTTGCGCCTCACGAACAATGATCACCTGGTAATTCGACATCATCGGGTAACGTCGGGCATTCGCAATGATGGTGTGAGCTTCCGTGTCTTTTCCATACAAAACCGTCTGATTAAATCCTTTCTCTGCGTCTGTTAAAACGTTGTCGGCAATGTAATCGCTTATTTTATCTATGAAGTAGGTTTCTTCACCCATCAGGAAATAAATGGGGTGATAAATTTTCTTTTTTAAATTACTGAAAATATCTTCGTAAGTCATTAGATTCCTGTTTCTTAAAATTTAAGGTGTTTCACCGACTCGCCATTATTTTTTATTTCCAGCAAAGCGTCGATACCGGTTTCCAGGTGTTCTTTTACAAAGTTGTTTGAAACCACCTGATCGCTCGCCTCCGTTTTTACACCAGTCGAAATCATGGGTTGATCCGACACAAGTAACAAAGCTCCCGACGGAATCTGGTTGTAAAATCCAACTGTGAAAATGGTTGCAGTTTCCATGTCGATAGCCATTGCCCGCGACTTTTCGAGGTACTTTTTGAAACGTTCGTCGTATTCCCAAACCCGTTTGTTAGTGGTGTAAACTACACCGGTCCAGTAATCGTGTTTACGGTTACGAATGGCGGTTGAAACAGCTCGCTGCAGGTTAAATGCCGGAAGAGCCGGAATTTCAGGCGGTAAATAATCGTTTGAGGTTCCTTCGCTGCGGATAGCTGCTATTGGTAAGATATAATCGCCCAACTGGTTTTTTTGCTTCAATCCACCGCATTTCCCAAGAAAAAGAACAGCTTTTGGATGTATGGCGCTCAGCAGATCCATCATGGTCGCGGCGTTCGGACTTCCCATTCCGAAGTTAATGATGGTGATTCCCTCGGCGCTGGCATTGGGCATATTTCTGTTTTCGCCCAATATCGGAACGCCAAATTTTTCTGCAAACATATCTACATACATGTGGAAATTGGTCAGTAAAATCAGATCGTCAAATTCACTCAGTGGTCTTCCGGTATATCTTGGAAGCCAGTTTGCTACAATCTCTTCTTTTGTCTTCATAAAATTATTTACTATTTGAATATTTACCATTTACTAATTATTCAACGCAAGCAGTGTTTAATGGTAAATTGTAAGTAGTTTAATGGTCAATTTTTCAGGCACTCCGAACTTTTATTTGTTATTTTGAATTCGGAATTAACACAAAAATACAAACTTTGTTGGCTTCGTCATGCAGAAACTGAATTTGCCTGAATATTCTTTTCGATTTAAAAACACAAACGGGAAAGAATTTATTTTCGATTCGCTCCGGAAAAAATACGTGCGCCTTACTCCGGAAGAGTGGGTGCGCCAGAATTTCGTACAGTTTCTGGTAACAGCCAAAAAATATTCTCCGGCTTTGCTTGCTGTCGAAGCCAGTGTAAATATCAATGGCAATCCGCAGCGTGCCGACCTTGTTGTTTTCGACCGACAGGGCAATCCGGCTTTGGTGGCCGAATTTAAAGCGCCTGAAGTGAAGATATCACAGCAGGCTTTCGACCAGATTGCCCGCTACAACATGCAACTCAAAGTCAAATTTCTGCTGGTCAGCAACGGGCTTCAGCACTACTTTTGCCGGCTCGATTTTATTGCCGGAACCTATTCGTTTCTTCCTGAAATACCCGATTTTATGGAGGTGTTGAAGAATACCTGAATCGTTGCTTCTGTCTTTCGGTCCGGGCTTGTTCCGCTTTGATCAGGATGCCTGTTTGCCATGTTCATTTTGCCGTTTGGAATTATGATTAGCTTGAAAATTAATTTTGTGCCTTCCCTATCTTAATTAATAGCTTAATTCTTATTCATAGTTTTTTTTATTCTGTTACTTTGCAAAAAAAATGATTCATTTTTAGCAAGCGGATATGGGAGTTTTGGGATTATTCATCACTTATTCTTTCTTGATTACTATAATAGGTATTGCCGGTTTGTTTTTTGTTCCGATCCGGTTCAAGGCAGGCCTGAGTTTTCTGGTTGTATTTCTGAATGCGTTGTTAACCAGTTTTGTCGCATTTCGGGTCTTAACCGGATCCACTGTCGAATACACTTTATATGCGGGTTCATTTCTTGGAAACATACCCATAGTGGTCGATTCGTTGTCGGCCTGGTTTATCCTGATCATCAATTTTACTTCTGTCACGGGGGCATTCTATGGCGCCGGATATTTGAAAGCGTATAACGAGCCAGCCTCTAAATTAAATATGCATTGGGTTTTGTTTATCCTTTTTCACCTTTCAATGGTTTGGGTTTGCATGTTGCAAAATGGGTTTGCCTTTCTGGTAGCCTGGGAGGTAATGTCTTTGTCTTCCATGTTGCTGGTTATATTCGACCATAGCAAACCAACAACTCTCAAAGCCGGATTGAATTACCTGGTTCAGATGCACATCAGTGTTACGTTTCTGACCGTCGGATTTATTTGGCTTTACTTTAATACCGGGTCATTCAACTTCGCTGCGTTTCAAACTTATTTTGGATCAAATCCGAATATATGGTTATTCCTGATTTTCTTCATCGGTTTTGGAATCAAGGCCGGGTTTATTCCATTGCATAGCTGGTTGCCTCATGCTCACCCGGCGGCGCCTTCGCATGTTTCGGGAGTAATGTCGGGTGTGATTGTAAAACTTGGAATTTATGGAATTTTCAGGATTATCACTTTTCTGAAAGCTGATTTTTTGCTGTTGGGCGAAATCGTCCTTTCCATTTCGGTTTTAACCGGAGTTTATGGGATATTAAATGCCGCGGTGCATCGCGATTTTAAACGGATGCTGGCTTATTGCACCATCGAAAATATCGGCATCATTGGCATTGGTATCGGACTGGGTTTAATGGGGATGGGCAATGGTTCTGCGGTTTTATACTACCTCGGATTTGGCGGGGCTCTGTTGCATGTGCTGAATCATTCGCTTTTCAAATCGTTGCTGTTTTATTCGGCCGGTTCGGTTTACCAGCAAACGCACACCCGCGACATGGACAAACTGGGCGGTTTAATCAAACAAATGCCTAAAACGGCCGTCTTATTTCTGATTGGTGCTATTGCCATTGGCGGATTGCCTCCATTCAACGGGTTTGTTTCCGAATTCATGTTGTATAACGGGCTGTTGGAAGGTCTGAAAACTTCCGGTCTAAGTCAGATCAGTTTGCTGGTGCTTTCACTGGCCGGTTTGAGTATTGTTGGCGGTATTTCCATATTAACCTTTTCAAAAACATTCGGTACAATTTTTCTGGGTTCAGCAAGGGAACCGTTGCATCACAAGCCAAAAGAAGTGTCACTAATCATGCTGGCTCCTCAGTTTTTAATTGTTGCGGTAATGTTAAGCGTCGCATTTGTACCTCAGTTTTACCTGAATATTATCGGTGGTATACTGGCCGGAACGGGGAATATTCACGGTCAGGTAATGCCCGCCGGATTAACGGTTTATTCTGAAAGTATAACCAACATCAACCTTTATTCTGCCCTGTTTTTAGGTGTCATCCTCGTTAGCTGGACGGTTCGTTCAATAGCAGTGAAGGGAAAACGCGTGGAAATACAGCCTACCTGGGGTTGCGGTTATGTTGCACCCAAAAGCAGTATGCAGTACACCGGCAAATCGTACTCCAAATCGTTGGGTAAAATTTTTAATTTTATTCTGATTGAAGATAAGAAATACAAAGAATTGAAGCCCGGTGAGATATTTCCAAGGAAAAGGAAATATGTATCGCATTACCTCGACTTTTTCGAATACCGGCTAATTGATTTTGTTACGCACCATTTAGTTTATGGGGCAAATTATTTTAAATTTATTCAAAATGGCCGGATACAATCGTACGTTTGGTATGGCATTGTATTTATGCTGGCTATTTTCATGCTGACGGTTTTTAATGTTTTGAAATGAACCTGATCTTAACATTTTTGGCAGTAGCGGTTTTGGTCATCCTCCTGATACCTTTTCTGAAGGCAAAAGGAAAAGGTGTGCTCATCCTCGCCGCTGTTTTCATAAATGCTTTGATTTCCGGATCTTTTGCCCTTCAAACTTTACTCGGGCAGTCTTTTGAATTTTCATTTCCCGGAAGCCTGATAACCGGGCTGGTTAACCTTCGCATTGACGCTCTTTCCGGATGGTTTATTCTGATCATCAACTTCATTTTTATTACCGGAAGTTTCTACGGTTTTTTTTACATGAAAGCCTATCAGCATCAGAAAAATAACCTTTCGTTACACAGCATTGCTTTCTTCCTGCTGCATACTTCGCTGATCGGGCTGAGTGTGGTGCAGAATAGCATGGCTTTTTTGATTGTCTGGGAAATTATGGCGCTTTCGGCGTTTCTCTCGGTCATTTTTGAGCATGAAAAAATGGAAACGATCAAGGCGGGCCTGAACTACCTGATTCAGTCGCATGTGTCTATTCTGTTTCTGATGTTTGGTTTTATCTGGGTAGCATTTAAAACCGGCAGCTACGATTTCAATGCCATAACAACTTACACCACCGAACACCCGGGCGCCACCGGAATTTTCCTTTTCCTGATTTTCTTCGTCGGGTTTGGCATCAAAGCCGGATTTGTCCCGTTCCACACCTGGCTGCCTTATGCGCATCCTGCCGCACCTGCCCACATTTCAGGAATAATGTCGGGAGTCATGATTAAAATCGGAATTTTTGGCATCCTCCGGATGATCACTTTAATTCATGCCGATTATTATTCCATCGGCCTGATTATCCTGGCCTTTTCAGCGGTTTCTGGTTTGTATGGCGTGATGCTGGCCATTATGCAGCACAACCTGAAAAAATTGCTGGCCTACCACAGCATCGAAAACATTGGCATTATCGGAATGGGGATCGGGCTTGGCTGCATCGGCCTGGGTCTCGGAAACAATGTGCTTGCCACGCTTGGTTTTGCCGGAGCTTTATTGCATACTTTAAATCATGCGTTGTTCAAATCGCTGCTGTTTTTTACCGCCGGAAATGTTTACCAGGCAACCCACACCTTGCATATTGAACATTTGGGCGGACTAATTAAAAAAATGCCGCAGACGGCGCTGCTTTTTCTGCTTGCTGCCATTGCCATTTCAGGAATCCCACCATTTAACGGGTTTATTTCAGAACTTATCATTTACAGCGGATTCTATCAGTGGATGAAGGATGCCCTGCTCAGTCAGTTGATGGCGATTATATTCTCGGTATTGGCTTTGGTTTTGATTGGAGGTTTGGCCCTGTTGTGTTTTACCAAAGCATTCGGAATCGTTTTTCTGGGTCAGCCCCGACATCATTTTCATCACGAAATAAAGGAAGTTCCCTTCCTGCAATTGCTGCCGCTTTATTTGATCGCTTTTTTCATCGTTGCGATCGGTATTTTCCCCCAATTTTTCCTGAATGCACTTTCGCAGCCGGTTCATTTGCTGGCCGCAACTCCGGTAGCATCGGGATTGCTTCTTCCGGAGAAATTTGTGGAACTACTTCAGCCGGTTTCGTGGGGTATCTGGATTTTTATCGGTGTTACGTTGGCTGTTTTTCTACTTCGGAAATTTATTGTCAGCAAAAGGGAAACGACTGTCGGGCCAACCTGGGGATGTGGTTATGTGGCCGCAACCGAAAAACAGCAATACACCGCCGGATCGTTTGTCAGGCCATACAGCAAGTTATTCAGGCCCATTTTATTGTCCTCAAAAAATGAAGAAGCAGTGGAGGGAATATTTCCTTCAGGAGGAGCGTATAAAACGCACATTTACGACCGGCTTGAAAAATACTTGATCGATAATCCAATCGCAGCCTACAAATCGTTGTTGGGAAGGTTTTTGTTCCTTCAGAATGGGAAGCTGCAATTCTATATTTTGTACGGGATAATTTTCATCACATCAGTGATTTGTATCCCGCTTTTCTATGACCAGATCGTTTTGTTTATCGACTTTATAAAGCAAATCTAATTATGCTGAGTTTAATTCTTATCGTTATAGCGGCCATCTTTTTTACCGGGGTGATCAACCGAGTGAAAAGCATTGCCTCTGGCCGCAAAGGCCCCGGAATCTTTCAGCCTGTAAAAGATGTATTGAGGCTCTTTAAAAAGGGCGTGGTTTACAGCGAAACCACCAGTTTTGTGTTTCAGATTGCGCCAACCATTTACTTTTCGTCGGTGGTGATGGCCATGTTGGTCGTTCCGTTCGGGCAATCGAAAGGGGTGATCAGTTTCGAGGGCGATTTCATCTTTTTTGCTTATGTGCTGGCGCTTGGAAAGTTTTTCAACATCATTTCGGCCATGGACACCGGTAGCAGTTTTGAGGGAATGGGTGCCAGCCGTGAAGCGCTTTATTCGATGTTTGCCGAGCCTGCCTTCTTTATTCTGATGGGCTCGCTAGCCTTGCTGACCGGCTTTACTTCGTTTCATGAAATGTTTGCTGCTTTGCACATCAGTTCGTACATTAGCTATGCGCTGGCTATATTGGGTACTTTTGTGCTGATGATGGTTTCGATGATCGAAAACAGCCGGATGCCCATCGACGATCCGAAAACACACCTGGAACTGACGATGGTTCACGAAGTGATGATCCTGGACAACAGCGGGTTCGATCTTGGATTGATACTGACTGCCGGATACCTGAAATTTGCCTTGTACGGCGCTTTGGTTGTCAACCTGTTTATCGGGGTTTTTCCGTATCAGTATTCCATCCCGATGTTTTTTGTCATTCAGTTGGTACTTGCTTCAGGAGTCGGGTTGATCGAATCGTTTATGGCTCGTTTCCGGATGAGCCATAACGCGCAGTTTATTTTTGTGCTGACTTCAGTCGCCCTGCTTATTTTCTTTGGCGTACTGCTGATTTTAGGAAAGTTTGCTTAGAACAAGATAAAATTTAATGATATGAAGATTGCTTTACACCGAACTCACCCCTGGCCCCTCTCTTCGGGAAGAGAGAGGAAGGCGTTCGATTTATCGAACGGCGGGGTGAGTAGGTTTTCGGCCAAGAAATCAAATTGCTTAACCTGCTAAATTCTTACAAATGATAGACGTTTTACTTATCACTTTCATAATTACCCTATTCTATATGGCCATTGCCAACAGGATGCTAACTTATTTAAAAGTGCTGGCTTTTCAGGGGGTGTTGTTGTTTGTAGTCGTGTTCCTGCAGTTAAGCGAAATTAACCCGGTGAACCTGGCTTTGATTTTGCTCGAAACCATTGTTTTTAAGTCGGTTGCTGTGCCACTTTTTATGGCTTATGTGCTGAAGCGCAACAACATTACCCGCGAATCGGAGCCTTTCCTTCCCAACTTTGTTTCGCTAATTATTACCACTTTGATTGTGGTCGTCACTATTTTGCTGGCGAATGGGGTGAAAGACACTTCGCTGGATAAAATATTTTTCGTGGTGGCTTTGTCGTCACTCTTTACGGGTCTGTATTTTATAGCCACCCGGCGTAAAATTATCACCCATGTTATTGGCTACCTGATTATTGAAAATGGCGTTTTTGTATTATCGCTGGCTGTTGGCAACGAAATGCCGATGTTAGTGAACCTCGGGATTATGCTCGATATTTTTGCCAGTGTGCTCATCCTGGGCATTTTCCTGAATAAAATAGGAGATGTCTTTAAAGATATTGATGTGAACCAGTTAAGCAATTTGAAGGATTACTGATGACAAGGGAAAAGGGAAAAAGTCATTAGGAAAAAGTTAATAGTCCTTCATCATTCGAGTATAAGACTCAAGACTAAAAAACTTAAGAAAATGGAAATGGTTGTAGACATGTTGAAAGTAGGTGTTTCTTTATACCCCGGAGGGGTAAAATATCAATAGCCCCGGGTTTTAACCCGGGGAAAGATGAGCGTTAGGAAAACCGTCCGCGAGAATACGCAGATCAAGACTTTTCCCTTTTTTCGGACGGAATTGAAAAAAAGATTAATTTATTGAATTTTAGGCTGATGTATCGATATAATAGAATAAAAACATGATAGGACTATATCTGACAGGAGGGCTTTCAATAGCGCTGGCGTTATTTCTGAACCGGAACAAAATATTCTCTTTTGCCTTGTTGGGCTTGTTTCTGGTACTACAGTCCGCATTGGCTATTTTTGCTTATACCCATTTGCATACCACCGAATGGAATTATTTTACCTACGATTCACTGTCGGTTTTGCTGCTGATTACCCTGAGCATTATAGCTGTTCCGGCTATTTTCCACAGCCACATTTATCTGGAAGATCAGCCTGCGCCTCCGCAATCGAGGGCAATTTATTACGGGGCGATTGTGTTGTTGCTGACGGCCATAAGTGCGGCTTACCTGGCGAACCATATTGCCGTGATCTGGATTTTTACTGAAATTACTACCCTGAGTGCGTCGGCCCTGATTTATCACCACCGGAACAAACTGGCGTTGGAAGGTACCTGGAAATATGTGTTTATCAGCGCCATCAGTGTCACTTTCGTATTTATCGGTATTTTGTTTTTGAGCCTTTCGCTTGAACATGCCGGTTCCGACGATTTGTCGTTTAAAAACCTATTAGCACACAGTGCTTCCCTTAATCCATTTTGGTTGCGACTCTCTTTCCTTTTTATTTTTACAGGGTTCACCGTAAAACTTGGGCTGGTTCCCATGTTTACAGCCGGTGTCGATGCCAAGGACAAGGCCCCGGCTCCTGCCGGCGCATTGCTTTCGAGCGTGTTGATGAACATGGGTTTTGTGGGTGTCTTTCGTTTTTACACCGTTGTAGCCAACACTCCTCTGCATCATTGGGCCAATCTGGTTATCGGGATTGCAGCTTTTCTTTCGGTGTTTGTCGCTACGGTGTATATGATCAAGGTGAAGAATATCAAGCGAATGATGGCCTATTCAAGTATCGAACACATGGGGCTGGTGATGCTTGGCCTCGCTGCCGGGGGCGTTGGCTATTATGCCGCTATCCTGCATATTATTTTACATGCCTTTGTGAAATCGGGTATGTTCTTACAGTTTACCCAGTTGTACCGGGTTTTTCAGAGCAAAAGTATTTATCAGGTAGGCAATTATTTCAAATACAATACCAGTGGCGCAATGGTTCTTTTGCTGGGTTTTATCAGTGTAACTGCCATGCCGCCTTCCGGACTGTTTGTAAGCGAATTCCTGATTTTCCGTTCCATGTTTGAGGCGAATCAGATTGTTTTACTGGTGGTAGTTCTGATATTACTAACGATGATCATTTGGGCGTTTGGGAAAAACATCCTGAAAATGCTTTTCATCCCGCCAGTTGGGTTCGATGATTCGCACGTTCCGGTTATTAGTCCGTGGGAATCAACTTTCCAGTTCTTTCTACTGGCGCTTGCCGTGTATTTGGGTTTGAACCCTCCGGCTGAGTTTGTGCTGCTTATTAAGGAAAGTGTTCAGATGTTACCAAATTGAAAGAGATGAACAACTACATAACGATAGTAAACAATCAATCCATTCCGGTAACAGATATTCCGGAACTCGGATACGACGATTTTCTGGAATTAAATACCGGTTTTCTTCAAAGCACTCCGGAAAGGCATTGCGTGAACTACTTCGGATATCCGGTTGGCGCGCAGATCAAACTGATTTGCTGCATAGCCGATGATAGCACTCACCAAATTCACGTGTCATCGTGTTTGGTCAAATCATCCGACACGTTGGATTCGTTTTCCGCGCTGAATTTCAATTTCGAAAAATTTGAACGCGAAATTCACGAGAACTTTGGGGTTGGTTACAAAGATCATCCGTGGTTAAAGCCGGTGCGTTATGCAAAAAATCGTGCTGATCAATCGAAAACCATTGCCAATTATCCGTTTTTTGCCATCGAAAGTGACGAACTGCACGAAGTTGGCGTTGGCCCGATCCATGCCGGGGTGATCGAGCCGGGGCATTTCAGGTTTATCTGCAACGGCGAACAAATTCTCCATCTCGAAATTCAGTTGGGCTACCAGCACCGTGGCATTGAACAGCAATTCCTCGAAAAGAAAAGACTGCTTCAGCGCACTACCATTGCCGAATCAATTGCCGGTGATACAGTTGTGGGGCACACCACTGCTTTTGCGCAGGTGTGGGAAAGTTTGTGCGGCGTTCAGGTTTCGCGCGATATTGAATTTTCGCGCACCCTCGCGCTCGAATTGGAGCGGATGGCCATCCATACCGGCGATTTAAGCGCAGTTTGTACCGACATTGCCTATCAGTTGGGTAGCGCGGTATTTGGCCGGCTACGCACGCCTATCGTCAATTTTATGCAGGAGTGGGGCGGCAACCGTTTGTCGAAGGGGCTGATCAGACCGGGACGGAATCAGTTCCCGTTTACCCCTGAACTTGGAAGCAGGCTTTCAGAAGTATTGACCGCTTATGAACCCGACTTTCTGGAAATGAACGAGCAGTTGTTTCATCTGCCCAGTGCCCTTTCGCGGTTCGAACGGACAGGAGTTGTTTCGTATGATGATGTTTTGTCGATTGGCACGGTTGGAATGGCTGCCCGCATGAGTGGACTCAATCGCGATATACGTTTATCGCATCCATTTGGTCTTTATCCGGAGTTAAACCACGAGCCGATCATTAAACACCACGGCGATGTGTATTCACGTGTGCAAATCCGCAAAGCAGAAGTAAAACAGTCGATGCAATATGTCCGTGAACTGATTCAGAATGTTCCGGAAATTTCTGAAAATGAAATTGTATTCAAGAACCCGAAATCCAATTCATTTACGCTTTCGCTGGTTGAAGGCTGGCGCGGCGAAATCTGCCATTGCGCCATTACCGATGAAAAGGGTGAACTGATTCTTTACAAAGTGAAAGATCCATCGTTCCACAACTGGCTGGCTCTGGCGCTGTCGGTCAGGAATAATGAAATATCTGATTTCCCGATTTGCAATAAGAGTTTTAACCTGTCATATTCGGGCCATGATTTGTAATTTTAACCACGAAGTGGTTTAATTTTAATAACCCCGTACGAAGTGCGGGGAAATCGAATGAAGTGTCTCTGGAACCCCGAAGTGGGTTCAATAAGTTGTTTGATTTTGGAATAACCTTAATTCGCATTTGTAATTAATACTGAGAAGATCATGTTCGATAATGTAAAAATAGTCTATCATCAAGGGAAACAATTTATTCCGGATACGGCCAATGCTAAGGTTCCCGGTATTTTCAGGGGGAGGCCGGTTATCAGCGCTGTAAAAGTTGATGAGCAGGAATTAGTTGGTCTGTGTCCGGTTGATGCCATTTCGGCCCATCCGGTGAGCATCGATCTGGGGAAATGTACCTTTTGCGGCGAATGTGCCAAACGGTTTCCGGAGAAAGTAAAATTCACCACCGATTATAAGATCTCGACCAACGAACGCGAAAGGCTGATTGTGAAAGAAGGTGATGAAAATCTGATTGAGGTAAATCCGGAAACTGTCAGAAAGGAAATTCATCGGGTATTTGGACAATCGCTAAAACTCAGGCAAGTGAGCGCCGGAGGCGACAACAGTTGCGAGTGGGAACTTGGTGCTGCCAATAATGTCCAGTTCGACATGAGCCGTTATGGAATCGAGTTTGTGGCCTCGCCCCGTCATGCCGATGGAATTGTGATTACCGGCCCAATTACCGAAAACATGGCCGAACCTTTGCAGATTTGTTACGATGCGGTTCCCGAACCCAAAATCATTGTACTTGTTGGCACCGATGCCATTAGTGGCGGAATCCATGCAGGCAGCGCTGCCCTTGATCGCAGTTTTCTGGATAAATATCCCATTGATCTTTATATACCGGGCAATCCGGCTCATCCGCTGACGATTATTAATGGACTACTGGATTTGACGCGGAAGCAGAAAATCTAAAAATCATTGTCTGACCTATCAGATTCGTACCAACTACTCACGGGGTGATTTCAAAGTCACCCCGTGAGTAGTACCAACCAGCAGATTTTAAAGATTCTTAAGATTCCTTAATTCTTTGATTATAAACAATTGTAAGGCAATATCCGTATGAAAATTTGTAATTGTAGAATAACAGCAATGAAGAAAACAGTATTTTGGATAGGAATTTTAGGGATTGTCATTGCATGTTCGACTCCAAAAAGGGCAGTTGAAATTAAAAATAACCCGGTTGAAGTTGCTGCGGATGACAGTCTCGAATACGAACTGGAAACTTTCGATGCGAAGTTCGAAACATGGTATATGTTGCACGATAGCC
Source organism: Prolixibacteraceae bacterium (assembly GCA_041652995.1). Classification (GTDB taxonomy): domain Bacteria; phylum Bacteroidota; class Bacteroidia; order Bacteroidales; family Prolixibacteraceae; genus Aquipluma. The sequence goes on from JBAZGO010000027.1 coordinate 50,320, forward strand.
CGGCGCTATATCACTCGCAATCTTATTACGAAGGATGGAACAGGCAGTATGTTTCGGCTTGGAATTTCAATGCCATGAATGCACGAAAAAGCTCCTTTTTTGAAACAATTGTTGGCTACGAACCTAATGTTGATTACGGGTTTGAGTTGAATCACAAACTGTTTTATTATTTTCAGTATGTTGAAAATGTCCTGAAAATTACAATTATGTCCAATGGACCAAGAGCCGTTCGATTCTGAATATCAGTATGAAATTTTGCTACAATATTTTCTGAAACGTCAGCTCGGCTTTCCAACCATCCGGAGTGTTTCGCCAGTCTTTTTTTGTACCGCACAATTCGAATCCGTTTTTCGTAAAAAGTCTGATGCTGTCGGCATTGTCCTCGCCAATGTTGGCATACAACTGGTGCAGTCTGAGGTAATCAGAGGCGTACCGGCACAACAGTTCAAGAGCATCGCTGGCATAGCCCTGTTGCCTGTCATTTCTATTGTGAAGCATAATTCCAACTCCGGCGCGAAAGTGAAAAGGATCGAAATCGAACAAGTCGATGGCGCCAACAGCCTTTCCTTCCAATGTTTCAATAATCAGGCGTATTTGCCGGCTTTCGTATATATCGCGATGCGATTCTTTAATGTATTTGGCCAGAACATATTTCGAAAATGGCTCAAGCGTATTGCTCACTTCCCAGATTTCCACATCGTTTTCCCATTCAAACAACAGGTCGAGATCGTCTGGTTCCAGCGCCCTGAAACGAACTTTGCCAAATTCAAGTTTTTTACCGGTCATAATTTTCCAATTTTTTTCCAGCTCTTGACAACAATTTCAAGGTCGCTGACAAGCTTGTAATTTTTTGCATAAACCATGTTTAACTCATCTTTCTTTTTCTCCGGAAGGGTTTCAGAAAAAATTGATGCAGTAGAAAGAATCCCTTTTTTAAGGACTGGTAAATGGTTTTGGCTTTCGGAGCAATAGCCCACCCAGCTTTTTTTGCCCGACAAAACTTCAAAAATACTCCTGAAAAAACCGGATTTATTCTGAACAAGCCAAATGATAAATGGCGATAAAACCAGCAATGTTATTGCTGTTGCTAAATCAAAAGCACGTTTGTTGTGCCTGTTATTTTCGCGGGCGATTGAATTAATTTGTACCACATACAAATCTCCTGAAGTCGAAATGGAATTGCTACCAATGATAGAAAGGCTTTCAGGGGGCGCAATTTTGTAGTCGATATTCAGGTCATACAAATCGAGCATAATGCGGATAATTTGTTGCGATGGAATGTCTTTGGATGAAAATATCAATTCGTCAATTTTGTTTATCCGAACAATATCAGGAAGCTGACTGATGTTGCCCAGAAAGAATTGCTCGTGACTGGAGTTGTTCGGAGCGACTGAGCCAACTGTTTCAATTTTTAATCCTGAACTTATAATCAGGTCTGAAATCCGTTTCGATTCACTTTCTGCGGCTACAATTGCAACACGCTTTTGTTTCCTAAATTCAAGGTCGATTGGTGAAACGGGCAATTTTGAAAGCAAAAACCGGTAGGCCGGCAGCGCAACAAATGCCCAGGCCGAACCCAGTAAAAGCAAAGCCCTTGAATAGCGCATGGTTTCGTCGATCAGCGAATAAAATACAAGAATTGAAAGTGTTCCCCAGGCCAAGCCTCTAAATATTCTGATAAATTCGATGTTTTTCCGGTATCCGCCATTTAGCCAGATACAAATCAACCAGATTAGAGTATAAATTGGTACGGCGATGTGCAAATATTCAGGAGGATAATAGCCGCGTTCGAATTTGTAGGCTTCCCAGTTTGGCAGCAAAACAGCAAATCCGACGTAAATTATCAGTGCATCGAGTGCGGGCAAAATGGTCGTTTTGAAAAGTTGCACACACAAGGTCAGGAAGGCATGAAAATAAATGGCCAGATTGATCAGAATGGCGTATTGGCGGGCATTCCCTTTCGAAAAATGTTTTTTCGCAAAGATGATCATGGCATTGTAAAACACTTTCACATAATTGATACTGCCTTTTTTGGTACTCTCGCCTTTGTAATGGATAATGGTGGTTTCAGGAAAATAATAGTTTTTATAACCGCCTTGTGTAATCCGGAACGACAGATCGATGTCTTCGCCGTACATAAAATAATCTTCGTCGAGCAGACCGACTTTTTCGAGAGTTTCCCGGCGCAAAAGCATAAAAGCTCCGGCCAACACTTCAACTTCGTGAATCTGATCGGGATTGAGATACCCCAAATGATACCTGCTGAAGCGTTTGGAATGTGGAAATAATTTTGAAAAACCAAACATTTTCCAGAATGCCACTTCAGGAGTTGGTAATCCGCGTTTCGACTCCGGAAGATAACGTCCTTTTCCATCAATCATTTTTACTCCGAGTCCACCGGCATCGGGTGTTTGATCCATGAAATCAATAATCTTCAGGAAACAGTCTTCGTCGACAACCGTATCCGGATTCAGTAATAAAACGTATTCGCCTTTCGAAATCCGAATGGCCTGGTTGTTGGCTTTCGAAAAACCTACATTTTTCTGGTTACTGATCAATTGAATGTCCGGAAATTTTTCAGCAACCATTTGGCACGAACCATCAACCGAATCGTTGTCGACCACAATAATTTCGCAACGAAGCTTTGACGCAGCTTTTTTTGCTGCATGAAGGCATTGTTCCAGAAAATATTTGACGTTATAATTTACAATTACGATAGATAGTTTCATCTGCTTACATTTTGAACCACATAGGCACAGAGAACACATAATTTAGATTTTTCCATGTGAACTATGTGTCTATGTGGTTTTTTCATTTTGCTTATGCTTTTATTTAGCGGATAATCGATTCCTCAAAATTCATCCGGTTAACAATTGAGCGGCCAAGTGTAACTTCGTCGGTATATTCAAGTTCGTCGCCAATTGACACGCCACGCGCCAATGTTGAGATTTTTACAGTTGTATGTTTTAGTTTTTTGTAAATGAAAAAATTGGTCGTGTCGCCTTCCATCGTTGTGCTCAGAGCCAGAATTATTTCTTCGGTATTTCCTTCAGTAACGCGACTCACGAGCGATTCAATTTCAAGATCTGAAGGACCGACGCCGTCCATTGGCGAAATTATTCCTCCCAGAACATGGTACAATCCGTTGAACTGGTGCGTGTTTTCGATGGTCATTACATCCTTTATGTTTTCAACCACGCAAATTATCGAAGGATTTCGCGAAGGATTCGAGCAGATGCTACAGACATCGGTATCCGAAATATTGTGACAGGTTTTGCAATGTTTTATTTCCGAACGTAACTGTATCAGGCTATTACCAAAAATTTCAACATCCTGAAGATCTTGTTTCAGCAAATGCAAAACAAGTCTTAAAGCAGACTTTCGGCCAATACCCGGAAGTTTGGCAAATTCGCCGACTGCATTTTCAAGTAATCTAGAGGGAAACCGATCAATATGCATATTCCATTTCTTTAATTAGCTTCAAATTTAATAAGCGAATTCGAATAAATGGAAAAGCAGTAGATTTTAGGTTGTTATTTCAACAGATATTTTGCAACAGTGCTCAAAACATCGTCCATCCTTATTGGTTTTACCAAAACTTCATTGCAACCCGAGTCCAGACATTTCTGCCTGTCTTCGGCCATTGCATAGGCAGTTTGGGCAATGATAGGAAGTTTCTGGTTTGTTAGCCTGATTTGAGATGTAGCTTCGTACCCATTTATTTCAGGTAGTTGAATGTCCATGAGGATCAGGTCGACTTTTGAACTCGTGAAAAGTTTCAAAACGTCGATTCCATCTTTGGCCCAAATCAGGTTGGCGCCGGTTTTTTGAAGTATACTGTACAGATACTCATAATTGTAAGGCGTATCTTCGGCAATCATGATGGTATAATTCGAAAAATTGTAGCGTGCCTGTGTTGGCGCTTTTACCGCAGTTCTAACCATGGGTATCTTTATTTTATCGTAAGGTAATGTCAAATAGAAAATACTACCTTCTCCTTCAACCGATTTTACATTAACATCGCCGCCCAACAATAACGCGAGGTCTTTACAAATGGACAAACCCAATCCGGAACCAGGTGTTTCGCTTCCGGGTGGTTCATTGCTATTGGTGAAGCGTTTGAAGATATTCCGAATTCGTCCGGCCGGTATTCCGGCACCGGTATCCGAAACAAAAAATCGCAATTTAGTGTCGTTTACAATGGTGTATCCAATTTCTATTGTTCCTGATTCGGTATGCTTTAATGCATTCAGATATAGGTTGTTGAAGATTTGTTTTAACCGGTAAGGGTCGGTGAAAATTACATCGTGATGTGCTTCTTCCGGAATTTGAAAAACGACCTGGAGATTTTGTTTTTGTCTGCGTTTCAGAAAATTATTATAAGTCATTTCGAGTTCAGAAAACAAATCGCCAAGCGAACAGGCTTCTTTCCTTATTTTTAATTCATTGGCTTCAATCTTGGCAACGTCGATAATATCATCAATCAAACGAAGCAGCGCCTGGCTGTTTTCTTCAATAATTCCTGAATATTTGTTTCGTTTTTGTGCCGGAAGGTTTTCGTTTTTTATCAGTTCGCTGAACCCTATAATTGTATTGATGGGCGTTCGGATTTCATGGCTCATATTGGCCAGAAAATGATTCTTGTAACTGTTGGCCGATTCAGCATCCTGTTTGGCTTTTTTAAGGTCTTTTTCAACTTTTTTCATGTACGAAATGTTCTCGGCAATTTTCACAAAATGTGTAATGCTTCCGAAATTATTCCGGATTGGCGAGATGCTTGCAAGCTCCCAGTAGTACTCGCCGTTTTTCTTCCTGTTTTTAAATTCGCCCTGCCATTCGTTACCCGAGTTGATTGTTTTCCAAAGTTTATCGTAATAACTATTCGGGTGGAAGCCGGATTTCAGAATGCTGGGTTTTTTGCCGATTATTTCGTTGTCGTTCCATCCTGTAATTTTACAGAATGCAGGATTGAAGAATTCGATGAAACCATCTTTGTCGGTAATAACCACCGAGATTGGGCTTTGCAAAATGGCCTGGTGAAGCTTAATTAATTCGCTTTCCGATTTTTTTTCCTTCGAAATGTCGAAATGCGTGCCCAACATCCGGTATGCTTTCCCGTTTTCGTCGCGCAAAACGGTGGCGCGGCTTCTAATCCAGACGTAATGGCCATTTTTATGTTTTAGCCTGAATTCAGCTTCGTAAACACGCAGATCGCTTTTCAAAAAATTATCAATAAAACGAATCATTCGATCCTTATCTTCCGGATGAAGCAGATCTTCCCAAATCGAATAATCATCAGGAATTTCGTCGGGATAAAAACCAAGCATCGATTTCCATCGTTTTGAATAAAAGGTTTTTCCGGTGCCAACCATATAATCCCAAAAACCAAGGTCGGCAGCTTCAATGGCCATTTCGTAGCGTTGTTCACTATCAATAAGTTTGGCCTCAATCGTTTTAAAGCGGTTAATGTTTTTCAGAATAAGTAAAACCGATTGTTCCTGGCTCACCGGGTCGGTTTCAGGAACCAATGTCAGGTTCCACCAAACTTTTTTTTGTCCTTTTTGGAGCAAAATATCCTCTTCCTTTTGTTTTTGCCGACGGAAAACTGTTGCTATCATGCCTGTAACGACAGAAGTGTTTGTTTGAAAAAGCTGGCATTCTTCAACTGTTTTTCCCTGAACTTCCGAGTCTTTCTTCCTGAATTTCGTCGTAAAATTTTTCGAAACATAAATGACTCTCATATCCGGATTCACCCGTATCAGCACTTCCTTAAGCTTATCGGTTAAGGTCTGAGTATTTTGTTTGTCGGGTTGAGTGGTTTCTGCAAAACTTAGCAGCGTAATCTCATTACTCAAGGGTGTGACTGCGATGGAAAGAATGCTGCTTTTACGGTCGAAAAACAAGTGACTGATTGTTCTGTTTTGAATGGCCGGAATCAATTCATTCTCGAAAAAGTTCCGGATATTTTTCTTCATGGTTTCAGTCAGTTCTATAAAACTGCCCTTTAATTCCAGTTGCTCATTCCTGAGTATTTGGTTTATTTGTCCCGAAAATTCCTCTATGTGAAGGTTTTCATTTAATTTTAAGTAGCCTGAAAGATTTTCAGTTTTATCATCAATTTGAAACATAATTGCCTATTGTGTTTATATACTTTAAATTTACTGAATAAAGTTTTACAAACATAAGACCTTATGGATTTTTTTAAAATTGCTGAAAAATGGATAGAATTGTGATGTTTAATCTTTTGTTATGTAATTGATTAAGAGAAGTATTGTCAAGGTTTTAAATTTTTAATCAGGCATAATAGAGAAACCGTTTAATTTTCTGTGTAGGTGTTTTTTCGAACGGAACCGTTTGCCATACAATTCGTTGAATCTGAGAGAATTTGTTTAATTCTTCATTGACTTTATTGTGTATTTCTTTCAGTATTTCTTCAGCTTTATCGTTCAGGTATATGACTGTTTCGGTCTTAAGGTCGATGTATTTTTTTTCCAGTTCTTCCATGTTTAAATGTACAAGAGCCACCAGGCGTCCTTTTTGCTGCACAACAAGCGACTCCATAACATATTCCATACGGTTAATTACCGATTCAATTTCTTCCGGATAAATATTTTCGCCACTCGAGCCAACGATCATATTTTTCATGCGGCCACGAATAAAAAGATTTCCATCCCTGTCAAAGTATCCGAGGTCACCGGTTTTTAGCCATCCGTCGGAGGTAAACGTTGCTTTTGTAATTTCAGGTTCCTTGAAATAACCCATCATTACATTTTCGCCTTTTGCCTGAATTTCGCCCTGACCGGTTTGGGGATCGGCATCTGCAATTCGCAATTGTACGCCACGCATTGGTGTTCCTGTCGATAAATAGCGCGTTTTACCCACTCCGGCGCCAGCCAGCAATGGCGAGGATTCGGTCATTCCGTAGCCAATGGCCAGCGGAAAGCCTCCTTCCATCAGGAAACGTTCAACATTATCGTCAAGCTTGGCTCCGCCAATTCCAAAAAATTTGAGTTCACCGCCAAAAGTTTCGAGGAGCTTTTTGGCCGCAATCTTATTCAAAAGCTTCCGCGTAACCGGAATTTTATATAAAACCCGCGTAATAAACCTGCCGTTAATTTCAGGAAGTATTTTCGATTTGTAAATCTTCTCAACAATCAACGGAACAACAAGCATAATAGTTGGCCGAACCTGATTCAGGGCAGCCAGCAAGACTGAAGCTACCGGTGGCTTTTTCAGGTAATTTACGGTTGCCCCATATTTTACGGGCAAAATTAAACCCAGTGTATTTTCGAATGTATGCGAAAGCGGCAAAACGGAGAGAAACCGGTCGCCCGGAACAATATTCTGAATGTGCCAACTTTGTTGTGCGGTCCAAACAATGTTTTTATGCGATAACATTACACCTTTCGATTTTCCGGTTGTGCCTGAAGTATAGATGATTGAACACAAATCCTGCTCTTCCACTTTCGGGTAACTGAACTGATTTTCATTCATTTCTTCAAACCCAGGCTGTTCAGTCTGCGAAATAAGTTTAAAGTCTTCGATTTGGATAAGCGTTAGATTTTGGGCCGGATCGAGTTTTTGACGTAAAGATTCTGAAATGTAAACCACGGAGACTTCAGCATGCCCGATGATATTCTTGATTTCATTGGCATGAAAATCGGGCAGGATAGGCACCACAACAGCACCTATAACGCAGGTTGCAAAAAAGGCAATTCCCCACTGCGGCATATTTAGACTGAACACTGCAACTTTATCACCTTTTTTTACACCAATGGCCTGAAGTTGCAATGCCGCCTTTTTTACCTGAATTTCAAGTTGATGATAAGTGAGGTTTTCTTCACCGGCAAATATCAGCGACTGATTTTCCGAATATTCTTTAAAACTTGCCTGCAGCATGGCAGGAATTGTCAGTACTTCCAGTTTACCCATATTTCAATATTAAATCGCTGGCAGCGTATTCTTTAATCGCTCAAAAATAGATAAATGTTTTTTCAGGTTGTAAAATTTGAGTCGTGAAATGGAATTTTTGTCACAAAATGTGTTTGAAATGCGTAATTATTCGAATTCTGGAATTATTTCGTCAGAGTTTTTCAATTACTCCGAAGGCCTTTTGCAATTTGAAGCGTGTCCTTAAATTTGAACTGGCTCAGCTTGAATATGTTTGGTTGACCTGGCTGGGAAAAGTAAAATAAATAGGTGCAGATGTTCACAAAAAGCCTGTAAATAGTATAAATTTGGGAGGAAATGAATAAACTGGAAATCATACAGAAAACGGAGCATTTTATTCGTTCCGAATTTGGTTTGGAAGGCAGCGGTCACGATTGGTTTCACATCGACCGGGTTCGGAAAATGGCCATCGGGCTTGCAGGCGCTGAAGGAAATTGCGATCTGTTTGTTACTGAAATGGCCGCTTTGCTTCATGATCTCGACGATTGGAAACTGAACGGATCAGATTCTGCGGGGCAATCAAAAGTTAGTTTGTGGTTAGACTCGCTGAATTTAGGTGCCGAAGTATCTGAACATATCCTGAAGGTTACCGAAGAAGTATCGTACAAAGGAGCAGGCACTGAAACTCCGGTTAGCTCAATCGAAGCGGCCATTGTTCAGGACGCTGACCGGCTCGATGCCATTGGAGCTATCGGAATTGCCCGGACTTTTGCTTACGGAGGAAACAAGAACAGGCTAATTTATGACCCGTCAGTTTCGCCGGTTTTGCATCCCGATTTTCAGGAATACAAAAAAAGTCAGGCGCCGACAATTAACCATTTTTACGAAAAATTGTTGTTGTTAAAGGACCGGATGAATACCGAAAGTGCACGGATTCTTGCCAGACAAAGGCATCAGTTTATGGAAGAATATCTGGCCCGGTTTTATGAAGAGTGGGAGACAATACGATGAATATCAAAGAAAAATCAAATACTTCGATTATGAAAATTGACCATTTAGCCATTTGGACCCGTGATTTGGAGGGCATGCGTAATTTTTATACGCACTATTTCAATGCTGCGTCAGGATCATGTTATTTCAATCATTCCAAAGAGTTCAGATCCTATTTTCTTTCATTCGAAGGTGAATGCAGACTCGAACTTATGGAAATGCCTATTGTGACCAACAATCGGAACGACTTTCATAAACAGTATACCGGGATTACCCACATGGCTTTTAAGGTTGGGTCGCGCGAGCAAGTTGACCATTTAACTGAAACGCTTCGTACTGACGGGTTCGAGATTATTAGCCCCGGAAGAATGACTGGCGATGGTTATTACGAAAGCTCTGTTTTTGATCCCGAAAAAAACAGGATTGAAATAATGGCCTAAAGCAAGAAACAAAGGGATTGGAGAACAGGAAATACGTTTAAATGCAGAAATTATTTTCTTTCCGGAAAGTTTTCGGCTGCATATTCAAGTTGCTCGTACCATTCCCTGCCATATTTCCTGATTAAGGGTTCTTTCAGGAATTTATACAACGGAAGTTTTTCGCTTTTTCCACATTCGCGGCCTGGTTTGCAAATGTCAATTTTCTGATAATTAACCGCGTCGAAGCGTTTGTATTCGGTGATGCGAATCGGAAAAAGATGGCAGGAAACCGGCTTTCTGAAACTTATTTTCCCGTCAAGAAAAGCTTTTTCAATGCCACATTTCAGAATTCCCTTTTCCTCGTAAGTGTACGCACATTGCCTGTTATTCACGAGAGGTGTTACCAGATCGCCGTCGAGATCGATTACAGCAAATCCCTGTTTCCTGATTTCATCCTGATGGGATTCCGAAATGTATGGAGCAATTTCCGGATAAGCTTCCTGAATTGCTTTCGCTTCCTCGGGAGTTACCGGAGCGCCCGAATCACCTTCGACGCAACAGGCTCCTTTGCATTTCAGCAAATCGCAAAGGAATTTCTTTTCCAAAACATCCAGACTGACTATTGTACGGCCGATTTCAAGCATAGACAAAAGGTTTCAAATATCAAGTTCCAAATTCCAAGTGAAAACTTAACTTGGAATTTGGAGCTTGAAACCTGGAATATTTTTATGTTATTTTTCGATCAAAACATGGCCGGTCATTTCTTCCGGAATTTCCAGACCCATAATTGACAACAGGGTAGGGGCGATATCGGCCAAAATACCATTGTTGATCTTAACATTTTTATTTTCAGAAACATAAATACATGGCACCGGATTGAGTGAATGCGCCGTATTTGCCGATCCATCTTCATTTACAGCATTGTCAGCATTTCCGTGGTCAGCAATAATAATTACTTCGTAGCCACCTTTTTGCGCTGCTTCAACTACAGCTTTAGCACAACCGTCAACAGCGGTTACAGCTTTCGAAATGGCTTCGTAAACGCCGGTGTGTCCAACCATGTCGCCATTTGCAAAATTCAGGCAAACAAAATCGGCAGTTCCGTTAAGCAATTCAGGAACAATAAGGTCGCGAACAAGCGGAGCCGACATTTCTGGCTGGAAATCGTAAGTCGGAACCTTGGGCGACGGAGCCATCAATCTTTTTTCACCCGGAAATTCTTCTTCGCGGCCACCGCTGAAAAAGAAAGTTACGTGGGCATATTTTTCGGTTTCGGCAATACGGATTTGTTTCAACCCGGCTTTCGAAACGATTTCACCCATGGTGTTATTCAGGTTTGGTTTGTCGAAAATTACGTTTACATTTTTGAAATCAGCCTTGTAATTGGTCATGGTGTACCACTGCAGTGGCATTGTTTTCATTCCAAAATCCGGCAAATCCTGCTGTGTAAAGGCAATGGTTGTCTGGCGCAAACGGTCGGTACGGAAGTTGAAGCAGATAACCACATCGTCGTTCTGAATGGTTGCCACTGGTTTGCCGGCTTCATCAACCATAACAATTGGTTTCAGGAATTCGTCGGTTACACCAGCCTCGTACGATTCTTTAACCGTTTTGAGTAAATCGGTCGAAGGAGTTCCTTTTCCTTCAGTATATAAATCGTAAGCCAGTTTCAAACGATCGTAGTTTTTATCACGGTCCATTCCGAAATAGCGACCAATCAGCGAAGCAAATTTGCCGTTTGTTCCTTCCAGATTTTTTAGGTCGTCTTCCAAAAATCCCAGTCCTGAACGTGGATCGGTGTCGCGGCCGTCGGTCAAACCATGAATGAACGTATTTTTTAATCCGAAGTCAGTTCCAATCTGGCAAAGGGCAATCATGTGCGAACTAAGCGCGTGAACACCGCCAGGGCCAATCAACCCAATCAGGTGAACATTTTTGTTGTTTTCTTTGGCGTAAGTGAAAGCTTTTACGATTTGTGGTTCCTTCCACAACGATTTGTCCCGAATAGCTTTGGTAATTTTCACCATGTCCTGGTAAATAACACGGCCGGCGCCAATGTTCAGGTGTCCTACTTCCGAGTTACCCATTTGTCCATCGGGCAAACCAACATTTTCACCTGAAGTCAGCAATTGAGAATGTGGATAATTGGCATTCAGGTAATCCATGAAGGGCGTTGGCGCTGTTGCAATTACATCTCGCTTAGTACCATCACCAATTCCCCAGCCATCGAGGATCATTAAAAGTGCTTTTTTATACGTTGTCATAATTTAGATTCGTTTTAAATAATGAACATTTTCGGGACACAAAAGTATCGTTTTTTCAGCAGTTTGTGAAAATATTACCTTGTCGTTAACCTGAATTAACAATTTACTTTTATACAGGTTTTGAAAGTCAGACCGTTTTAACCTCACGATTGCTTTATCTCTTTTTGAATTTGTGCGATTGAACTTCTACTCCTTCCGTTGGTTATTCATTGGCAATCTGTAAAATATTTACAATAAATTATTGGTCAAATAACGCATCGTTTATTGTTGATTATGGGTTTCTTTCTATCTTTCGCAGCCAGAAAACAAATTTTAGAAACAAGTTTAAAAATAGATCTATGAATTGGGCTAAACGTATGTACAACTGGGTTTTAGGATGGGCTGAATCGCCTTACGGACCAGTGGCGCTTTTTATTCTCGCTTTTATCGAATCTGTCTTTTTTCCTATTCCTCCTGATGTGTTGCTTATTGCACTTGCTCTTGGGATTCCGTCAAAAGCGTTTCGTTTTGCGCTGAATTGCTCGCTCGGTTCAATCTTTGGAGCCATGGTTGGCTATAGTCTGGGTCATTTTGCGTGGATTACTTCCTCAGGCGATTTTACCGGATTTGCCAATTTCTTCTTTCACAACATTCCCGGTTTTACAGTCGAATTGTATAATCGCATCCAGGCTTTGTACGATAATTGGAATTTCTGGGTCATCTTTACGGCCGGATTTACACCAATTCCATATAAAGTTTTTACGATTACCGCCGGAGTTTTTCAGGTAAATTTTGTTATGTTTTTGGTAGCGTCGATTATTAGCCGCAGCGCCCGTTTTTTTCTGGTGGCCTGGCTAATCTGGAAATTTGGGCCGGGAATCAAAGGTTTCATCGATAAATATTTTAATCTGCTTGCGCTTGTATTTACTGTTTGCCTGATTGGCGGATTTGTACTGATAAAATATTTGATTTAAGCGATCATCTTTACAGCGAAAGAGCTGCCTGTTTTCCGGGCAGCTCTTTCTGTTTTCATTCGATTCCCGAAAAATCGATTGGAATCAGTAATTTAATACTGATGTTCCTTCCCATGTTAAAAATGCCGGTTCTTCCGGTTGCATTGTTTTTATCAGCATATTTTAATCGGCTGAGATGGCTCTGGTAAGCAACATCAGCCAGGTTATTTGCTGTCAGGTATACTGAAAATAATGTCTTCTTTCCTGAAACAAAATCAGTTCCGGCGCCAAAATTCAGGAGAAAATATCCCGGAGTTGCTGTTTCGGTATCGTATGCCGAAAAAATCTGATTTTGTCTGCCGTAAAGATCAATCCCGAATTTCAGGTACGTGTTATCCAAATGTCCGAACAGCTTACCAAATTCTGTTTTAATATCCGAAGTCCAGTGAAACGGTGGTGTCAGAGGCAAATTCCGCATTGAGTCGGGTTGATTCTGCAACGTGGCTTTTACATACGAAAACGAATTTTCGAAATGAAGCCAGTCGAACGGATGCGGGTGTAAATCGAGTGTAAACTCGCCGCCTCTCAACAGCGCTTTTCCGGAGGTAAACATGAAAACCGGCAGATTTTCGATGAAGACCGGATTGCCGTTTGCATCAGTTTGTTTGTGGCTATAGATGAAATTATCGACAGAATTGGTGAACAGATTTAGTTCAGAGGCCAGATGTTTAAAGTGCATTCCAATGGTGTAATCGACCTGGAAACTTGACTCAGGTTTCAAACCGGTATTTCCCTTTTCGTATCTCAACGTGCCTTCGTGAATGCCATTCGATCCAAGTTCACCGATGTTTGGAGCCCGGAATCCACGGGCGACATTCAGCTTGGTATACACAGTTTTGCTTATTTGCCAACTGCTTCCCAAACTCCCTGAAAGTCCGTATAAATTTTTATCGAAGGCCGCAAATCGCTCAGTTGCACCAACCGTTCCCTGATCAACTGGCTGCTCTTCATCGTTCAGGTACAATGCCTGCCCTTTTTGCCAGCGCCGGTCAACACGAATTCCACCCATCAAATCAAATTTCCCGATTGTCTTTTTCAGGATACCAAAGACACCTGCATCAAAAAGCGAATACGCCGGAACAAGAAATTCTGAGCCTTTGTTTTTCGAATCCTGCCACATTCCGCTAAGTCCGAGCGATGCATTGAAATTGTTCTTTTCAGCAAACGAAAACTGAAAATTGTAGTTCAGTGTATTCAGCAAAAAATACAATTGATATACATTAGGAACAGTGACATCGGCAAATTCCTTACGCTGGTTTTGCTGAAATCCGATGGTCGATTTCAGATTTCCACCTTTTAGAAAAAGACTGTTGTCGAATACCGCCTTGTAATGACTTACAAGCTGATAAGGCACCGATGGTACATATTTTTTGTAATCGCTTTGGGCTACCGCTATCATCGATTCCCCATCTGGCGCAGGTTTCACAAACTGTCCGGAAATGCTGTCGCGCTCACCTTCCACAATACCGGGTTTAAGTTGGTACATGCTGAGGTGCAAATGCGAATACCCCCATTCTTTATTGACGCCAATAATTCCGCTCAGCGCATTTTCTGTAAATCCTGAATTGTAAACCGGGCCATCGTATTTGTTTTGATAGGCATGAGCTCTTTTATCGCTTGCACGCAAATCCCAGATTAGTCCTTTTTTATTTCCTGAAAAATCGACAGAATTGCCAAACAGTCCATTGTTTGTTTGGAAATTGCTCTGGATTTCACCCCGGATGGCACCTTCCGGAAGCGTTGGGGCCGACATCAGGTTGATAACGCCAGCCATTGCGTCGGAGCCATAAGCCAGACTGGCCGGCCCTTTTAGAATTTCGGCACGATTAATCGAAAATTCATCGATTTCAATGCCATGCTCGTCGCCCCATTGTTGCCCTTCCTGGCGAATGCCGTCGTCTACAACAACAACCCTGTTGTACCCAAGTCCGCGAATAACCGGTTTCGAAATAGCTGATCCGGTTGTGATTTGCGAAATACCCGCTTTCGAAGCCAGCGCGTCGATAATATTCGTAGCGGAGTTTTGCCTGAGGTAGTCAGGAGCAATTGTTGCAATTGGCGTCGGAGTCCGGTCTTTTCCGACTCCGCCCGATTGTCCGGTTACCACAACTTCGCTAATTTCTGTTACGGCAGGCTCCATGTTGAAATCCATGCGGGTTGTTTTCGATAAATCAATTGTTTCGGCAATAATTTGATAGCCAATAAAACTAACCTGAACCAGCAATTTGGCGGATGGTAACCGGGTAACGGAATAAGTACCGTCTGATTTGCTGATTGTTCCTGTTTTTAAATCAGGAAAATAAATGGTAACGCCGGGTATTGTTTCACCAGTATGGAGATCAGTTATTTTTCCGCTTAGGCTCGATTTTGTCAGATTACTGGCTGGTTCAAACGCAAATACTGAAATTATCAGAAGCAGGAAAACGCTGGAAAATATTATTTTGTACATGTTGTTTTATTAATGTTAAAATGCATTGTTTCAGTTCTTGGAAATCTGTTTTCGTTTTGAAAATCAGGAAAATACTGAAGTAGAATTTTGAAATTGAATAAATACAACAATTGGTAATTGCCTATAAATCATGGAACGAATCCAAATTTCTTTTACTGATTTTGGCAAAACCGAAAGGCCGGAATTTTCATTTTATTTAGTTATTCAGTAACCGAAAAATCCCGACTTGTTGTATTTTGAGTTTTGATGATTAGCCCAGAGGAGGAGCGCGAAGTGAAAAATAAATATTTACGGGAACCTGGTAAATTTCTGTTTCCGGAGTATTGGTTACCGCAATCAACGGAAGTTTGAAGGCAAATTCTACTTCTTGCTCATTCAGGAAACTAACAAATTCAAAATTGCAAACCGGACAAGGTTCTTCCTGTGTTTGCAGCGAAATTCCTTTACTGAAAAAACTATCTGAGGAATCGTGATGTACATGCACCAATTTTACTAGTCCCGGGTAAAGCAAAAGAGCCAGAAAGGACAGTGTAAAAATGGATATGTGCTGTTTTTTATACATCAGGAATACAAGTAATGTGTTTTTTTAAGCGATAACGGATAAATAACAATCCTTTGGAAATATTGTTTTCCGGAGAGTTTAATGCTATTTTTTTCCCTTTGATTTGTACCAGATTGAGTAATTGGAATCAAGTGCTTTCCGACTTTTTTTCTTGGTTTTCGATTGCTGAATTGTCTTCGCGCCACTGGAGTGCGAGGAATGGTATGTCGATTTCTTTTTGTCTGATGGATTTAACGTATATCTCAATCCGGCAGTTAGCGAGGTGAAGTTGTTAACCGTATTCTCCGAATGATAAAAAATCTTGTAAATCTTGTAAACATCAGCGGCTGCGTCTGCGCTTCTGTTTAATTCTGCCGAAGCAATCAAACTTAGATTTCCAGCCAATTGGTAATTTATTCCAAGACCAATTCCGGTAATTACAGCGACATTTTTTATGAATTCATTTCCGGCAACGGGATCAGTCGGAATTTGACTGCCATCTCCAACTTTTTCTTTGGGGTCGTTTTTCAGGGAAAGGGCGCCAACTCTGTAATATGCATTATAATTTAACCTGGAATCGTTGTTGTTGGTGTTTTTAAAATTGTACAAAAGAATATAACTATGACCAAGGGCTTTGGTTTTTACATCATAGGTCCGTGCATCCTGAACGACCTCTCCGTGAATGCTCATGTAATCGAATTGATAACCCATTTCAATATGGCCATTTATTCCTTTTCGAATGGAAAAAACAACTGCCGGACCCGGAATTTTTAGCGGAATATTTACATTGTTTATGCGGTCGAGATATTTGTCGGGTACTTCGGAAAGCAACATTCCAACTCCGCCTTTGAATTCGAATTTCCAGTTATCAAGGAAGTAATTACTCTTCAATTTTGGCGATTGACCAAAGGAAACTGACTGCGAAATCAGGAAAAGAAGGAGTGATAACAGGATAAGTTTGGTTGAATATTTTGATGATGGCATATTTCTTTCAATTTTTTCTTGCCGCAAAGATAAAAACAGATTTAAAAAACTTTGACTTCCTGTCAGCTATTTGTGTTTATTTATAATTGTTTATAGCTTAGTAAGTTATTGAGCCATATTGTTTTTTTCTGAACTTAATCGTTCCTGCAAATCTTAATCTTTGGGGCAGATGTTGTATGTAGCCTAACGGAACTTTACATTCTGAAATTGTGCGGTCTTTTCATTTTTGCAGTATTTCTATCAGTTTATTTCGCACTGAAAAAGTATATTCTCTGAAGCAAAAACTATAGCATGCCTGTATTTGTTCTGATTCAGTTTACCCATCGGATTTATAATTGTTCAATTGCTTATCTTTACCTGAAATTAAAATTTACCTATGAATCTGAAACCAATTTCCGCGATTCTTGCTTTCTTTTGTCTTTTTACTGTTTGGCATGCGAACGGACAAACCAATAATCCGGAGCAGAATCTTATCGTTGCAACTAGTCGTTCAAAACCGGCGCTTCGTCCAGCTTTTCCCGAATTAGGAACGGAACAAATGCAAAGCACAAGTGATACTAAATCTACCGGACACCCGGAAAACCTCGGGCAAGATGTTGCTGTGGATTTGTCTTCAATCAGGTTAAAAAATAAGATCATTCCGTTATCAAACCCGGTTTATCAGGCCTTAGACTATTTTGAGGTCAAGGGTGAATTGGGTTTTTTGCCTCAGGCAAAACCATATACTAAACGTTTTATCATCGAACTTCTCGTCAAATTATCGAATTCTGAGAAATTAAATGAACGGGAGAAAAAAATTACCGGGAAATATCTGGCTGATTTTATGGAGGATACCAATGGTTTGACCATCTTTAAACAAGGTTCGAAAAACACGTTTGCTCTTGCCGGATTCAGTGCAGAAACAACCGCACGGACAGGCGTTGGTAACAATGGAACATGGGCTTTGAGCCTTGTTGCTGAGCCTTATCTTTCGGGCGATTTGGGCGAACATCTCACATTTACTGCTGCGATGGGTTTGTCTGTTGAAAGATTACGACCTGATATGTTTTATCAGTCCTACACGCGCGATGCACAGGTCAATTTCCCTTATGAATCGTTAGGGTATTCCTATTTGCCTTACCAGTTTAATTTTGAAACCATGTGGGCTCATGTGAATACTTCTGCAACTTCCGGAGAAGGAAAACCTGTAAAAGAGGATCTTACTGCCGGAATGATTTACCACACAGAATTGAATGGTTCGTGGTTCGACGGCGCTGTGCAGTTCAGTATTAACAATCAGCGCAGGGCTTGGGGGCACGATCAGAGCAACCTTGTCCTTTCTTCAACTGCAAGGAGATTTCCGGGAGTTGAGCTGAAGATTCAACCCGCCAAATGGATTCGATATTCGTATTTGACAGGCTCATTGTTTTCGTATGCCAATCAGGATTCAAACTATCTCCATCAGGTTTATGGTTACGATTTGGGACAAGTGCAAAAGAATTTTACCTACCATTTAATTGAGTTTATGCCAATCAGGTGGCTGCAAATTTCGGGAGGTGGTGGAAATATTTGGTCGAAGCGATTTGAATTGGCCTATTTAGTTCCTTTCGTTATGCCACATTTTACGCAAATTGATGTAGGCGACCACGATAATTTATCGATGTATTTTGATGTTGCCGGAATGATTCCAATGGTGGGAAAAATCTGGGGAGGCTTTTTTGTCGATGAGTTCAGTTTTGCCGATAAAGGGAAGTCGTTGAAGATGCCACGAAACAGATATGCCTGGCAAATAGGTTGGAAGACTAATTTACTTTCAGGAATTGTTCCGGGAACTACTTCAACATTGAAATACACCCGTGTTACTCCATTTGTCTATACACATTATCCTGAAACTGATTTTAATACGTTTGGAAGCAACCGTGCTCTGGACATGACCTACACGCACGATGAATTCAATCTTGGATTTTATTTGCCTCCCAATTCCGGAGAATTGAACTGGAAACTGGTGAATGTGGCTGTTCCTGATTTGGTTTTGTCGCTCGAAAACAGGTTGATTATTCACGGAACAAACGATTTGTCGAGCAACAATGTATACCAGATTTACGGCGATGTGTACCGTCACCAGATTGGGGATGTTGATTCGTATCCGCTGTTAAACTTTACAAAAGACGGAATTTACGATTGGACAATGGAATCGGAATTCAAATTTGACTGGAAGATCCGGAAATCGGGTAAGCTCAATTATTACCGGTTGGTTGGAAGTTTGGGCTATGGGAAAACCTGGTGGAAAAGTAACGAAAGTCAGGTAGTTGCTCCTGAAAGCAGATCATTGTTGACCGGAAGTATTGGAATTGTCGTGGAAATGTAAGAGAGAAGTTTTGGCTTTGGCATAAAAACAAACAGGAGTATCTGGCATAGTGCCTGAATTATCCTTTGCCGTCAGCTCCAGATGACGGACTGAATACAGTACAAGGTTAATGGCTTTAGCCACAGGCAATGGGGCTAAAGCCAATGTTTTTTTATTTTCATTTAATCCGTTGACTTTAGTCAACGGCAAAAGATAGGTTTTCTTTTGGTATTGTCGCCCATAGGGTTAACTTTTTGTAACCTGAAGGCCTGTGTGTGAAATGCTGAAATCGACCAGTCGTGCCCTTTCATTTACCGGATTGGTTGTTAATTCTTGAATAATCATTCCGGCGGCTTTTTCGTCTTTTGCTAAAATCAGCATAAATCCTCCGCCACCTGCCCCAAGCAATTTGTGGCCTGAAGTCCAGGGAGCAATTTTATCGATGATCTTTTGAATTTCCGGAGTGTTGGTTCCGGCGTCCAGTTTCTGGTTCAACTGCCAGCTCCGTTGGATGTTTTTGGCCAATCCGTCAAAATCTTTTGCTGAAATGGTTTCCGTTGTGTTTTCAGCATGATGTTTTAATTCTTCAAGCAAAGCCAGGTGAGTTGAGGAATTCAGGAACATTCCGCGAACAATGTCGGCCAGAATGCTCTTTGCCACCCGTGTAATGCCGGTATAATACAGTAACATTCTGTTTTTGTATTGAGGATCGCTAAACAGGGATTCGGGGAGCCATTTGATTTCGGGACTTTGCATTCTGCCCGGATTGGTACTGAGCAATTTTATTCCTTCGAGAATACCGCCAAACTGATCCTGCCAGCCGCCTCCGGTAGTCAGAAGTTGTTCGAGAGCGAGAGTACGGCGGCCAGTTTCCGCTTTGTCCCAACCCAATCCGCAAACTTCTGAAATAGTTCCCAATACAGTTGCAGCCAGAATTGAACTTGTACCAAGTCCGGAGCCTTTTGGAACAGCCGAAAGAATAGAAATTTCGAGACCACCGCCTGCTTCTGTAAGTTGTTTGTTCAGCGATGAATATTTTCGTTTCGAAAATTCAGGAAGGAAACCGGAAAGAGCCAGCGCCGCTTTTGGTATGGCAAAAGGAGAACCGACATTGTGAAAGGCTTTCAGTTCATCGAAAGTTGTAATGGTTTCCTGCGCACCCAAATCAATGGAGCGTATTGTAAATTCAGGTTTCGAAGATGCTTTAATGTAGCAATGCAGCGGTGGTTGCCCGTTCAATTCTACAGCAATGTTGACAACTTTTCCGCCGTAAAGGAAGCAATAGGGTGGTGTATCTGTCCATCCACCGGCAAGGTCGAGCCTGACAGGACTTCGTCCCCATGCAATCTGGTCGGGCAGAAGACTGATAGTCGGATCAACAGGATGCTGATGAAAATGATCGAGTACCGAATCGCGCAAATAATCGAAAGCCATTTTTTCTTCCTGATCCCATTTTTGCCCTTTCTTGTGTAAAACAGATGCCCGGAACATGTGCGAATGCAGAGGCAGCCAATCGCTGTTTTTGGACTGGATGGCTTCAGGCAATTCAAGGTTTTGCCTGACATATTCGTCGCCTAGTTTATCGAGGTCGAGCTGGTAAAAAACTGAGTTGGAATAATTTCGGGCAATGGCTGGGATTGCACCGATTCGGTTACGCGAACTTTGATCTTCAATGCGCTGGATGTTTGCCAAAAGGCTAATTTCATCGGGACTAACACGCCGCGAATTTATCCAGGTTTCAGTATAGCCGGGGTAATGTTCCGGTTGAGGATCGATCAGCCATTTCAGAAAATCGTCGCTTAGACTTTCGATTTTCAGTATTGGAAAAAGTGGCAGAAACTGTATGTCGGTATCTTTCGGAAGTTCACGAAAAGCATCGGATAAATTGCGTCTTTTCAACCATTCTGTCAAGGAAAGTTCCATAAACCGTGTGGTTTCATTTTCCCGGTTTCCGCGAAACGAATCGGTAAAGCCATAATTCCTGACCACTACTTCATCTGAACCAACAGGAACAAGGTCAAGGCAGTTTCCTTTGTGCATGTGCAACTTCCAGTTATTGTCCGGAATGTTGGTAATAGAATGGTTGCTTTGCAGTTTCCACCCTTCAGGAATACTTGCATTTTCAATCCAGATATTGTTGTGCTCAGAGGTCAGCTTACACGCAACTTCAGAATTTAATACAAAAATGGACGGATGTGGTTTGATTTGCCGGTGCCAAATTTCGCGCTGATCGGTTATGCGGTTTTGTATGGCCAGATTCGAAGTAATGAGCTCTGAAGTATTTCCCAAATGATAGAATTCACCACCTTCCAGGTTCACCAGGGCAACCTTGAGATCATTGATTTCAGGATCGGAATTCACCGGCGATTCGCCCATTGCAATTCCAAATTCGCTGTAAAGGTCATAAAAATCAGGAACACGATTGGTATAATTTTCGCCATTCCATCCGCAACGCTTCATCAGCAAGTTTATGGCTTTCTCGCTTAAGAGCCAGATGCCAATGTCCATCAGGAAATAATATTGGTGAATAAGTTCCCTGATTTTCAGGATTGAAGGTTTTTGCAGCATAAACTGCAATTTTTCGGGCGCTTCGTGGCTGGCAAAAAATACTCCGTGATTGGTTGCTTTTTCGGGCTCCAACCACAAACCAAAACAAACGACATCGGCTTCGGGTATCTCCGGAATTTTTTTTCCTGAAAAGATAAGCGTATCGCCACTTGCAATTAGTGTATTGAGTTTTTCAGGCGCCCGGTCGAGTATTTGGTCGAATAACGGCGTTTGAAGATGAATGAGCCGCTGATTGAGTTGTTGCCCTCGCGACCAGCGGAAAACCGGCATGGGAAGCAGACTTTTCCCCAGGGGTGCATAAGCCGGAAGGCGCCGGCTTTGGCCTCCGGCATGAATGATCACACGTTTTTCTTTTCGCACCCATTCGTCGAACGAAAGATTATTTTCCTGATGAAAAAGTTCTGTCAGAAGATACGCGGTACCACCTCCGGAGCCAATTCTTTTTTGTTCAGGATCGGAAGTTACAAACCAATCAGACTCTGGAAGTTGGGATATTTTGTGAAAATAATTGATGGTGTTTGACGGTACTGAGATTAGATGCTTCATTTTTATTTACGGATTGCGCGGATTTTTTACAGATTACACGGATTGCTTTGGAGTGTTTATAAAACGTTTCCACTTTAAGCTTGTTTCGCCAAAGTTAACCAGTAAACCAATAGTCAAACCTGTTGCTTTAAGATAATTGATGATCTGATCGGAATTATTTTTGTGTAAAAAGGTAGCAGCTTTTATTTCCAGAATACTAAGTAATCAAACCAATATAAAGTCGTATTTTTTTTCCCTTGACTCACCCCACGTCCGCAAGCGGACGTCCCTCCTCTCTCCATGTAGAGAGGAGAAAAGCGAGCGTTGCGAGCTTGGGGTGAGTCAACAAAACAATGAATTTGAAATGCGACGTTATTTCATTCTTTTAACTTAGTTTCATTAGCATACAAAATCTGCAATGAAAAATTTATCGAGTGGTTTGCCATCAAATAGAATATGAAGTTTTATATGACGGGAATATGGAATTTGCAATTTTTGCATTTCTTTTTCTAAAGCTTCCTGATAAACGGATTCAAGGAATCCTTTACCTAATTGTGAACATTTATGCAAGCCCCTATTATTTTGTAAGTTTCCGATTCAAATTGTAGTGCCATCCATGCCATCCGTTTAAATCCCTGGAATCTATTGTTGATTTAAATACCACGAATACATTTTTTCAATCCCTTCATCAATTTCAATTTTATGATGCCAATTCAAAGCATGTAATTTGGACGGATCGGTGAGTTTACGCATGGTGCCATCCGGTTTCGACGTGTTGAAAACCAGATCTCCTCCAAATCCAACTTTTTCTTTAATTAGTTCCGAAAGTCCGCGTATAGAAATTTCTTTACCAGTCCCGATGTTGATGTGCGTGTTTCGAATTTCCCCGTCAAAGCGAGCGACTGAAGGGTCCGTGGTAATCTGATCAGGTGCAGATTGGTTCACTTTGTTCGCAATGATGTCTTTGAAGTCCACATTTTCCAATAGGTAAACACAAGCATCAGCCATTTCTTCGCTCCAGAGAAATTCCCGCATCGGAGTTCCTGTTCCCCATATTTCA
Source organism: Prolixibacteraceae bacterium (assembly GCA_041652995.1). Lineage (GTDB taxonomy): Bacteria > Bacteroidota > Bacteroidia > Bacteroidales > Prolixibacteraceae > Aquipluma. Next base: position 73,328 of record JBAZGO010000027.1, read on the forward strand.
ACCGACACGGATTCAGACGGATTAACACGGATTCCGTATTTGGAAAGGATTGTCAGGATTTCATTGTTCGCATTGTTGCCTGAGATTCCTTCGATAGGGCGTGTATTCAGATCTTGGCGAATGGCATCCCAGTTGTTTTCTTCCAGGCATTTTCCAAGATGTATTTTCCGGATCATGGCAGGTAACACATGCGATTTCTCCAGGTCGAAATTATCATTTGGTCCGTAAAGATTGGTTGGCATTACCGAAATATAGTTGGTGCCGTATTGAAGGTTGTAACTTTCGCAAAGTTTAATCCCGGCAATTTTGGCAATGGCATAAGGCTCGTTGGTATATTCCAAAGGAGCAGTTAACAGGCAGTCTTCAGGCATGGGTTGAGGAGCTTCACGCGGGTAAATGCAGGTGCTTCCCAAAAAGAGCAATTTCGTAACCTGACTGAGGTATGCCGCGTGAATCACATTGTTCTGAATCATCAGGTTTTCGTAAATGAATTGCCCGCGGTACGTATTGTTGGCCACAATTCCACCTACTTTGGCTGCTGCAAGGATGACGTAGTCCGGTTTTTCCGTAGCGAAGAAATTGTTAACTGCCTGGGTGTCCATCAGGTCAAGTTCCTGAATTGTCCTTCCGATCAGGTTGGTATAGCCCTTCGATTGCAGATTTTTCCACAATGCCGAACCCACTAGCCCTCTGTGACCGGCAACATATATTTTTGAGTCTTTATTCATAATTTAATTTATTCGAAGTAGTTTAAAGTCCTGTAACCGCCTTCTCTTAACCAGGTATCTTTCTTCATGAGTTTGATATCTGATTGCATCATGTCGGTAACCAAACCTTGTAAATCGTACCTGGGTTCCCATCCCAATTGGGTTTTCGATTTCGTCGGATCTCCAATTAAAAGGTCAACTTCTGTAGGCCTGAAATATTTTGGATCTACAGATACAATTGCCTTTGAAACACCTTTCTCAACCACATCAGGTTTCATTCGGGCTTTTATGCCCGCTAAATAGTGTTCGCCTACTCTTTCTACAAATATTTTTTCATCAATTCCAACAAGTTGCCCTACCTCGTCAGCTCCTTCTCCTGAAAAACCAATTTCAAGACCGATTTCGCCACAGGCCATTTTTATGAAATCGCGTATTGTGGTAGTTATGCCTGTTGCAATCACATAATCATCCGGTTCATCCTGTTGCAGGATGAGGTACATCGCTCTGACATAATCTTTTGCATGACCCCAGTCGCGCTTCGACGAAAGATTTCCGAGGAACAACTGGCCTTGCATCCCCAACGCGATTCGACTGATTGCGCGGGTAATTTTACGGGTAACAAAGGTTTCACCACGAACAGGAGATTCATGATTAAATAATATGCCGTTGCTGGCATGCATTTTATACGCTTCCCGGTAATTTACCGTAATCCAGTAGGCATACATCTTGGCTACGGCATAAGGAGATCGTGGATAGAATGGTGTCTTTTCAGTTTGCGGTACCTGCTGAACCATCCCATATAATTCGGATGTTGAGGCCTGGTAGATCCTGGTCTTTTGAGCCAATCCCAGCAAACGAACGGCTTCGAGAATACGCAATGTTCCTAATCCGTCGGCATTTCCTGTGTATTCCGGAGTTTCGAAACTAACGGCCACATGACTCATAGCAGCCAGGTTGTAGATTTCATCCGGCTGTGTTTCCTGAATAATTCTGGTTAGGTTCATACTGTCGGTTAAGTCGCCGTAATGCAATTGAAAATGTCTGTTTTCCACATGTGGATCTTCATACAAATGATCGATACGATCGGTATTGAACAACGACGAACGACGTTTGATGCCATGCACCATGTATCCTTTTTTTAACAGATACTCGCTTAAATAAGCACCATCCTGACCGGTAACGCCGGTAATTAAAGCTGTTTTCTTTGTCATATTCAGATATATTGAGTTAAAGTTGCCCGGTGAAATTCTTTGAAGTTGTTTGTTTCATGCAATAAGAGAATAGTTGAACCCCTTTTTTTTGTTCATTTTAGCAGTTGTTTATGCTTTATCAAATATACATAGTATTCCTGAACTAATTGTTTAGGAATTATTAAGACTTGCAAGTCTGGTATTTTAAATAGGAAAATTGTTGTTTAAATGCAGATAATTGAGACTCAGTTAAAACAACATTTGAACCGGATTTCTTTAGTGACAAAAAAACACTGTTTCCAGGTAGTTAATCTCAAATTTAATCTGAATTCCTATCGTCAGAATTGTTCGATGAGAATCGTCATCGAGAGGAACGAAGCGATCTTTGAACCAGCAGATTGCTTCACTACATTTCATTTCGTTACCAATGACAGACTTTATATTGTAATGAATAACAAAAGGATAAAAATTGAAGCTGTTTTGTCGAATGCGCTTAGCGGTCCGAAACCGCTTAGCGCAGTGCAGTCAACTGTCATTTTCACATTGTACCCCATTTTTTGGGGTGGGGACTCGCAATGACGTCTGTTAATTAAACGACATTGGTACACAATCGGATATTCTATAAATTAAAATGAGTATCAGTTACTTTACCTCAAATGAAAAGTTTTCCTTCGTGCATAGACTGGCCTCGTCCGGAGAACCGAAAAACAAGTGAATACAGCGTTAAAAAATGTTTTGAATTAGGCACTTATTTAATTCAGGTTACAATTAAAAGAACGAGCAGTTTGTATGTTTCGATATCCTGAAACCTTGATTGGTATAGCCGTCGGGTTAATTGAAAAATGCTTAAGACATAGTAAGTTCTGCGTTTTTCCCCTTTTTGACTCACCCCGCGCCCGCAAGCGGCCGCCGCCTCTCTCTTCACGAAGAGAGAGGCAGAGCACCGCCGGTGCGACGGGGTGAGTCAACAAATCTCGACAATACATATATTTTTTATTTTATTCGTATTCGATACGCCCGGCATCTGATGATATTTACCAAATACCTAATTCAAAAAATCTTTTCTGTTTGAGCCGCAGGCGAGTTTAAAAGATTTTAGCCGTCGGGCGCTGCGGACGAAGCTTTGCCCCATCTGTCGGAACAATTAGGCATTCAACCGGATATTCATATAAATAGGGTTTGCTGAAAAACTCAAATCCATTCCTTTAGGCAGGTTCTTCTTGGCTCCGATTGGTCTATTAAATTTATCGGGAGAACAATACATTCAAGGGAATCGGAAAATTTAGCTGATATTATTTGCTTTGTCAGCAAATAATATGCTAAAAGTTTGGACAAAGAAAAATCACCTGCATATTTGATCAGGTTCATAATAAAGAAGATACAGGCCACCCAGCTTTCGGATGTTTTTTGCAGCCTTGCCCTGATCTGGTTCAGGTTGTATCCGTTTTTCCCTTGTCCAAATTTACCTTCAATCTGGTTTCGTTCGGCCGCTTCTTCTCGTTTCTTTTTCCTGCTGTATGGTGTCTGCGTTGCTTTTGCCTGGGGCCTTCCAAGGGGTGAGGCTGTTATGCGGATTCCCCTTTCCTTAAGCCATTCCCGGTTTTCCCGGGTGGCATAAATCCGGTCTGCCTGCACCAGTTCCGGGTAATGACCATGTATGCTCCGGTAGGCTTCCACCTGGAGCTTCAAATCCGTGCTCTCGTTGTAAGCTTCCCAGCTGAAGGTATCGATCCGCGCATAACCGTTATCAAGGCTGGTTCCAAGCTTGGAGCCAAATTCAGTCTTTGACCTGGCCTTCCCCCTGGGAATGGGACGGACATGGGGTTGATAGATGTTCACGATACGGTTTGGGCAGCTATTGCTGTCTTGCTTGTACATCTGGTTTTGTTGTTCAAAAACAGCGCGAATGACCCATAAAAGTTTTTGTTCCCTGACGTTGAGCGGGAATTTGGATTGTTTCGCTTCAATAGAATCCAATAAACGGTCAATGTGTTTGATGTTCCGCTTCACCGATTCCAGTAGTTTGTGTTTGATTTTTCGTATCTCGGCTTTGGGGTGGTTCTTCTTTTTGCTGTACGACAAAAAGGCCTTGCGCATATTACGCCGGTAAGTCCGGGGTTTGGTTCCCTTTCTGTCATTGATCTTGTAAAGTTTGTCTATCATCGCTTCACTCTTTTCTCGGCATTCGTTCAGTATCCCCGGATCGGTCGGGTAAGTGATGTATTGGTCGGCAACGGTTGCGTCCATTTGTAAACGGCCTTTGTTTTGGGGGTTTCCCTGATCATCCTTTTTCTTTGGGCTTTGGTTGTGTTTCTGGTCCTGACTTTGGGAGGATGATTTGATCAACGCTATGTTCAACTGGTCAAACTGTTCGTGCCCGATACGTTTGCGGATCTCAACAAAAAGAGAAGGGTCAAATACCGGGTTGGGGTCAAACTCTTCCAAACCAAGAAAATACTGCATGTACGGGTTTTCCTGGATAATGGCAATGGTTCCCCGGTCATCCAAACTCTCGGTGTGTTTTATGATCAACGCGCCAAGAACGATGCGTGGCGAGATAGCTGGCCGGCCTGTTCCCGTGTCCATTGCTTTTAAATAAAGCTTGGCAAACTTGTCCCACGGAACAACCTTGCTTAACTTCACCCACCGGTTGTCCGGTAATAATGACTTTAAAAACGGAGTCCTGAATTCTTCGATTTTTAACTGGCTGGGAGATTCATATTTGACCATGATGTGCAATCTTTTTGTCTTGAATCTAGCTAAATCCTTGCATTTATCAAAGAAAAATACATTAAATTTAAACGATAATTTATTGACAATCAATGGTTAATATCTTTATTCAGCAAACCCTAAATTAAAATTTCGCTGAATGAATTTGAATATATTATGCGAATCAAGATTTTGAAACCTGAAGGGTTGAAATGATTATAGAGAATGGTAAAATAAATGCTCCAAAACCACGAAGTGGTGACATAATTCTGTCATGCCTTCGGCATTAGACCCAATTTCTATTTCAACCCTTGGTTCGCATATATTATAGGGATTTAATCCTTCAAAAGTTCAGTCGAATCATTTTCCTTTTCCTGGAACTTTTTAAAGGGCATGAAGAATAAGCTAAACTGCAATTTCTTAGTTGTTGAGTTTTCAGCTTTTCTGTATTCGTAGAAAAAACGGGGAATGAACGAGAAAAATGTTCCCAGCAAAATCAGCATGAAAAGTAAAATGTGGTTGTTTAATGACCTGAATGCAAATACAAAGGCTATTAAAATAAGATTGGCACTAATAAGTATCAGTGTGCTGTTCAGGTGATTAAAGCCTAATTTTAATATTTTGTGGTGGATGTGATTGATATCCGGAGCAAACGGCGATTTGTTTTTTAAAATCCGTTCAGCGAACAGCCGAATCATATCGAAGATCGGAATAGCAAGTATTGCAAGCGACAACACAGGAGCAAAACTGCGTGCTTCGTTACTCATTGACAACGAGAATTCATTGTATTTGATAGCAAAAACCGATAGTAGTAATCCAAGCAAAAGTGAGCCGGTGTCACCCATAAATATTTTGTTTTTGCGCCCAAATACGTTAAAAAAGAAGAATGAAATTAAGCTTCCCGTAATTGCAAAACTCACAATAGTATAATTTATATGTCCTGAAAAATAAAATAGAATTCCGAAAAGCATGGAAGCCAGAATACCTATTGCGGAAGCGAGACCGTCGATTCCATCGATAAGATTTAGCGCATTAATAATGGCAACAATTGCAAGGGTTGTCAAAGCAAAACTAAATCCATAGTCAATTTCATAAAACCCGAATAATCCATGCAAATTGGTAAACCGAATTCCTCCGGGAATAATAATAATGAAAGCGCTGATAAGTTGAGCAATGAATTTTTTACGAGGTGAAATAATCAAGATATCATCTTTTACACCAATAAAAAACAAAATGATCATTCCGGCCTGTAAATATCGAAAATCGGGAAATGGATTTTTATGAATGCTTAACAGCGTGGCAATGGTGATTCCTAAGAACAGTGCAACTCCTCCTAAATTTGGGATGGGTGTTTTGTTTACCTTTCTTTCATTGGGTACATCGACCAATTTTTTGGCTATTGATAACCTAACTATTACAGGTATTGTAAAATATACCAGTGCAGATCCAATTAAAAAAGATGCGATTATTTGTATAATAGGACTCATAGTCAATTTTGTTTGGGGTTTCGGTATACAAACGTAAGCTATTCAGATGAAATTGTCGTTAATCGTAAGTTAATTTATTACTTACCGCGGTATTCTTAAAGATTAAGTAATATTTCGAATGGATTACGTTCATTATCAGTAGAATGCTATTGGAAGAATTGCTGGTCTCGCTGGTGCAGATTTGACAACTTGTCGGCTGATGAGCAATCAGCGTCTTTTAACCAGCGCAACAGCCCCTCGTTTGCAACGGGGGGTAAATGGGTTCGGGTTTGCAACTCATTATCTCTCTCAGTACAAAATTGTTTGAACATTAGCTAATCCTTTTTCGCTTGGGTAATCGCGAGTCGAACTGTATTTCTACCGTCATTTGTTTATAGTCAAGTTACGGAATATTGCAGCTTTTCCATGCTACCATCGGCACCAGAATCATCCATAAGTTAAAAGAATAAATAAATGTTGTATTTCAAATTCATTGTTTTATTGACTCACCCCCAGCTCGCAGCGCTCGCTTTGCCCCTCTCTACGAGTAGAGAGGGGAGAGGTCCGCTCGCGGACGTGGGGTGAGTCAAGGATAAAATGCGGCAATAAATTGTTTCACTTACTTATTATATTTCTATCATGAAAGTTTTTTACTTTGTGGTGGAGCCAGCATATCATCCGAATGCACAAAATTGCGTTACAAACGCAAAACCAACAACTTCTTCCCGATATTCATCGGGACAGGCTGTTTCCGCTATCGCTCAAACGAGGGGTATGTGGGAAAACCTGTAGGAGTTGGTTTTCTTGCGCCTACTCCTTCGCCCTTCTCAGATCGTAGCCTTTCAGTGGTTTCTTCAGTTTCCGGTCGGCACGAAAGCGTATGCGAAGCCCATTGATGGTATTTTCGCCAATTTCTTCAGGTGTGTCTTTAAGCTCACTGTCGAGTGTTGGAGAGAAAATGCCGATGTTTTCGAACTGAACGGAAGAGCCATCGAGCAGAATTCCGGGCATCAGTTCCGAGAGTGCAATTAAAACACCCCGCACATCGCTGACCTGTAGGGTGCACTGTTTTGAAATGATCTCCGACAATTCGGCCGTGTCGATCACTTTTCGTCCGGTAATCACCGCTTGGTATTTGACGGTTCCGCCCCCTTTTACACCGGCCTGTGCCCTCTTAACCACTTTAAATTTTATTGCCATAAACTTTTTATTTAGGTGAATAGTATTATTTTTGTGACTGTTAGGGTTCCCTCCGGAACCTCTGTAACGTTCTCTTGGGAAATGCAGTTTCAGCACGCACCGGCTATCTGCTGAGTTCCCAAAAACCGCAGGATGCTGCACCGCAAACGATAAGCAATTGAATGTAAAATTTCTTCGGTACAGGCAGCAAAAAATTAACTGGCAATTTATTTAATTTATCTGACAGTAAAAAAAAGTTAACTGACAGCAAAAATATTTTATCTGGCAGCAAAATTTCGGAATAAACTGAAGTGAGAGATGAGATGTCAGCACATGACCAACGGCATGTCAGCATATTTCAATTGTCTTATGCTGACATTTTTTAATGAATCATGGCAGATGTTTTTGCTAAAACCATCAATCGAAACAGATTTTTTAAAGTGAGGGGTATATTTAAAGATGCGCATAAAAAGCCGGTTGTTTCTTTTCTCATTTTCTATAGAACAGTTGCGGAATTTTGGAGACATTTTTTGCCAGCAAAATCCACAATGGGAAAGGCATTTTATTCTTCTTTAAAACCCAGTAATCTTCTCTTTTTTTGTTGATCAGATTTTTAAATCCACCCATACTCATTCCGCCCATACGCATTTTGGTAATTACTTCCGGCAAATAAGCAATCTTTAGTGTGGGATCTTTAAATACCCGAAGGATATAATCGTAATCGGCGGCACATTTTAAATTGATGTTGAATAAACCATATTTTTGGTAAACTTCCCGTCGCATTTAAATGGTTGGGTCCATGCTCATCTCTTATTCCGATTCAAAAACTACCTCATCCTTTTCCGGATCAATAAACTCGTAATCTCAGTGGGGGTGCGACTCAAAGTGGCGCTCCCACTATACTGATCTGCGTTGGCAAAGTAAAGGGCTT
>JBAZGO010000028.1:0-79703 GCA_041652995.1 Prolixibacteraceae bacterium
AATTCCAGAATAGATGAATTTAAAACAGATATCATATTTTGTCCATTTCAAATAATCTAAAAAAAAATGGCAAAGCCCTATTTACATTACCACCGTCAAAGACGGTGGTTTTTCAGATTGTAATAAAGGCTAAAGCCGGAAGTCAGAAGCCGGAAGAAAAACAACTATTTAGTCCTTCAGCAATTCAGTCCTTCGATAACAGGGTTTATTCGTCGTCCAAATCAAACAATCCGAGAGGAATTTGCATTTCCAGTTCACGGTTTTCATCATCAAAGCGTACAATCAGTTCCTCATTCAACGGAACAAGTGCGTCCTTGCCACGATATTCAACCGAAAGCAATAGGTTTCCGGCATAATCGTTCACGTCCGTAATTTCGCCAATCAGTCCAAGATCCACATCAAATAACTGAAAACCAACCAGTGCACTCGGTCCCAATTCGTCTTCGTTTTTAATTACATCGTCCTGGTCAACAAAAACCGATAACCCGCAAAGTTCCTTGGCCTTTTTATCGGTGTCAATCCACTCAAGCTGTGCAATAACCGATTCGCCCGATTTAAAACGCAACCCTTCTTCAGTAATGAAATAAGGAACCAGCAACTGGTCGATTTCCAGAAAAAGGGTGGGACATTCTTCAAGAGTTTCGTAAAATTCTTCCTGAAAGCGAATAACCAATTCGCCATGAATTCCATGTGGCTTCTGAACGAAGCCCACTTTTACGCACTTATTTTTTGGTATAGTTTCCATGCCGGTAAAAATAGAAAAAAGCGACAGATTTCTCTATCGCTTTTATACCTTGGCTGTTTTCAACCGAAGCTGAAAACAAAAATACAGCTAATATTTATCCTTCAGTTTCTTCAGGGGCAGATTCTTCAGCGACTTCTTCGGCAACAGGAGCTGGTTGAGAAGCTGCTTTTGCAGCAGCGGCGGCTTCGGCATTGCGTTTGGCAATAGCTGCGGCACGTTCCGTGCTCTTTTTAGCTTCCATCTCAAGCTGGGTTTTCTTCGAAGTTTCTGAGCTCACAACCAAACCATCTTTCTTAGCCTGTACTTTTTTCGCTTTTTCAGCTACCCAGGCTTCGAATTTAGTTTCAACTTCTTCAGCAGTGAAGGCGCCTTTGGCCACACCACCTAAAAGATGTTTTTTGTACATTACTCCTTTGTAAGATAAAATAGCTCTTACGGTGTCGGTTGGTTGAGCGCCATTGGCAAGCCATGTTAAAGCTTTGTCAAAATCGAGATCGATAGTAGCAGGATTTGTGTTTGGATTATAAGATCCAATCCGTTCAATGTTACTACCATCCCGTGGCGCCCTGCTATCAGCTATCACAATGTGATAGTAAGCATACCGTTTGCGACCATGTCGCTGCAATCTGATTTTTGCTGGCATTTTGCTTAAATTTAAATGATAAACAGTTATAAAAAAATTTGTGGCGCAAAGGTAAAACATTAATCCTGAATTCAAAATCCTTCCTGAAAGTTTCTTTCCGTAGAACAGAAGACTGGTTTCTTCTATTGAATTGGTGTGTATGTCGATTTACGCAACCAAATACAATAAAAACCAACAGATTTAAGTTCCAATAGCATACAAATAAATACTTTTGCAAAAAAACAACCTTTCAGTCCTGAAGTGCATCTGATACTATTAGTTGTTTAACTTTTTCAGAAAAACAGATAAAATGAAAACATTAAAATTTTTAGCATTTGCATTGATTGTAATTTTTGCAGCATCGTGCCAAAAGACAGAACAAGCTACAGGTGCCGGCGATGTAATCCTGGTTGCCAAAAAATCGGGCGACAACACAGTTTACGGGTTATCTTTTTATGCCTACACATTCAGTTCTTTTCAAGCTGTAACTGTAGCGAACGCTTCCGATGCAACAGAAACCTTCACCTTAAAAGCAAATCAAGGTTATAAAACCAACTTTTACTACGAACAGCCCGATGCCAGTTATACCACAACAAAACCGGGTGCAGCCACCTATAATTTTTCGGCAACCTTTACAAACGGAGTAACCGATGAGTTTCAGGATGTATTATCGGATGAATTCCTCGAAGTTCCGACTATTGATAGTTGTGCTTACAGCATTGCCGATCAGATATTAGTTACAAAATGGGAATTGCTTTCGAATGCCGATAGTTATGTTGCAATGATTCTTGATGACAGCGATGTGGTGTTCAGTACAACAGAACTTTCGAGCGTGTCAAAAAACTACTCCGTCAGCGCCGATGGTAGCGGCTGGGCTTCAGGATTTACACCAGTTACTGGCAAAACATATACTTTCAGGCTTCTGGCATTTTTATACGAACCCAGTGGCGACGCTTACAATGTTCAGGCGACTTCGGTTGCTGACACAACTTTTGTCTGGGGCGAGTCGAACTTATAAATTACCAGTTCGGTAAATGGTTAAATTGCTTTAAAGACAAAAGACTTTTCACAATTTAGCCATTTAACCTGATCTTTTCCGATTAATGTTACCGAATTCCACTCATTTCTTATTCGGTACAAAGCTCACAAATCTGCGGTTTTATTGAATTATCACGTTTCATTTTTTACTTTTGTTTATCTAATTCATAAAACTAAAAAATGATTCTTAAAGAACAGGTCAAAGATCTTAATGATCGCCGGGATGCGTTAAGGAGGCATCTTTGACTACGATCACAAATTACTTCAACTTCAGGAAGAGGAACTAAAAACGCAAAATCCTGATTTCTGGAACAATCCCAAAGAAGCAGAAGCGCAAATGAAAGTTATCCGGTCGGTTAAAATTTGGACCGATGGATACAGGGAAGTGGAACAAAGCATGGAAGATTTGCTGGTTCTGTACGATTTCTATGAAATGGAAGAAGCTACAGACGAGGATATTGAACAGCATTACAACCAAACACTTGAGTTGATTGAAGCGCTCGAAACCAAAAATATGCTCCGGAAAGAGGAGGATAAACTTGGTGCAATTCTGCGCATAAATGCCGGCGCCGGTGGCACCGAAAGCAACGACTGGGCAGAAATGCTGATGCGTATGTACATGCGGTACGGCGAAAAACAAGGTTACATTGTTAAAACCGTGGAATTTCACGGAGGTGACGAAGTGGGAGTAAAAAGCTGCACCATTGAATTTGAGGGCGAATATGCTTACGGTTACCTGAAAAGCGAAAACGGAGTTCACCGGTTGGTTCGACTGTCGCCATTCAATGCCCAAAATAAGCGTATGACTTCGTTCGCATCGGTATTTGTTTCACCGGCTATCGACGATTCGATTGAAGTGGAAATAAAAGATTCTGATATTACATGGGAAACATTCCGATCGGGCGGAGCCGGCGGACAAAATGTAAATAAGGTTGAAACCGGAGTGCGTTTGCGCCATGCACCTTCAGGAATAATTATTGAAAACACCGAAACCCGCTCACAGCTTGGCAATAAGGAAAATGCGCTTCGGTTACTGAAATCGCAGTTGTACGAACTCGAACTTCGAAAACGCCGCGAAGCCGAACAGCAAATCAATGCCTCGAAGAAAAAAATTGAATGGGGTTCACAAATCCGTTCCTACACCTTACAGCCCTATAAATTAGTAAAAGATGTGCGAACAGGGTTTGAGTCGGGCAACGTAAATGCAGTTCTTGACGGTGGAATTGATGGATTCATCAAGGCTTTCCTGATGGAATTCAGCGACGAAGAATAACTGAGAAACTGATAAGGGTTGCGGGTTACATGTTCCGGGCAAGCCCCGAAACCCGAAACTCGTAACCCGCAACCTGGAATTTGAAACTTGGAATTTGAAATTTGAAACTACTTTAATATGAGTGCAATTATCCGACTGGCAGAACGACGCGACGTTCCGGGAATTCTGGAAATTTATGCGCCTTTTATACTCTATACGGCTGTAACTTTTGAAGAAACTGTTCCGGATGAGGAATCGTTTTGGCAGCGTATTCAGGGAATCATGGAAGAACTGCCTTACCTTGTTTGCGAAATCGATGGGCAAATTGCCGGGTATGCTTATGCATCGGCCTACCGAAGCCGCGCTTCATACCGGTGGGCCAAAGAAGTTTCGGTGTATATTCATCCTGACTTTAAACGCCGGAAAGTAGCTCATGCACTTTATACAAGCCTGAACGAAATGGTGCGTTACCAGGGAATTGCCGATTTACTGGCTATTATTACATTGCCCAACGAACCCAGCGTGAAGTTTCATGAATCAGTTGGTTACCGCAAATGTGCCGAATTTTCGAAAGTGGGCTACAAAATGAACCAGTGGCAAAATGTGGGCTGGTTCGAACTATTTCTTCAGGATGAAAATGCTGCACCAAAAGATCGGATTTTACCGCTGAATGAAATTATCGGCTTACCAATCTTTCAGGAAGCTATACAAAAAGGTCAGGATAAACTAAAAATACAGCAACTTGTTAATGGATAGTCTTTGAATTTAATAACCCGGAATGATGGACAAAAAGAGCAGATACAATAACCGTGAAATTAGTTGGCTGTCGTTTAATGCACGGGTACTCCAGGAAGCTGAGGATCCGAATGTGCCGCTGTTCGAACGAATCCGGTTTCTGGGTATCTTCTCGAACAACCTCGACGAATTCTTTCGGGTAAGGGTTGCCGCGGTTCGCCGAATGCTCGAATACGAAAATGACGATGAGGCGCTTCTCGGAAATTTCACAGCATCCGAACTTTACGATAAAATTCAGCAAACGGTCATACTACAGCAGCAAAAGGCACAGGAAATCTACCGGAATATCTGGAGGGAAATGGCCAATGAAAATATTTTCATGCTCGACGAAAAGCAACTTTCGCACGAGCAGGGAATTTATGTCAGGAAATATTTCAATGTAAAAGTGTTGCCGAATATAGTTCCGATTATGCTGGGCAAATCCATCAAATTTCCGTATTTGCGCGACAAATCGGTTTACCTGGCCGTAAAACTGTCACTGCTTTATTCGCCCGAAAAATTTGCCTATGCACTTATTCGCGTTCCGAGTCGCTCGGTTTCGCGATTTCTGGTTCTGCCTGAACAGGGAAATAAAAAATATATTATTATGGTCGACGACGTTATTCGCTATTGTTTGAATGACGTTTTTCCCATTTTCAACTACGATCATTTCGAAGCTTTCACGATAAAAGTTACCCGCGATGCCGAATTGGATATCGATGATGATATTTCGACAAGTTTCATGGAGAAAATTGAGCTGAGCCTCAAAAAACGGAAAGTAGGAACACCAGTCCGCCTGATTTACGACCGTGAGATGCCCGACGACCTGCTCGAATTCATCATGAAAAAGATGAAACTCGATGGCGCCGAAAAAACCGTTGCGGGCGGAAGATATCACAACCACAAAGATTTCATGAATTTTCCTGAAATCGGGAAACCGCATCATTATTACCAGAGCCTGCCGCCAATTCCGCACAAGGATTTGGTTCCGCACCAAAGTATCCTGAAAAAGCTTCGGCACAAAGACGTCCTCCTGCATTATCCTTACCAAAGTTTTTCGCACTTCATCGATTTGCTGCGCGAAGCGGCCATCGACCCAAAAGTGCGCGAAATCGGTATCACCATTTACCGGGTTTCCGAAACCTCGAAAGTGGTGAATGCACTTTTGAACGCCATCCGAAACGGCAAAAAAGTGACTGTAGTAATAGAGCTTCAGGCACGATTTGACGAAGAAGCCAACATTTACTGGTCGAATAAACTACAGGACGAAGGCGCTCATGTAATCAATGGAATACCGGGACTAAAAGTACACTGCAAACTCGCCTGGATACAACGCAAAGAAAAGAATGGGTTTCGGAATTATGCCTATATCGGAACCGGAAATTTCCACGAAGGAACTGCCCGTGTTTACGCCGATAAAGGGTTGCTTACCGCCGACCCGGAAATAGCCAATGATGTGGCCAATATGTTTGAGTTTTTCAAGCATACCTATTATCATTTCAATTACAACCAGATTATTATCAGTCCGTTCTCGATGCGCAATTTCTTCATCCAAAAAATTGATCAGGAAATTGCCAACGCCCGAAAAGGCAAAAAAGCCTATATGATCCTGAAAATGAACAGTCTGATTGATCCGGTCATGATTGATAAATTGTACGAAGCAGACCAGGCAGGTGTGAAAATCCAGTTGATTATCCGTGGAATATTCGGCCTAAAAACCGGCAATCCGGCGTTAAGTAAAAATATTGAAGCCATCAGTATTGTCGACAAATTCCTGGAACACACCCGTGTTTTTCTGTTTGCCAATGGCGGAAAAGAAAATATTTACATTTCGTCGGCCGACTGGATGCCCCGAAATCTTGATCGCCGTATTGAAGTGGCCTGTCCCATTCACTCTCCGGAGATACGGGGCGAACTGAAGGAATTACTTCGGATTCAACTGCGCGACAATACCAAAGCCCGAATTCTCGACGGCGAATTAAGCAACCGGTACAATAATCCCGGAAACGGAGCGCGTTACCGTGCCCAGGAAGATTATCACACATACATCAAAAAAAGACATCAAAATCTCATGAAAATTTATCACAATCCACGTTGCTCAAAGAGTCGTGAAGGACTCAAATACCTTGAAGAGAAAGGATTTGAAGTTGAAATTATCGATTACATGAAAAATGGAATCACTACGGTTGAAATCAAAGAATTCCTCACAAAATCAGGGCTAAAAGTCACCGACATTATCCGGACCAACGAAGATATTTACAAAACGGAATTTAAAGGTAAAGAATTATCTACTGAAGAATGGATTCAAATCCTGGTTGAAAATCCAAAGCTGATTCAGCGGCCGCTGGTTATTAAAGGATCGCATGCAGTGCTTGCCCGACCTTCTGAAGAAATGATGAAGTTGATGTAAAAAAATCAGGGATTCCATACATTCCCAAAGAGATAGAATCCAGCCATTAATTTACTTTCGACTGAAGCCTTTTAATTTCCCTTTCAAGTTTAATTTTCTGTTTCAGTGCATTCGACAAAGCCAAAGCATCTTTCACCGCTTGCTTATCGTATTGTTCCAAAACAATATAATACATGCGTTTTCCCAGAAAAACAACTTTCAGGTTCCGTTCCGGATTGTCAGCAATAAACTGAATCACACCATTGTCCCTGCCGTTTTTGTAGCTCACTTTTTCCCAGTGCGTATTCATGAATTCGCTGTGGTGATTGTTTGGGTCGTCAAGCGGAACAGTGTCGGTTTTTGCCTGAAAAACTCCGTCGTACACCCGAATTCCAACATGGTCTAGCCACTGCGGACCATAATAATTGCTCGAAATATACAATTCACCACGTTCGTCGAGATGAACCTGGATAAATGATTTGTCCCAGCGCCTGTCGAAATTTTGCATCTTGTGAATGTACTGCGTATAGTGGTCATATTCCGTCTTCTCAGTCACAAAGTTTTTTCCCAGATCATTCAACTGGTTTTCCAGATTATCGAACTGATCCTGATCGCGAAACAAAATTTCAGCATAAATTTTTTTGGTCAATTGCTTCGATTTGTCAACCGATTCAAAAGCTTCAGGATATAAAATCAGAATCGAGTCAAGTTGTTGTAGTGCAGTAGCTGTATCTCCTTTTGCACAAATGCTTTCAGCAAGGTTAAACTTTTCGGCAGCCTTTTCCTTGTATGATTTTCCACACGAAAAAAATGCTGCAACGAACAAAATTCCTAAAACTATTTTTAAATTTCTCATTGTTTTACGTTTAAAAAACGTGTCATTTGCCCTTCAAAGAAAAAGATAATCCTCGAACGATGGAAACAAATTCTGTAGTTTTTTTCAATTCGGCTAATTATCCAAAGCTTCCGGAGAAGCCTGTAATTGCTGCCTGGCAAATCATTAATCCTGAAAATATTGGTCATTTGATCCGACTGGCCGACAACCTTGGAGCCGAGGATGTTTTTGTCATTGGAAAAGATTTTCAGCTCCGCATGTCGTCGGTAAAAAAGACCGCCGGACTTAGTTTTAACCATGTCCGCCTAACTTTTATTTCACCTGAAGATTTTTTTAACCAGATAGATCCTGAATTTACACTGGTTGCCATCGAAACCAGCGAAAGTTCATCCAATATTTTCACTGCAAATTTACCAAAGAAAATTGTTTTTATGCTCGGAAACGAGCGTCATGGCGTTCCGGAGGAAATACTTAACAAATGTGAGTTAAAAGTTCACATTCCAATGACCGGAAAATGCAAATCGATGAATGTTTCGCACGCACTTTCGGTAGCTTTGTTCGAGTGGCAAAGGCAGATGCTTTTCAAGTTAATGATCTAATCTTGTCCGACGAACAGACTTTTTATTTATATTTATCAGATAAAATAAAAAAACCCATGATTACCTTAACCCAATTGGAATATATTGTTGCTGTTGATACATTTCGTCATTTTGGAAAGGCAGCCGAAAATTGCTTCATTACACAGCCAACTTTAAGCATGCAAATTAAAAAGCTTGAAGAAGATCTGGAAGTCATTATCTTCGACCGAAGCAAGCAACCACTTATTCCCACCGATGTTGGCCGCCGTATTATTGATCAGGCACGAATTGCGCTTCAGGAATCGCAAAAAATTAACAACATTATCAAAGAACATAAAAACCTGATTTCAGGAGAACTGAAAATCGGAATTATTCCCACACTTGCGCCTTATCTCCTGCCATTGTTTATTGGCAATTACAAACGTAAATATCCAAATATCAACATCAAGGTTGAAGAGTTGACTACTGCCAACATTATCGATCATTTGAACCGCGATTTGCTCGATGTCGGAATTCTGGTGACGCCACTTCACGAAGACCGGATCAACGAAAAACCTATTTTCTACGAAGGAATGCTGCTATATCTGCACGAAAATCACCCATTGACTAAAAAGCCGAGCATTAAATTAAAAGATATTGCCACTCCTGAAATCTGGCTGCTGAGCGACGGACACTGCTTCCGCGATCAGGTAATCAACCTCTGTAATTTCAAAGGGTCGGTCAACTCGACGCTACCTTTTCATTTCGAAGCCGGATCGCTGGAAACAATGATGAACATTATCGACCGCGAAGGAGGAATGACCATTATTCCTGAATTAGCCACCCTTGGAATGAGCGAACAGCGTTTCGATCACGTGCGAACTTTCTCGGATACCAATCCACTACGCGAAGTCAGCCTGGTTTTTTCGAGGCATTTTGCCAAATACAAATTGGTCGAACTGCTTTGGAAAGAAATCGTTGCGTCGATGCCCGAAAAACTGCTCCAAAAGAACCGGGGAACAATTGTTGAATGGCGATAATTTTTTTTTCGAGAATTGTTTGTTGATTCAAAAATCTTAATTTTCTTTGCAACGCCAAAATTAAAAAGCCCGCGGCTAAACGAAGCCAAAGGAATTTTGGTAAAAATTCCTGAAATAATTTGGTGACTAGAAAAATTGAATTATTTTTGCAGTCCCAAAATCAGGGAATAAATAAGTTGGCCCGTTCGTCTAGGGGTTAGGACGCCAGGTTTTCATCCTGGTAGCAGGGGTTCGAATCCCCTACGGGCTACAAATAAATTTAACAATTTAGGAAACAAAAAGATGGCACATCATAAATCGGCAAAGAAGAGAATCAAACAGGACGAAGTAAAAACTGCGCAGAATAAATACGTTGCTAAAACGATGCGTAATGCAGTTAAGAAATTGCGTCTTGAAACTGATAAAGAAGTAGTTGCCGCAGCTTTACCAAAAGTTGTTTCAATGATTGACAAACTTGCAAAAAAGAATGTTATTCATGCAAACAAAGCTGCCAACCTGAAATCGTCATTGGTTTTACACCTGAACAAGATCTAGAAAATTTAATTTTCAGAATATACAGAAACCGTCTTAGTTTTAAGGCGGTTTTTTTGGCTTGTGGATATGCCATCGGGTGCGGAAGTTTTAAGCTTTCGTTTTTCAAAATAATAAATACTGCGATTAGAAATCGCAGCACTCATTAAAAAAGCCTTACAGTTTCCTGCAAGGCTTTCCTTTCAAATCGTATATATTTCTAGCAACTGCACTTGTAACTGCAATCGTGGCAACGGCTGATTTCTCCGTTCAGGCGTTTTTCAATCAGTTCATCAATACGTTCGCGTAAAGGCTCAATTGATATTTTCATGATCACTTCGTGTGCAAATGCGTTCATCAGCATCATGCGGGCATCCTTTTCTCCAATTCCGCGTGCACGGAGGAAAAACAAAGCTTCTTCGTCAATTTGTCCAACGGTAGCTCCGTGGCTGCATTTCACATCATCAGCGTCGATAATCAACTGAGGTTTGGTTTGCATTCGTGCTTTGTCCGAAAGCAACACATTGTTGTTTCGCTGGAAAGCATTGGTTTGCTGTGCATCGCGGGCTACATGAATACGGCCTGCAAAAGCGCCTGTTGACTCATCATCGAGCACATTCTTATAAATCTGGTTACTCAGGCAATTGGGCGAGGCGTGTTCAATCACCGTAAAATTATCGACATGCTGTTTTTTATCGGTAAACGAAATGCCATTTACATTGGCTTCGGCATGGTCGCCGTTAAAGGTAACTTTCAGGTTGTTTCTGATCAATCCGCCATGCAAACTGACTGTTCCGGTAACCAAATTCGTGTTATGCTCAAGCTTGCAAAACAGTGAATTTACCGAAGTTGACTGGTTGTGATGATTCTGGATGGTGTACACATCAACCAAAGCATCTGCACCGGCAAAAACTTCAGTCACCGTATTAAAAAGAAACGGTGAAGTCGTCAGGGTATGATCGCAAACCAAAATTTTGGCCTGACTTCCGGCTTCGGCAATAACCAGGTTCCGTTGAGTAGCCATTAAAGCGTCATCGGAACTAAGCAAATTAATAACTTGTATCGGTTTTTCGATAGCCACACCTTTCGGAATGTACATGAAAAATCCATCTTTTGCGAATGCTGTATTTAGAGCCACAAACGGGTCGTTTGATAAACCTGCCTGACGGTTCATGTAGTTTTCAAGCAATTCAGGTTTTTCGTTGGCAATTTGCTCCAAACCGCCCAGAACAACTCCTTTCGGAAGTTCAGAGCCCGGATTGTTGCCGTTATAAAACCAACCGTTCACCAGGAAAACCAAATGGGTGTCCAACTGAGGAATGTTACACTTAAAAACCTCATTCAGGTTAATCAGTCCGGATTCACGAACCAATTCCTGGCGGTATGATTTTTCGAAGGCTGGCTTGAGATTGGTGTATTTGTAATCTTCAGTTTTAAAATCAGGAATTCCAGCTTTCAAAAACCGTTTGATGGAAACTTCACGCATCCGGTTAAGCATGGGCGAAGAGCCTTGATTCAGCAGTTCCCTATTTTTTTCAAACAGCGAACCTATTTTTTCGGCAGGCGATATTTTTTCAGAAATAATACTCATATTCTTAAGTAAAAAGTAAATAGGAAAAGGGAAAAAAGATGCGAATGGAAAAATGCAGAAGCTAATTTCTGATATTTCCGCCCTGCTTTTTTCGGTTAGTTTTCGCCGTTTTTGATCCAGTCGTAGCCTTTTTCTTCCAGTTCGAGCGCCAGTTCTTTTCCTCCCGATTTCACAATGCGGCCTTTGTACAAAACGTGCACAAAATCCGGTACAATGTAATCGAGCAAACGCTGGTAATGTGTCACCAGAATGGTAGCATTATCTTTTGTTTTCAGCGCATTTACCCCTTCAGCAACAATACGGAGCGCGTCGATATCCAGACCTGAATCGGTTTCGTCCAAAATAGCTAATCTGGGTTCGAGCATGGCCATCTGGAAAATTTCATTCTTCTTTTTTTCGCCTCCTGAAAAACCTTCGTTCACCGAACGGTTGGTCAGTTCCGAATCCAGATGAAGCATTTCCTTTTTGGCGCGCATTAACTTTAGAAATTCGCCGGCAGTTAAGGGTTCCAATCCTTTAAATTTGCGGTGTTCGTTTACAGAGGCCTTCAAAAAATTGACCATTGGGACTCCGGGAATCTCAACCGGATACTGAAAACTTAAAAATAAACCGCTTCTCGAACGGATTTCAGGAGCGAGTTCCAGCAAATCTTCTCCCATATAGGTAACTTCTCCTTCGAGAACTTCATACTCTTCTTTGCCGGCTAAAACATTGGCCAAAGTACTTTTTCCTGAACCATTCGGGCCCATGATGGCATGTACTTCTCCGGCTTTTACTTCCAGGTTGATCCCTTTCAGGATTTCTTTGCCTTCAACCGAGGCGCGTAAATTTTTTATTGTCAACATAAAAAGCCCCCTCCAACTCCCCCGATGGGGGAGAGATTAAAACCCTCGCTGTTCCTCATAATCAGAGGGAAAACAGGTATAATTATTAATATTTGTTTCATTTTATAAATTTATTACGTTGATTTTGATTTCCCTAAAGCCTCCCCTTCGGGGAGGTTGGAGGGGCTTCTTTTTTATCCAACACTGCCTTCAAGGCTAATGGCCAGCAATTTTTGCGCTTCAACCGCAAATTCCATCGGCAGTTTATTCAGAACTTCACGGGCGTATCCATTCACAATCATCCCAATGGCGTCTTCTGTGGAAATACCGCGTTGATTGCAGTAAAAAATCTGATCTTCACCGATTTTCGAAGTGGTGGCTTCGTGCTCGACAATTGACGATTTGTTGCCGACTTCGATGTATGGGAATGTATGCGCCCCGCAAGTTGAGCCCAGTAATAGGGAATCGCACTGCGAATAGTTCCGTGCATTGATGGCTCCCGGAAGAACTTTAACCAGTCCCCGATATGAATTATCGCTTTTCCCTGCGGAAATACCTTTCGAAACAATGGTGCTTTTGGTGTTTTTCCCGATGTGAATCATCTTGGTTCCGGTGTCGGCCTGCTGATGGTGATTGGTGAGCGCAACCGAGTTAAATTCGCCAATCGAGTTGTCGCCCATCAAAACACAGCTTGGGTATTTCCAGGTGATGGCTGAACCGGTTTCAACCTGTGTCCAGCTTATTTTAGATGATTCGCCGCGGCAAATCCCACGTTTGGTCACGAAATTGTAAATTCCGCCTTTCCCGTTTTTATCACCCGGATACCAGTTCTGAACCGTTGAATATTTTACTTCCGCCCGGTCAAGTGCAATAATTTCCACGACAGCCGCGTGCAACTGGTTTTCGTCACGCATCGGCGCTGTGCAACCTTCCAGATAACTCACGTAACTATCGTCTTCAGCAATAATCAGCGTGCGCTCGAACTGACCTGACCCCGCTGTATTAATCCTGAAATAGGTGGAAAGTTCCATTGGGCAACGCACTCCTTTGGGAATGTAGCAGAATGAACCATCCGAAAAAACAGCAGAATTCAATGCAGCAAAGAAATTATCGGTCGGAGGAACTGACATCCCCAGGTATTTTTTAACCAGTTCAGGGTGTTCCAGTACGGCTTCGCTGAACGAGCAGAAAATAATGCCTTTTTCGGCCAAAACCTTTTTGAAAGTGGTTGTGACTGAAACACTGTCCATCACCACATCAACGGCGACTCCGGCCAGATGTTTCTGTTCCTCAAGCGGGATTCCAAGTTTTTTAAATGTTTCAAGTAATTCCGGATCAACCTCATCCAGACTGGCGTATTTTGCCTGGTTTCGGGGCGCCGCATAATAAATAGTCTCCTGAAAATCAATGGGTGGGATTCTCAAATGAGCCCATTCCGGCGATTTCATTTTCAGCCATCCCCGGTATGCTTTCAGCCTGAATTCAAGCATAAATTCAGGCTCGTTTTTCTTCGCCGAAATCAGCCTGACCACATCTTCGTTCAAGCCTTTCGGAATAACATCGGTATCGATTTCGGTTACAAAACCGTATTCGTATTCCTTTGTTGTTATGTCGTTTAATAATTTATCCTGATTTTCCATTTCCCTCTTTTTCTTTTCACTTCCGTTTACACCAATAGTAACAATCCTTCTTCACTACTGTTTAAAGATTAATTGCAAAGATAAGGAAGTAAAGCTATTTTTGTCGAATCTTTGGAGGCAATAAATACCTTCAGGTCTTAATTTTAACATGAAAGAAACAATGAAACAAACACCACTTTCTGAACTTGGAGAGTTTGGATTGATCAATCGCCTGACCGAAAAAATTCAAATCAAAAATACAAGCACACTCGTTGGCGTTGGCGACGACGCCGCCGTTTTAAACTATCCTGACAAAAAGATTGTGGTGACTACGGATCTTTTGACCGAAGGAATTCATTTTAACCTGATGTATGTTCCGCTGAAACATTTGGGTTATAAAGCTGTGGTAGTCAATCTGTCGGATGTTTTTGCCATGAATGCCACTCCGAAACAGATCACGGTTTCCATTGCCATTTCTTCGAAGTTTTCGCTCGAAGCCGTCGAAGAGCTTTATTCGGGAATTCATCTGGCCTGCGAAAAATACGGTGTTGACCTGATCGGCGGCGACACGACCAGCTCGCTGACCGGGCTGACCATTAGTGTAACAGCCGTTGGTGAAGCCAGTGATGACGAACTCGTTTACCGAAGCGGTGCAAAAAATACTGACTTACTCTGTGTTTCTGGCGATTTGGGCGGCGCCTACATGGGGTTGCAACTGCTGGAGCGTGAAAACGAGGTATTCAAAGTGAATCCAAACCAACAGCCACAGTTTGAAGGATACGATTATATTCTGGAGCGGCAACTAAAACCCGAAGCTCGGGGCGACATCAAAGAATTACTGAAAACACTGAATATCAAACCGACTTCGATGATCGATATTTCCGACGGACTTTCATCGGAAGCGCTGCATTTATGCAAAGCTTCGAAAGTTGGATGCAGCATTTACGAGGAAAAGATTCCACTTGACCAGCAAACAAAGGCGTTTGCCGAGGAACTGAGCATCAACCCTCTTGTTGCCGCACTTAACGGTGGAGAGGATTACGAATTGCTGTTTACCGTTCCGCTCGAAAGTTATGACCTGATTAAGAAGGAATTTGATATCACTGTTATTGGCCACATTACGCCCGAAAGCGAAGGCGCAAATCTCATCACAACAGGCGGATCGGTCATCCCACTTCAGGCACAAGGCTGGAACCCTTTAATGAACACAAAAAAGTAGTGTAAAATCTGACTTCTGATAAATTTAATAATCAACCAAATGAAAGCACTTTTTTTCATTATTTGTCTGGCCTTTTTAGTTCCAGAATTTGCCCTTTCGCAAATAGAAGTTCCACTGGCCAACAACAACGCACTCACTTCGATTAACGTGAAAACTTCGGAAGAAATCTATCTCGCCAGGCAATCGCTCAAGGTGATCAATACCGGAGTTGATTCTGAAGCAACTTTTGTAAAAATAGGGAATCTGAATTTTAAAAATGGTTCGATTAAAATCGAAGTTGCCGGAAAACCTGGCACGGGATCTTCTCAAACGGCGAGGGGATTTGTGGGTATAGCTTTCCGGATTAACGACGATAACTCTAAGTTTGAATGCTTTTATCTTCGTCCTACAAACGGACGGGCCGATGATCAGGTTCGGAGAAATCATTCCGTTCAATACATTTCTTTTCCCGATTTTCCCTGGCATAAACTACGCAAAGATTTTCCGGAGAAATACGAATCGTACGTTGATTTGGCACCGGGCGAATGGACGGCTGTAACCATTGAGGTTCAGGGAGAAAAAGCGAAACTGTATGTTCACGGAAACGATCAGCCTACGCTAATTGTGAATGATTTAAAACTGGGAGGAAACGTTCGGGGAAGTATTGGCCTATGGATTGGCCCCGGAACTGAAGCTCATTTTGCCAACCTTCAGGTTTCAAAATCTGAATAACAAATTGCGAATTAAAAGTCCATCGGCTATGTTGTATGCTTCAAGTTAATTAATAGCTTGTGCTTTATGCACCCCTTCCAACTTTTCTACTGCTTTTAACTCAACCATTACCTGTTCCTCCACAAAAAAGTCCACCCGGCGAGTACCAATTTGTTCTCCCCTGTAAAAAATTGGCATTTCTTTTTCCGTTCGAACAAAAGCTTTTGAAAGGGTAGCTCAATGGCTACGCCCGTTGGTAGATTACCTCCCGAAAACCATTGCCAAGTGTGCTATGAACCTGCATAGCGCAACCGATAATTTTGTGAGTTAATTGATCGATCATGTTTTCCATATTACTTTCTATTTTCAATTAATTGTCTGAATAATAATATATTGATTACAGAATTGTCAGGATAAAATATTTGCAAAAAGTACTTTCCTCAAATCCTGTCCATCTTTCAATCTTATTAATGGTGTTCGGACAATTTTCAATCCTCAAATCGAAAATTTGAGAAACAGTTCCACATTTCTTCCGGGTCGGTTGATGCGCCCCCAATCCAAATGATCGTAATAAGCCTTGTTTAAAAGATTTGAAACGCCCCATCCAATATCAGCAACAATATGCCTGAAATGAATGGCATAACTTCCTTTTACATGAAAAATTGAATATGCCTGACTTGCTGTTTCTCCATAATTCTGATTGATACGGTTCTGTGCCAGCGACGATTCATTTTCAACCTGAACCGAGAAATTATTCTTTTGGTACTTAACCGAAATGATGTTTTTCAAAGGAGGAATCAAAGGAATGGGTTCTCCTGAATCCAGTTTGCCAAAAGTAAATTTACTAATCATGAAAACGGATAACGTTTTAACCGGGGAATACAGCAAATCCAAATCAGTACTGAAAAGCCGTGCCGACGGAATATTGGAATAAACACGTGTTCCGTTGGTGTAAAAATTCATTGGAGGAATGTCCGGATCGGTGATTCCCAGGATATAATCGCGCACAAAACTGAACGACTGGCTCAGGTTTATTTTCAGATCGGATTTAGCCAACTGAATTCCCATCCGGAGAAAATTTGATTTTTCGGTTTTGATGTACGGATTTCCGATGTAATCATATCCGTCGTAAGCATTGTACAGATAAAATCCCAATCGTTCGGTAATGGTTGGCAGGCGTTCCGAATAACCCAAAGTGGCATTTGCCAATAGGTATTTACCCAGGCTGTATTGCGACGAAAGATTCAGGCTTTTTACCAGCCTGTTTTGTTTTTTTTCAAGTGAGTACCCAAATACTGAAAATTGCTGTTGCCCGTATTCCGATTGCAAAACGTCCAGATTGTAATCGAGCCTTCCGTTTACGGTTAACTGAAATTTATCAGAAACAAACGTAGTATTCTGAAGAAAAATGCCTGAAACATTCCGGAGCATTTCGGGCCAGGTTTGCATGTACATGGGTGGTTCCGGGCCGGTCGACTTGCGGTTCATGTGCATGGTCATTTCGGCCAGCGAATGATTGGTATAATTATCCACTTTCAGGCTGAGCTTATTTTTCGGGTTCCAAAACCTTTCGGCCTGAAGATAAGTGCCAAAAGTTGAGCTTTTGCCCGGCATGTCCATGTGCATGTAAACGGTGTCGTTTTTTCCGGTTGTGTTATTTTTCAGGAAGAAAGTGCTGTCACGTTTCGAGTCGTCCATTACATGAAGAACCGAATTGAAATAGATTTTAGCCTTCAGTTTCGTTTTGCCATTTCTTCTGTATTCGAGCGCTGCAAGTGTGGCCTGTGCTTTCGAAACATCCATGGGTAAAGCCGGATAGCCTACGTTGCGTGCCAGGTCGTACAAAAAATCGGCTTTCAGGAAACTGTTTTTTGAAGTTGCATATTTCAATACGGAATGAATGTTCGTTTTTTCAAATTGCGAAAATGGGATGATCCGGTTGTTCCCGTCGCGGTAATTTTCGTTTTTGCGGTAGACGCCGTCAATTCCCCAGGCCCATTTATTTTTACTCAGGCCTGAAGAAAAAAGAACATTCCGGCCGCGCGACACCGATTCGTAGCCAAAACCAACCGATCCAAAAGAGTTGTCAATGTTGGATTCTTCCGGTTCCTGAAGTGTCATGTCAACTGAACCGCCAATGTTGCAGCCATTTATGCTACCGTTGGTTCCGTGACTGACTGAGATGTTTTTCAGGTTAGTCGGTTCGATATACGAAGTTACCGGGTCCATTTTGTCGGTGCAGGCGCCAAACATTTTCATTCCGTCGATGGTCACATTCAGTTGTCCGCCTGAAAAGCCATGAAGCATTGGTTCAAGCGCATACGCTCCGCGCTTGATTAGTGACATACCCTCCATCCGTGCATTGATGTTATCGATGGTTGCAAAATGGTTGGTGCGGTAATAATCGAGCAAATCCTTGTTGCCGAGAGGCAGGTTTGCCGAAACAACTACCTCGTTCAGGCTAATTGTATCGTGTGTCATATCCGTCCTGTCCGGCATTTGTGCCATGGAAAATACGGGCAGAAAAGACAGAATAAGCATTTGGTAAAGCTTGTTCATAAGTGCTAAAGTAAAGAGGCTGTTTCAATGATATATTTCAATGATAGTGGTCACCCTGAATTTAGTTCGGAGTCTGACTTGTTTTCGCCTGAGATCCTGAAACAAGTTCAGGATGACTGGGTCAACTACATTCAAACAGCCTCTTTGCAATTAAAAGGTTATGTTGAAAAATAAATCCTGAGAGACGGCTTGTCCGTCTTTTTTTACCAGGACATTTACGCGCCATTCACCGGTCATTGTGAAATTCACTTTGCCTTTGTAGTGTCCATTTCCAGAGCTAACCGGATTCACATTGTTGGGTGAACCATGTCCCATGCTTGGCATTTCAGGCGTAATTTCAATGGTGTAACTGTCGTCAGCCGGCCAGTCCATCATACTGGCTTTGCGGTGTAGTGTAAATTCAATGTCGTTCATCCCAACCTTGGGAGCCGATGGTTCGAGCAGCGACAGAACCAGCTTGCTGGCATCGGGAGTAATGGCTGTAAATACATTCATTACTGTAGTCACAGGATTATCAACGGTGATGTCGAAATTAGCTTCGCCTTCCTTGTCTGATTCGTGGTTGTGTACAGCAACGCCCAGGGCCCAGGTGCCTCCGGGTGATGACGGCATGACAAAAGCTACCGCGCCCGGAAATACATCATCAACAGCTATTTCCCCGGGATCTTCAACCGGGGCAGCATGTTTCATAATCGTTCCATTCATATCCATCGTCATAAGCGGCGAAAAATAGATGTGTGCGTCAGTAATTTTTTCTTTCAGGTTCAGCGAATCGTATAAAACCACGATCAGCTTGTTGTAACCCATAAAATAGTTTTTTTGTCCCCAAAGCTCCACTTTAGCTGAAGCTCCAATTGCCCAGCCATCTTCCAGTTTGGTGTATCCGTCAAGCGGATTGTTCAGGTTTTCTTCGTTGTCGCTGGCGCACGAAAAAAGGAATGCTGAAAAAAGTAAAAAGTATACTGTTTTGAAAAAACGGATTTTCATGTTTTTGTTTTTTTGAATAGAATATTGTCCGAAAAAAGCATAATGCTGCACTTACATGTAGGGCAATGCTTTTTTAGATCGGCCTAAAAATTAATTTATCCTGAATACAGATTTTTTCGCTGCTGAATACGACACATCAGAACTCACCAAAATGCAGGTGAATTCAGGAACAAAGAACCAAAATCGCATTTTGATCCTGTGCCTCGAATCTCTTTCAGGCAAAATTTATGAAACAGCTTGTATGTTCAGGAAAGTTTGCGGAGGAACAAAAATAGAAGATGTAAAACGTATCGGAACCTGAGGTTGCAGGTAGACCGGAAATCTTCTGGAAACGACTGCGAGATCGCCGTCAATGCAAAGCTGGCTCTTCAAAAATTCGTCGATCTGAGTTTTATGCTGTTTTTGCGATGACTCATTTTTTGCGGTGTCGCTGGTTTCGTCACTTTTTGCAAGCTGCTTTTTCAGGTGACATTTCCCCTGGCAACAATTTTTAGGCTTGTCGCGGTTTATGCAAAGATTTTTGGCGATATAATCCTTATTCAGAGCGTATTCAATGAATGGCATAACTGGTCTTAGCACATATAAGATCAGAATTGAAAGAAAGAAAATCGAATAGATTTTGGTTTTCATCGACAGTTAAACAGCAGTGATAATTAATTGTTCATGTCTGATTTTCTGAATTTTATGTTTCTGACGTTCCGGTGTTTTGCACTTTCCAAAAAGACCTTCAGGAGAAAAACCGTGCAAATGCTGAAGTTGCGTTGTTTTGCAACCAGCGAAAATTTCATTTGTTTATCTCTTGTTTTTTCGTGAAATTTAGTCACGCCAAAACAATCAAACTAAACTATGGGATTTTTGTTCGAAATATGGAAAGCAATGCCAAGCCTGGTTACCGTGCTTTATTTCCTAACAGTTGTTACGATTGCCATTCTTATTATTCTTGAAAACCGAAATCCGGTAAAAACGATCAGTTGGATTTTAGTTCTGGTTTTACTGCCTTTCGCCGGAATTGTCATTTACTTGTTTTTTGGTCAGGAATACCGCAAAACGAAAATGTTTTCACGAAAAGGCCTCAAAGACCTTGAAAAACTCAGGAACCTTACCCTTGAACAATTGGATAATCTGCCGAAGAATCATACCCTGATTAATGAAAAGCTCTTTTCAAAAAGGCGTTTGATCAACCTGATGCTAACCAACTCGAACGCTTTGCTGACAAGCGACAACCAGGTAAAAGTGCTTGAGAACGGGGAGGATACTTTTCCGGAAATTTTTAACGCCATTGAAAATGCACGGCACCACATTCACCTTGAATATTATATCATTGAAGATGACAAAATAGGTAATTACCTACGGGAAATGCTGATTCGTAAATCGACGGAA
The DNA here is from genome assembly GCA_041652995.1 of Prolixibacteraceae bacterium. Lineage (GTDB taxonomy): Bacteria > Bacteroidota > Bacteroidia > Bacteroidales > Prolixibacteraceae > Aquipluma. The sequence continues at coordinate 20,632 of JBAZGO010000028.1, forward strand.
GGCGTTGAAGTGAGATTAATTTTTGACGATGTGGGAAGTTGGGAACTCAAAAAACGATTTATTCGATCGATGTCGGATGCAGGCGTTAAGGTTGACTGTTTCATGAAAGTGCGGTTCCCCATGCTGACTTCCAGGGTGAATTACCGGAATCACCGGAAAATTTTGGTGGTCGATGGTGAAACTGCCTTTGTAGGCGGATTGAACTTTGCCGATCGTTACCGCGATGGCGTTCCGGGAATTGGTCCCTGGCGCGATACCCATCTGAAAGTCACCGGGGGAGCCGCCACAGCACTGCAAATCATTTTCATGGCCGACTGGTATTTTGTCTCGAAGGAAATTCTTAAAGGCGAAAAATATTTCAAACCTTTTGAATCAGGCAATGGAAAGCTGGTGCAAATGACTGCCAGCGGACCTGATTCGGATTGGGAAAGCATCAGTCAGGCCTATTTTATGGCCATCGCCTCTGCCACCGAATATGTATACATTTCTACGCCTTACCTGATGCCGACTTCGGATATTATTACGGCGTTGAAAACCTCAGCGCTGGGAGGAGTTGACGTAAGAATTATTGTCCCGGGATTATCAGATTCCATAACGCCCAAATGGGGGACCAACTCATACATCGAAGAATTACTCGAAGCCGGCGTAAAAGTTTATTTCTACCAGGAGGGATTCATTCACAGCAAAGTTATTGTAGCCGACGATGTTTTCTCTTCTGTCGGAACCGCTAACCTTGATTTCCGAAGCCTTGAAACAAATTTCGAAGTAAATGCCATGATTTACGACGAGGAAATTGCCGGAATATTAACGAAACAATTCCTGAAAGATCAGGAAAAAAGTGAACTGGTTAGTTTGGAAGACTGGATTAACCGGCCCCGAATGAACAAAATTAAAGAGTCGTTTGCCCGAATTTTGAGCCCAATGCTTTAGATTTTATCGAGAGCCCGGAATTCAATGACCAGTTTCTTTTCAGAAGCCAATTATCTGATGTAATTTTGATCTGCTTTACTAAAAAACTCTTCGTCTATGCTCGAAAAAGGATTTATCAAACACCAACAGGCTGAAAAATCGAAACCGCACCGGATCGTATTACTCTTTAGTACAATCTTGCTCTATGTTGGCGTTGTTGTTTTGATTGTGGCTTTTGCCTATCTGTTGTTTAACCAAAGTAAACTGGATGCATTGATTGGTATACTTTTCCCGTTTTTGCTGGCCGGACTGGGACTCATCCTGGTAAGTCAGCTCATCAAACGGGCGTATACGAAACTCAGACGATAGCTCATTCCACACGAAATTAGTTCACTGCTCCTGAAAGAATAAAAACCTTTGCGTAGATTTCCGAACACATAACCAGTCAATTCACGTATGAAAAAACTAATCCTGATTTTTACCGCCATTCTGTTCTATTCCTTTTCAGGAATTTCGCAGCCTGTTACTCCTGAACAAATTGATCGCCTGACCGAAAAAGTGATGAAGACTTTCGATGTTCCGGGAATTGCAGTTGCGGTTGTAAAAGACGGGAAAGTTGTTTACGCAAAAGGCCATGGAGCGCGATCGTTAAAATCGGGCGGAAAGGTTGACGAAAATACTTTGTTCGGAATTGCCTCGAACAGCAAAGCTTTTACTACGGCAACCCTGGCCATTTTGGTTGACGAAAAAAAACTCTCATGGGACGATAAAGTGACCAGATACATTCCTGAATTCAGGCTTTACAATTCGTATGTAACCGAAGATTTTACCATTCGCGATTTGATTACGCACCGAAGCGGACTTGGGCTTGGCGCCGGCGATCTGATGATCTGGCCCGATTCGTCGGATTTTAAGATCAATGACATCATTTACAACCTGCGTTTCCTGAAGCAAACATCGCCTTTCCGGACGAAATTCGATTACGACAATCTGCTTTTCATGGTGGCCGGCGAAGTGGTTACCCGTGTTTCAGGAACGAAATGGGAACAATTTGTGGATGACAAAATTATGAACCCGCTGGGGATGAATCGAACTGCTGCCTCATTTGCAAGGCTGAAAGATAAAACCAATGTGATTGATGGTCACGCGTTTGCCGACAATAAACTGAAGGCAATTGTGCGTCACGACCTCCCTGACGGCGAATGTGCGGCTGGTGGAATTTATTCGAGTATTTCGGATATGAGCAAATGGATGATTGCGCAGTTAAATGGAGGAAAGTATGGCGCGGATTTGGAAAAACAGCTTTTCAGCGCTTCGGCCCAACGCGAAATGTGGCGTCCGCAAACAATTATGCCGGTTCGGACAGACAAGTACAACAGCCATTTCAGCGCTTACGGTCTGGGCTGGTTTGTCACTGATGTGAAAGGAACAAAACAGGTTAGCCACACGGGTGGAATGGAAGGAATGGTGACTCAGGTCACTTTACTTCCCGAACTGAAGCTTGGAATTGTGGTACTAACCAACCAGGAAACAGGCGCGGCTTTCAGCGCGATAACAAACACCATAAAAGATAGTTACCTCGGTTTTGAGCCTGAAGACTGGGTTTTGCATTACGACACGTTGGTTTCGAAAAACCGGGAAAAAACCGGAGAACTCACAAAAAAAATTCAGGAAGAAATGGATAAGACCTTGAATTCTGTAAATTTAGAAATTGATCCTGATCGTTTTGCCGGAAAGTACCTCGACGATTGGCTGGGAACTGTGCAGATTGTAAAATCGGGTGAAAAACTTTGGTTTAAATCGTTGCGGTCGCCGCAACTCAGGGGAGAAATGAGTTTTTACAAGGGAAATACGTTTGTAGTGAAATGGGTCAACCGAAGCATGAATGCCGATGCTTTTATTGATTTCGATCTCGATACTGAAGGAAAAGCTGACGGGTTTAGTATGAAGCCGGTCTCGCCGCTGACTGATTTTAGTTACGATTTTCAGGATTTGAACTTTAAACGAGTGGAAAATTAATGAGTGCGAATTCAGACATAGGACCATTATTTTTTAAGAATTCTGCGGAATTCAGGAAATGGCTGGAAGGAAATCACCTGACTAAAACCGAATTGCTTGTTGGGTTTTACAAAATTGGCACTGGCAAACCCAGCATGATTTGGTCGGAAGCCGTTGACGAAGCGATTTGTTTTGGCTGGATTGATGGAATTCGCAAATCGATTGACCAGGAGAGTTATATGAATCGGTTTACGCCGCGAAATCCGAAAAGCAACTGGAGTGCCATCAATATAAAAAAAGTTGAGGAATTGATTCGGTTGGGAAAGATGTTTCCGGCGGGAATGGATGCTTTTGAAAAGCGGAATAAAACACCGCAGGTGGGTTACAGTTATGAAAATAAACCGGAAAAACTGGATCCGGAATTGGAAGAAAAATTCAGGAAGAATACCAAAGCCTGGGACTTTTTTCAGAAACAATCAACTTCGTACAAAAGAACCATGTATTTCTATGTGCTGGATGCCAAACAGGAATCCACACGCATTTCAAGACTGGATAAATTAATTGCAGCCAGCGAATCGGGAAAACGCATTCAATAAATCTCCGTTGAAATTCAAACTTTGGAAACCATGAAACTGGTTTTGTTTTCAGAAATCAGCCGAAGCTTAAAATATCCTTAAAATTGCAACTAACTGTCATTATATTTGTTAAGTAAAGCCAACGGAGTCAGATCAATAATCGCAAGGAGGCACAATAAAAATCCTGATTTACCGTCAATAGTTGTAAAAAGACAAACCTATTATCGGATCAATTGTTAATTTTAGCGACTTAAATCAGAGCAAAAATTTGTTAAACATCGAATTATATCAAACATTTTTAAATAGAATTAAAATGAGATCATTTATTATTTTTCTTTCCGTCCTGTTCATTTTTTCAGGATGTGTACGCAAGAATAAAGTACCGGTAGCGCAGACTGCTGTTGCCAATGCTGCTCAACACCAGGTTAAAGTTGAAGAGGTTATTCAAACCAGCAAGTATACTTACCTGAGGGTTTCTGAAAATGGCGCCGACAATTGGATTGCCGTTAACAGACAGGAAGCTGCTCCCGGTGAAACTTACTATTACGACAAGGATATGGAAATGAAAAATTTCCATAGTAAAGAGTTGAACCGCACGTTCGAAACCATTTATTTCGTTCAGGAAATTTCGAAAGAACCAATTGCTCCTGCAACGAATGCGATGTCGCCTGCAAACCATGGCGGTAAAGTGAATAGCGCCAAAAAAGAAGGAATTTCAATTGCACCGGCTGATGGCAGCATTTCCATTGCTCAATTGTATGCTAACCGCAACGATTACGCCGGAAAAACGATTAAAGTAAAAGGGCAGGTTGTCAAAATTAACGAGCAGGTGATGGGTAAAAACTGGATTCATATCCAGGACGGCTCGGGCGATGCCAACGATTTCGACCTTGCCATTACAACGCTTGACGGCGTTAAAATGGACGATGTGGTAACTTTTGAAGGCGTAATAACTTTGAACAAAGATTTTGGCGCCGGATATTTCTATGAAATTATCATGGAAGATGCCAAACTGGTGAAATAAGATTAAGTAAAAAGGCAAAAGTTGTACTTTTTCGGATTTGAAAAACCCTGTTGGAAATGAAATTTTCCGGCAGGGTTTTTTCTGAAAAATTACGTTTCCTTTTTTCTGAATATTCGCTCCAGCAACTCCTCCTTAAATTGTTCAGAGAGTGGTAATTTGTGTTCGCCAATCTGAATCAGGTTTCCTTCAATGTGTTCGATTTTCTGAAGATTAACAATCGTGGTGCGGTGAACTTTCAGGAATGACAAACCTTTCAGCTTTTCTTCCCAGCTTTTCAAAGTGCCGTGAACAACCAGTTTTTTATCGGTACTGAAAACGGTCACATAATCGCCGGCGGCTTCTACAAAAAGAATGTCTTCAATAGCGATCTGGTAAATCCGTTTTCCTGATTTCAGGCTAAGTTTTGATTGAACAGTTGGAATAATCCGTGCGCTAAATTTTTCGCGGGCTTTGTTTACTGCTTTGTAAAAACGTTCGAACGAAAAGGGTTTTAGTAAAAAATCGACGGCTTCCAGGTCGAACCCGTCGATAGCATATTGAGAATAGGCTGTGGTAAAAATAACCAGCGGCGGATGAAGCATGGAACGCAAAAAGCTCAATCCCGACATTTCAGGAAGATTAATATCCAGAAAAATCAGATCGGCCGGATTTGAAACCAGAAACGATTGCGCCGAAAAAGCATCGGCAAAGGTCCCGGACAAACGTAAATCGTGGCATTTCGAAATGTGTTGCTCCAAAATCGACTGGGCGGCTGGCTCGTCTTCAATAATGATGCAGTTCATAACCTGGTTGGGTTCAAAGTCAATTTAAAACACAAGGTACGTTATTCCATTTTTTCGTGCAAGCTGGTTAATCATTGAAAAAATGAACAACCAACGGCTGATATTGGTTATTTTTAAGATCGTATTCATTCAGTAATAATAACAAATCTAAATCAACAGTCATGGAAACGAAATGGATTCAGGCACTTGAACCTTTATTTGCTCAATACGGAAAATTGAAACATCCGCTCGATTACCAAAACCGATACCAACTGGTGGCGATGGTTGTTTTATCGGCTCAGGATTCCGACAGACACATCAATGAATTGGCGCCCAAATTTTTTGCAGTCTATCCAACCATGAATTCGCTTTCGCATGCGACTACCGAAGATTTGCAACAGCTTATTGGCTCAGTCAGAAACTGGGGCAACAAGGCTAAATGGCTGATGCAAATTGCGCAGGCTGTTGGCGAGGATGAAAATATACCGCACACATTGGAGGGGCTGACCAAATTACCGGGACTTGGACGAAAATCAGCCAATGTAATCATCCGCGAATCAGGCGACAACGCGGAAGGCATCATTGTCGATCTGCATGTTTTGCGTGTTGCTCCACGACTCGGAATCGCTGACGAAAAAGATGCAGCCAAACCGGAAAAGATTGAAAAACAAATCATGGCAGTAATTCCGCAGGAATCCTGGAACGAAGCCGGAATGTCGATTTCTTTTCTTGGTCGCGAAATTTGCCGGCCTACAAACCCCAAATGTGTTGAATGTCTGATGAACACCGTTTGTAAGTATTATAATGAGTTGAAAAAATAATTTTCAGAAATGATTTGATTAACACACAGCCCCCTAATCCCCAAACGGGGGACTTTTGGCCGAGCACATTCGAAGCGACTCCTATTTAAAATCTGGGTTCCGACACCCTTCTCCCACGGAGAAGGGTTGGGGATGAGGCTAAATCGATACCTTCATCGAACTCAGGTTATTTCAAAAATTAGCTTCAATTCTTTAGCTCAATTCTCATTTCCAACCTGAAAATTCCATTTGTTTCGTTGTATTCCAACGAATGACGGCTGGCATAAATCAGGTTTAAGCGTTTTTCGACGTTACTTATTCCGATTCCGCCATTCTCTGTGGAAGTGGTTTTTTCGCGTGGCGCAACCCGGTTTTCAGTTTTAAAAACCAGTTCTTTCCCGTCGAAACTAATTTGTATCCGGATGGTTGCTGCGCTTTTGCCAATTCCGTGCTTGAAACAGTTTTCGGCAAGTGGTAGCAGAAGCAGCGGAGAAATATCGACCTGATCAAAATTTCCTTCAGTAATCAGCTCAACTTTTATAATCTCCTGATTTATTCGTTCTTTCTGCAAACCAACGTAAGTCCGGATAATTTCCACTTCTTTGTCCAACGGGATGGTTTCGTTGGCCGTGTCGTAAAGTACATACCGCAGAAAATCAGAAAGTTTCAGGATCACATCCGTTGTCCGCCGGTCGTTTTGCGAGGCCATCGAGTAAATGGTATTCAGGTTGTTGAAGAGAAAATGCGGATTGATTTGTGCTTTCAAGGCAGAAAGTTCGTTCCGTGCAGCTTCCCGACGCTCGATGAGCATGCTGGCATATTGCCAGATCAGGAATATGAAACTGGTAAAAATGAGGTATGCAACAATAATCAGGATAAGTTCCCAAATCCGGAAATACGAAATATAATAAAGGCCCGGGAACAGTTTGTCGATTACTAAATCGTACAACGAGAAGTTTACAATTGCCGCCGAAATACACAATCCTGAAATCAGAAGCAAATATTTGGCAAACCGGCTTTTATTCAGGAAACGTGGAATCAGAATTTTCAGGTTAAAATAAACCGATGCTGCCATGGAAAGATGGAAAACCACCACATACAGGAAGTTTTTAATGAAGAATTCTACGAAGGCTGCCACATCATCTTTGTTTCCGTCGGGTCTAATGGTTTCAAAAATTACATACCCGATCGGAATTAGAAACAGTACCGTTGCCGGAATTTTAATCCAAAGTTTTGCTTTCCGGGCCAGCCAGATCAATGGCAACAATGTGTAGACTATAAAAATAAGGTTGAGCAGTAAAATGGTGTCCCATTCCACTTCAAATCCCTGAAAAACGCTGGTTGACTCGACTCCCGGATTTAATATGGTATTCCAGAGATTAAACGAAATGAACCAGAAAAGCAGGTGCAAAACACTCACAAACTGACTTTTACGAAACTTTATCTTCATGGCTATTGGTTTATTCGGTTTAACTTCAGCATGGCAGGCTGGTCTTCCCAGTCTATAAATCGGGTCTCGAAAGCATAGCGTTTGATCATAGAAGTGAGTTCCTCCGAAGAGGCAGTCAGGATTAGTCGTCCCGCATCCGGCACATACTTGTATTTTATCCTGACCCGTTTTTCCTCAATCATCGTTTTCATGTAATCGGTTCCGAGCCACGACACAAAAAGCTGGTTGTTCCTGAAGTTTACCCTCGCAAGTGTGTGCACTGTCAGGTAATTTTCTCTGGCCATCCGGCTGTCTTTAATTGCCGTCATTTCGTAAGGACTGAAATCGGCAAAGAGTCCATCTTTAATCCTGAAAAGCACCATCTTAAACTGGTACTTCACCGAGTCAGGATTCGATTCGACCAGTTTGACCACATAATCATTTTGAGGTTTGAAAACGGTGGAATCTTTCCCCTGCTTTGTCTTCTGAGTTTCCTGGAAAATCCGTTGCCTGATTGACCAGCTTGAAAGGGTATCGGCCATTTCCCAGTGACTGCTGTTGTTATCTTTTTTATCCGATTTGGATTGAATTTGATGAGCCGACCAGTTTCCCTCAATTTCAGGATTAAGAACTACATATTTATCCACGTAAAAAGGGTTCAGCGAGCAAATCATCATGAAATCGGAGCAGCCGGAAATAAACAGGAGAATTCCGGTGACGATTAGCAATTTTCTCAGTTTCATAATTTTCGATTTTATTTTCTGAATCGAATATCGGTAGAATAAAAATGGGCGGAAACTTTTTTCGATGAAAGTCCCTGTATTTTCGATGGGCAAGGAAATCAGTTGATAAATTGCAAAATTGCAGGAATAATTGTTTACCAACAGATCATTTAGTCATTCCCTGTTACACGGATTTTTCGGATCGTGTTTTACCGTTTTTCGCTACATTTGAGGCTTAATAACAATACCTGTACCGCAATGATGACCAAAATCCTGACCTTATACCTGATATCGGTAGTACTGATGAGTTTCTCTCCTGAAAAGAATAAGACCCTGGAAAAGAAAGCGCAACGAATCCACAAAAAATGCCAGACGGTGGATACACATTGCGATACGCCCATGTTAATGATCAAACCCGGATTCGATGTCAGTGAAGAACATCAGGCGCCAAAAAGCCGCGTTGATTTGCCACGCATGAAGAAAGGCGGACTCGATGCCATGTTCTTTGCAGTCTTTACCGGACAAAAACCACGCACTGAAGAAAACTACATAAAAACCTATAAGCTGGCTCATCAAATGTTGGATTCGATTCATGCCATGCTGAAAAAAGATAGCGATCTGGCAACTCTTGCCCTGAACGCGGAGGATTTGGCGCGAATTGAAAAAACCGGAAAGCGTGCCATTTACATTGGAATGGAAAACGGATTTCCGCTTGCCAAAGATTTGCCGCGGGTGGAAGAATTCTACAAATTGGGTGTTCGCTATGTCACGTTATGCCATTCGTATCACAACGACATTTGCGATTCGTCAAGCGACGGTAAACCTGCGGAACACGACGGAGTGAGTGAATTCGGGAAACAGGTCATTGCCGAAATGAACCGTCTCGGAATGATGATTGATGTTTCGCATGCCTCGGATAAATCGTTTTTCGATGCGGTTGAGTTGAGTAAGGCGCCTATTATCGCTTCTCACAGTTCGGTTCGTGCGGTGGCCAGACACAACCGGAATATGTCCGACGAAATGATCAAAAAACTCGCAGAAAAGGGTGGAGTTATCCAGATTTGCCTGCTTGATGACTACATCAAAGAACCGGACACAACCACTGTAAAATTTCAGCGGATGAAAATTATTCACAAAAAGTACCGCGAAGAGATGAATAGCATGACCGAAGCCCAAAAAGAAGATTTGTTTAAAGAGTGGGATGAGGTAGAGGCCATGAATCCTGAACTTTTGCCAACCGTGAAAAATTTGTGTGATCACATCGATCATGTGAAAAATCTGGTGGGTGTTGATTATGTTGGAATTGGCAGTGATTTTGATGGCGGCGGCGGTTTACGCGATTGCGCCGACGTGAGCGAATTCCCGAATGTAACAGCCGAATTGCTCCGGAGAGGTTATACCGAAACTGAAATCAGGAAAATCTGGGGAGGTAATTTGCTGAGGGTTTTCAGCGAGGTGGAGAAGTATGCAGAAAAGCATGGAACCCACCCTAAATTAGCATTTGGGCGTCATTAAGCAGAATTCAAATGAAAAAAACCTCTTCCGGCTTAAAGAAGAGGTTTCGATCTTGAGTATAATGAACTAAAGGTTCCGCAGACTCCTTATTTAGAAGCTTGCAGTTCTATTTTTACCTGATTGTTTTTTGAATTTACAGTAAACGATTTTTCGTTTTTGTTGTACGAAGTATAGCTGGAAACCAATTTACAATCGCCGGCTTTTACATTGTCGATTACGAAATGACCATCAAAATCGGTGTACGCTTTTTTATCCGAACCTTCAACTTTTACTTCAACGCCAACCAATGCTTCGCCCGAAACTTCGTCGATAACATTTCCACTTAGTGAAACTATTGCGGCTTCCGCTTTTGCTTCCGCTTTGGTTTCAGTCTTTTCTGCAAATGTGCTGGTAGAAACGAAAGCTACCAAAAGGGCAAAAATTATTTTTTTCATGGTGTATATTTTTTTTGTTTTTATTTCTGAATTACACCATCAAAAGTACCGCCTGCCGATTAAAGCTGAATTAAGCATTGATTAAAATATTATTACAAAAAAGAAAGAACTTAAAGGGGAAAATTACAAAACGATTAAATTCCGTTTTTGCACGGAGACTGATCACTGACCACTATCCTTCTTTTTCTCCGGATACTCGCGTTCATTGATAATCTCACCATTTTTGCCGAAGTTGCGCCAGGTTCCTACTTTTTCGCCCATGTTGTAATGCAACTCGTAAAGAAGATTTCCTGTGGCATCCCAAATCATCCAGGTGCCATGCTTCAAACCATCCTTGTAGTTGGCCAGGCCAATCAATACTTTTTGTTCGTTGTAGGTAATCCACGAACCATTCATCAAATTATTCTTGTATGAACGAACTTCATTGAGCTGGCCATTTTCGAAATAAACATTTATGGTTCCATTTTTCTGCCCGTTTTCAAGGTTCATTTCTATTTTGGCTTTACCGTTCGGAAAATGAGTTGTGTACTTTCCGGTATAAGCCACGCTGTCGGCATAATAAATACCGTTTATTTCTTTCAGCTCCTGGGCTTTGGTTACAAACGACAACAAGCAAATGAATACGATAATCAGACCTGGTTTCTTCATTTTGTCATTCTCTTTTAATCTTTCACCAGCCATTTCGAGGCCTGTAAATTTAGTGATTTAAAAGAGCTTCATCGGCATTTTACCGATGAAGCTCTCAATTTTCATTCAATTATTTCTTATTTAGAAATCATTTTCAGCACCTGCTGAGAATTTCCTGCAGTAACTTTTGCAAAATACATTCCTTTTGGAAGAGCTGAACCATCAAATACAAACTGATGTGTTCCTTCGTATAAATTTCCTTCCTGAAGATTGGCAACCACACGACCAGACATGTCGAGTACAAATACGCGAACAAAAACTTCTTTTTCAAGCTGTAGTTCAATGTTTGTGCTTCCGTTGAACGGATTAGGATAGTTGATTAAACTCACATTGTTTGAAAGCATTACAGGTTGAGCAGAAGTTGCAGACCAGTAGGAACCAGTTTTGAGAGGAGAACCTGATTGTAACAAGAAGTTTGGAGCGGTGAGGTTAAACGGGTTTTCAACCATCAGGTCGCTGATGCCAGTCATTGTAGCGTTTTTAAAATCGGTTGTATTAAACCATGTGGTTTCTTCGGCCGCAGTCCACTCACCGGTCTTGGTGCCAAAATTTGCTGTACATGCGGCCAGAACCGAATTACGAAGCTTCAGGCTATTGTTTTTAGCATTGTCAACCGATGGCCCTTCAATGTACAAACCTGTTACATAGCCACCAAATATTGCATTGTAAATGTTCAGTTTGGTATTTCTTCTCAGGTGCATGCCACGCAGGTAGTTTGAATTAATGGTAGTTGTTGGAGTAGCCAATGGACCGAACATACTGATGTTGCTGAAAACAGCCGAAGTAATCGGGGTGTCACCCGTTCCGCTGCCATCGTTATCAGACTCGAACCCGTTGGAACCCGAACCGGGATCAGCGATTGCAGGGTCGCGAAGGGCAACGCCAAACTGAACCATCCCATGATATCCGTAATCGGTATCGAAATCGTCGTCCCAACCCCTGAAGGCAATCATGTGCTTGCAGGTTACTGCGCCGCCGAACCATTCGTATGAGTCGTCGCCACTATAGGAAACCTGTACATAATCAATGATAGTCCCGCTGCCCACGGCACCGAAAGTCACCCCGTTGATTTCTTTGTCAGGCTGGAAGGCAATGCCGGGGAATTCGACGCGGACATATTTCAATGATCCGGAGTTATCCTGATCGTCAGTGCCTCCGTAATGAGATCTTGGACCTCCTTCGATCTGGGGATCTGTTTTGTTTACAGTTGCTTTTCCGCAAATGATCACACCGCCCCAGTCGCCATACGACCTGGAACCTGAAGCCTGGTTGGAAGTAAATACAATGGGTTGATCAGCAGTTCCATTGGCAACCAGTTTGGCTCCTTTCTCAATGATCAGCGCACCTTTGTTGGCCTTGTCGCCACGGATAACAGTTCCGGGCTCAATGGTCAGGGTAACCCCGTCAACAACATAAACCCAACCGTTGAGCAGGTAAACCTTGTCCTTAGTCCAGGTGGTATTGGAAGTAATCTCACCGGCATCAACTGTTGCCGTTGTTGCAGCGTAAGTGGCATTCTGCGGATCAAAATTGGCCCATCCGGCAGTCCAGTCGTCGGTGCCGAACGCTCCGCGGTAGCTAACATGGTCAAAGAACGGATCATCAATCGTACTTGCTGCTGCTGGTGAATACCAGTATGAACCAGTTTTGAGTGGAGAACCTGATTTTAACAAGAAGTTTGGAGCACTGAGGTTGAACGGGTCTTCAACCATCAGGTCGCTGTTGCCAGTCATTGTTGCATTGCTAAAATCGGTTGTATTAAACCATGTGGTTTCTTCGGCGGCAGTCCACTCACTGGTCTTGGTGCCAAAGTTGGCAGTACATCCGGCCAATACCGAATTACGCAATTTCAACGAATTGTCCTTCGCATTGGCAACCGATGGGCCTTCAATGTACAAACCTGTTACGTAGCCACCAAATATTGCATTGTAAATGTTCAGTTTGGTATTTCTTCTCAGGTGCATGCCACGCAGGTAGTTTGAATTAATGGTAGTTGTTGGAGTAGCCAATGGACCGAACATACTGATGTTGCTGAAAACAGCCGAAGTAATCGGGGTGTCACCCGTTCCGCTGCCATCGTTATCAGACTCGAACCCGTTGGAACCCGAACCGGGATCAGCGATTGCAGGGTCGCGAAGGGCAACGCCAAACTGAACCATCCCATGATATCCGTAATCGGTATCGAAATCGTCGTCCCAACCCCTGAAGGCAATCATGTGCTTGCAGGTTACTGCGCCGCCGAACCATTCGTATGAGTCGTCGCCACTATAGGAAACCTGTACATAATCAATGATAGTCCCGCTGCCCACGGCACCGAAAGTCACCCCGTTGATTTCTTTGTCAGGCTGGAAGGCAATGCCGGGGAATTCGACGCGGACATATTTCAATGATCCGGAGTTATCCTGATCGTCAGTGCCTCCGTAATGAGATCTTGGACCTCCTTCGATCTGGGGATCTGTTTTGTTTACAGTTGCTTTTCCGCAAATGATCACACCGCCCCAGTCGCCATACGACCTGGAACCTGAAGCCTGGTTGGAAGTAAATACAATGGGTTGATCAGCAGTTCCATTGGCAACCAGTTTGGCTCCTTTCTCAATGATCAGCGCACCTTTGTTGGCCTTGTCGCCACGGATAACAGTTCCGGGCTCAATGGTCAGGGTAACCCCGTCAACAACATAAACCCAACCGTTGAGCAGGTAAACCTTGTCCTTAGTCCAGGTGGTATTGGAAGTAATCTCACCGGCATCAACTGTTGCCGTTGTTGCAGCGTAAGTGGCATTCTGCGGATCAAAATTGGCCCATCCGGCAGTCCAGTCGTCGGTGCCGAACGCTCCGCGGTAGCTAACATGGTCAAAGAACGGATCATCAATATTTTGCGATGATGCCGAAAAAATCACACAAAATACTACGATTAAACTTAGTAAAGTCTGTTTCATAATAATAGCTTTTAATTGTTGTCAAAAAATGTTGTATTTATTTTCACTATGTTTTCTCGTGAGAGAATTAACGATCTCTCCAGAGAATCAGAAATTAAAGGTCATCCCCAGAGACAATGTTCTCCCGGGTTTATACTTCCTGTCGATTTCCGAACGTTTTACAATTCCGTCGCCAACTTTGTCGCCATTCAGGTCCAGGTTAAATTCTTCGTACTGCTTAAAGATTATATCATCGTTAAGAAGGTTTTTCACGCCAGCGCTTATGGTTATGAACTTCTTCGGCTGGAACTTAACCGTCAGGTCAAGGGAATTAAAAGGTTCTTCATAAATATGGGGGTTGCTTGTATCTCCAACATAAGCAATTCGCTCGCCTATCCGATTGTAAAGCACACTCACCATTAGTCCATTATTTTCGTTCTGATAATAAATACCTGCATTAATCAGGTAGGGAGACTGTCCCTGTAATTCACGGGTTTTATCCCGCTCGGTAGGATCATCGTTATTAATATTACTTTTCATCAATGATCCGTTCAGGATCAAAGTCAAATCTTTGAAATACCGGAGCAAATTATCCTGATCCCCAAAATCTGCCAATGTTTTTCTGACATCTAGTTCGACACCGTAAACATCGGCTTTAATGGCATTATCATATCTATAGTTCCAACCAGTTCCGTATTCCTTCAGGTGAGCTTCGATAGGATTTTTAAACTCCTTATAAAAACCGCCCAATGTTATCATTTCCCCCTGCGAAGGGTACCATTCCAACCTCAAATCATAATTGTTGATATAGGCATTTTTCAACTTAGGATTTCCGTAAATAGTTGCCTTTTCCTCAAAATTATAAAACGAAAATGGTGATATTTCTCTGAATTCGGGGCGGTTAACGGTTTTTCCATAGGCCAACCGAAGAAGTAACTCTTCAGTAAAATTATAAGTGAAATTCATGGATGGGAAGAAATCAACGTGATTATTATTCACATGTACCTCACCGGATTCATCGTGTCCATCAAGTATCTGGTCATTTTTTTCAATCCTCAACCCTCCATTCAGGTTTAAGGCTTTTAAGATTGGAAACTTTAGGCCAATGTATCCTGCGGCTAAACGGTTACTTGCAGAATAGGAATCCTTAAGGTCGGTTGACTCATCAATTTTCAATCCGGTTGTTTCATTAATATTATCCCTGGCAAACACATTTTGAATGGCATCGAAATAACCCTGGTCAAAAGGGGTCTCGCTGTAGGGAAGTTTTGAAAGGTTCCAATCGAACTTTGTGATGTTGGAAATAGCATAACCTACGTTTCTTGCTACAAATGTCCTGTCCTTTTTTTCAAGGTAAATTCCGGTTTTCACTTCAGGATTTATTCCTAATATTGAAAATTTGAACGTATTATTGGCACCGGCCATCCATATATGTTCATGGTTTTCGAGAAAGAGCCTTCCAAGAAATGTAGGATCGGCAGCAAAATTAATACCGAGTGAATATGGTGTACCTTCCGGCGAACCATCGGGTAAACTGGATTTGACCCTGCGTATATCGGGTTGCAATTTATTTGCGAAAGAATAACCCAGCGTAAAATCAAGTTTATCGCGCCCCTCAAGAAAACTAAAATCCCCACCCAACTGACTTGAATAGATCATCCTTGATTCATAAGCCAGTTCATAGGAACGTTCAAAATTTCCTCCATAGTTGTTCTCCCCATCGCGCAATGTCGTTCGCGTAGTACCCATCTGGTTAAACAGGTTACGGAATTCTATTTTCTGATTGTTACCAAAAATCAACATCCAGTTCATTAAACCACTCAAACGGGTAGTATTTGTAAAGCGCTCATCGTTAAAATGGTAAGAAGGATTAGGTACATCGCGAGTTGTATCGTAGGCCTGGTACGCAGCCCTGAAGATATCTTCACGTTTAAACTTGTTACTATAATTTATCGCAGTTATATTACTCAAAGACATTTTTCCAAGATTAAAGCGCTTTTGCGATTCGAAGGAGAAAGTCATATCGGGCTTGGCTTTCATTTTGTCCGGAGTCCATATCGAACTAAAACCTTGTCCCAGTCGTGTGATTTCCGCTTTATCTGCTTCGGTAGAATTATCGGCCATTCTACGAAAATCGGTTGTGGTGGGAAAGCCCGATGGCAATGCCCTTGTTCCATTATCAAATCCGAGCCAGTCGGTGCTGCTGCCTTTGTATCGGTAAAAATCATTGAATACAGTTCCCTGTACTCCCCCTGTGCCGATCGATATCGAAAATCCATTTTTGTCAACAAGGGTCTTGGTCAGTATATTGATAGCCGCCCCCGCAAAATCAGCAGGAAGTTCGGGCGCTGCTGTTTTGTAAATGAGTATATTGTCAATCAGACCACTTGGAATGGCGTCGAACGAAAAAGAACGCACATCCGCTTCTGAACTGGGTGTCGAAGCGTTGTTTAGCCACACAGTGTTGTATCGTTCAGTAAGTCCCCTGACAATCACAAATTTATCATCACGAATGCTGACGCCGGGAACCCTCCTGATTATTTCAGCCGCATCTTTATCTTGAGAACGGCTGATTTGTTGAGCACTGATCCCACTAACAACGAGATCACTTGATTTCAGAGATGAAAGCATAGACATCTCCGTGTTCGTGCGTTTGTGGGCTACAACTTTTACTTCTTCAATATCAACCGAGGCTGGTTTTAAGGCCACATTAATTGCAGACTCCTGTCCATCTTTAACTTCAACACGCACAATCTGATTGTCGTACGATATGTAAGAGATAACCAGATTATAGGATCCATGGGTAACTTTCTCAATCCTGAAATTACCGTCAAAATCAGTGATGGCTCCGTTTGAAGTTCCTTGTATAGCAACGGTGGCGCCAATCAGTGTTTCTTTGGTGTTGGCGTCAGCAACAGTTCCGGTAATAACTCCGGTTTGGGTCATTCCTGCAAGCGATAAAAGCACGAAGAAAATAACCGGCAAAATTTGTTTCAGTTTCATCAAAAAGCCTTTAATAAAAAATAGTCCATATACACGTTCAATAATGTCTGTTTTGCAGAAATTAGTTCGTCAAAATCTGGTGCTAAGGAATGGCTATAGAGTTACAGTTTGATTAAGATTACTTTACGCTCTGATTACATTTGAATAACAGAATTGTAACAATTGTTGATATTTACCTGTATTTCAGTTTAATATGGCAAGTCTATTTGTCGGGCGATGTGCAACAAATTGTTAAAGCTTGGTTAAGCGATGAATTTCGAATTAAATCAACATAGCGAATTAACTTTTCAGGGAAAAATGATAAACCGGCTCGGCTGAAATCGTTTGGGTTCATTTCTTCCGGAGAAATTAAATGAATGAAGTACAAATAGGATATGTTGAATTTTGGTACTCTCGGCAAAGAAATCGATGACAATAATCATAATTCAATCTCATTTCGCCTGAATTTAATTATTAACGTATTTAACTAACTGAATATCTATCAGGTATAAATGTTACTTAATAATTAATAACATTCCGGATTGTGTTCTGTCCTAGGTAAAAAGCACTAATTTTGCGGCGATTTTCTAAACAGTTACATTATATTATGGCAGAAAAATATAACAACCTATTTTCAGAATTTCCGCCAGTCAGCACCCAGCAGTGGATGGACAAAGTTACTGCTGACCTGAAAGGAGCCGATTTCAACCGGAAATTGGTATGGAAAACAAATGAAGGCATTGACGTTCAGCCGTTCTACCGGGCAGAAAACCTGGCAGAACTGGATTATCTGAACAGCCTTCCCGGAGAGTTCCCTTACGTTCGCGGAACCAAGAAAAACAACAATGATTGGTTAGTTCGACAGAGCATCGTAGTAACAGACTTTGTTGAGGCCAACAAAAAAGCCCTGAATTATCTGATGAGAGGGGTGGATTCGTTGGCTTTCGTATTTAAAGCATCGACCGAATTGTCGGTTGCCGACCTTGATGTTTTGCTGAAAGACGTTTGTCTCGATGCAGTTGAGGTAAATTTTGTGGGCTGTTGCTCGCGCAGGGCTTCCGAAGCTTTCACCACATTCGTTAAAAAAGGCGGATGGGATCCAAAAGCAATTCGTGCTTCGGTTGAGTATGATCCGTTTGGCAAATACGCGCTTACCGGTGTTCTCCGCAATGGAGCCGAACACGTGATCGAGAATGCGATCAAATTGATCAACTCAACCTCTGAACTGACTAAGTTCAAAACATTGGCAGTGAATGGCAAAAACTTCGGAAACGCCGGATCATCAATCGTTCAGGAATTGGCTTACTCACTGGCTCTGGGTGCTGAATACCTGACTGCTTTGACCGAAAAAGGCAGTGAAGTTGACGCTGTGGCTAAAAAAATGAAATTCAATTTGTCGGTTAGCGCCAACTATTTCCTCGAAATAGCCAAACTGCGTGCTGCCCGTTTGTTGTGGGCGCAAATTGTAAAAGCTTACAATCCAAAATGCGATTGTTCATGCAAAATGACCATTCATGCTGAAACCGGAAGCTGGAACAAAACCGTTTACGATGCTTATGTGAATATGCTCCGTACGCAAACTGAAGCCATGAGCGCTTCGTTGGGTGGCGCCGATTCCATCACTGTTCTTCCTTTCAACGCCGCTTACGAAGAAAGCAACGAGTTTTCTGATCGTATCGCCCGCAATCAACAGTTGCTGCTGAAAGAAGAATCACATTTCTCAAAAATTGCCGACCCGGCTGCTGGCTCCTATTACATTGAAGAACTGACTGCTTCCATCGCCGATCAGGCATGGAAACTGTTCCTTGAAGTTCAGGAAAAGGGCGGATATTTGGCTGCTATGCGCGAAGGATTCATTCAGGCTGAAATTAAAAAGATGGCCGGCAAACGCGATATGAACATTGCTACCCGTCGCGAAAACCTGTTGGGAGTGAATCAGTTCCCGAATTTCACCGAAAAGATTGAAGGAGATGTTGATGCTTCAGTATTTGCTGCGGCTGATCTGACTTCGGAAGAAGCTGAAATTGAAACACTGAAGCCTTACCGTGGCGCTCAGGCTTTCGAAGCGCTTCGTTACAAAACCGATGTTTACGCCAAAAGCAACAAACGTCCGCTGGCTTTCATGATGCCTGTTGGTAACCTTGGAATGCGTAAGGCCCGTGCTCAATTCGCCTGTAACTTCTTTGCTGTGGCCGGGTTCGATGTACTCGACAACAACGGTTTCAAAACGGTTGAAGAAGGCTGGAAAGCTGCTCAGGAAGCTGGTGCTCAAATCGTGGTTATTTGCAGCTCCGACGACGAATATGCTGAACTTGCTCCTGCTGCATTCGAAGCGATTGCCGGAAAAGCCATCTTCGTGGTTGCCGGTGCTCCTGCATGTACCGATGATCTGAAGGCCAAAGGAATTGCCAACTTTATCAATGTGAAGAGCAACTTACTTGAAGAGTTGAAAGCGTACCAGAAACAACTTATAAATTAAACACAGCGGCACAGTGACACAGTGAAAATTATAAATTTAAACTCCCTTTCACCGTGTTACCGTGTTATACCAAAAACAAATAAATTATTAAACTCAGCGACACAGCGATGAATTCAGAATTGACATATAATAAATTGGGTACTAAGATTATCGATGCAGCCATGCAGGTTCATCGCGAATTAGGTCCGGGATTATTAGAGTCAGTTTACGAGGTTTGCCTGATTGAAGAATTAAGAAACAGAGGTCTAGAAGTTCATAGTCAAGTTCGGATTCCCATAATTTACAAAGGGAAACAACTGAACAAAGATTTCATTGTTGATCTTTTAGTTGAAAACAAAATCATTATTGAATTGAAAGCCGTTGAGGATTTAATGCCTGTTCACGAAGTGCAACTGGTCACCTATTTAAAGCTTTCAGGAATGAAATTGGGATATTTAATCAACTTTAATGTTTCCCTTCTAAAGTTTGGCATCCGAAGAAGAATTAACGGAGAAATTGAATAAGCCCTGTGTCCTTTTGTCGCCCAAAATCCTTAAAAGTAAACACGGTGACACAGAGGCACAGCGAAAATTTTAAATTGGGATTTAATTTTTAGTTATTTGATTTAATATTCTAATCTCCGTGACACCGTGTCACCGTGTTAAAAAAAATAAAACGTATGAGACCAAATTTTAAAGATATAAACATCAAAAAGGCAGCAGCCCAGCTAAATGCAGCTGAGTGGAATGCTGCCAATCAGATCGAAAAAAACTGGATTACTCCGGAGCAGATTCCGGTGAAACCGGTTTACACCAAAGAGGACCTCGAAGGCATGGAACACCTGAACTATGCTGCCGGTGTTGCCCCTTACCTGCGCGGGCCGTACTCGGTGATGTACGCCATGCAGCCCTGGACCGTGCGCCAGTACGCCGGATTCTCAACTGCTGAAGAGTCAAATGCATTCTATCGTCGTAACCTTGCTGCCGGCCAGAAAGGTTTGTCGGTTGCGTTCGACTTGGCAACTCACCGCGGATACGACTCCGATCACCCACGTGTGGTTGGCGACGTTGGTAAAGCAGGTGTGGCCATCGACTCGATCCTCGATATGAAAATCCTGTTCGACCAGATTCCATTGGATAAAATGTCGGTTTCGATGACCATGAACGGCGCGGTACTTCCGGTACTTGCTTTCTACATTGTAACAGCATTGGAGCAGGGCGCAACGTTGGATCAGCTAGCCGGTACCATCCAAAACGATATCCTGAAAGAATTTATGGTGCGTAATACTTACATCTATCCGCCTGAATTCTCGATGAAAATTATTGCCGACATTTTCGAGTTCACTTCTCAGAAAATGCCAAAATTCAACTCCATCTCCATCTCCGGATACCATATGCAGGAAGCGGGCGCTACTGCCGACATCGAGATGGCATACACGCTGGCTGACGGGTTGGAATACCTCCGCACCGGGGTTAAAGCCGGAATCGATATTGATGCGTTCGCGCCACGTTTGTCGTTCTTCTGGGCGGTGGGCATGAACCACTTCATGGAAATCGCCAAGATGCGTGCTGCACGTATGATTTGGGCCAAGATGGTGAAAGAATTCAATCCGAAGAACCCGAAATCGATGGCTTTGCGCACGCACTGCCAGACTTCTGGCTGGTCGTTGACCGAACAAGATCCATATAACAACATTGGCCGTACGGCTATCGAAGCGATGGCTGCCGCACTGGGCCACACCCAATCGCTGCACACCAATGCGCTCGACGAAGCCATCGCGTTGCCAACCGATTTTTCGGCCCGCATTGCCCGTAACACACAGCTATACATTCAGCAGGAAACTGAAATCTGCCGCGAGGTAGACCCTTGGGGAGGTTCATATTATGTGGAGACTTTGACTAACGAACTGGTTAATAAAGCCTGGGCTTTGATCGAAGAAGTGGAAGCATTGGGTGGCATGTCGAAAGCCGTTGAAACCGGAGTTCCAAAAATGCGCATCGAAGAAGCTGCAGCCCGCACACAGGGTCGCATCGACAGTGGTACTCAGGGAATTATCGGGGTAAACAAATACCGTCTCGAAAAAGAAGACCCGATTGATATTCTGGAAATTGACAATACAGCCGTTCGCTTGTCGCAGATTGAAAGATTGAATAAATTGCGTGCCGAACGTAACGAAGACCAATGTCAGGCAGCCTTGGAAGTTCTCAGCAAATGCGTGGAAACTGGCGAAGGTAACCTGTTGGAGCTGGCTATCGTAGCAGCACAGAAACGTGCATCGCTGGGCGAGATTTCTTACGCATGCGAAAAACATGTTGGACGTTATAAAGCAGTAATCAGAACTATTTCAGGCGTGTATTCAGCAGAAAGCAAAAACGATTCTACCTTCAAGGAAGCGCAGGATCTGGCTACCAAGTTTGCCAAATTGGAAGGCCGTCAGCCACGTATCATGATCGCCAAAATGGGTCAGGACGGACACGACCGCGGTGCTAAAGTAGTTGCCACCGGTTATGCCGACTTAGGTTTCGACGTGGACATGGGACCATTGTTCCAAACTCCTGAAGAAGCCGCCAAACAAGCCGTTGAAAACGACGTGCATGTATTGGGCGTTTCATCGCTGGCTGCAGGGCACAAAACTTTGGTTCCGTCGGTTATTGCCGAATTGAAGAAACTGGGTCGCGAAGACATCATGGTAATTGCCGGTGGTGTTATTCCAGCGCAGGACTACCAGTACCTGTACGATGCCGGTGTGGTTGCTATTTTCGGCCCGGGGACCAGCGTTGCTGCTGCCGGAAAGAAAATTTTAGAGGTGCTGTTGTCAGCGCACGAAGAATAATTTCATTGCAATAATGGTTGTAGAGACGTTGCATGCAACGTCTCTACGGCGCAACATACAAAAGCCGCTTTCCGAAAGGGAGGCGGCTTTTTTTGTTAGCAATTTTTTCTTTATGGTTATTCGGGTTCAAAATCAAAAACTCCAATATTTTTGAGATTTTCCACCACTAAAAGGAGTAATGAATAGTAGTTTAGATATTTCAACCATTTGATCTCCTCATTCTTAATTTTTGCAGAATATACATCATCCATCCCTTGTTCAATTTGATAAAATATTGATTCCGAATATTGAGGATGTCTCCATGTGTGTTCTGCATTTCCTTCCAAAACATCCAATGTCAAAAGAGGAAGCATATAGATCATGTGATTATTTATATGTTTATTCGCTGAATTCCTTTTTAGTTCTGATGCTTTTTTTATTGCATCATTTAGAGTTTTATAATTTTTTCCAAAAATATCATATAAAAAATCTAAGACCTGAATAAAGACGAACTCATAATTACGAACGTAAGATGGACTCCAAAATGAAATAGAATAAGGTTCTCGGAATCGAATTTTGCGTTTAGTTATATTTTGAATAATTCGGTGGTTCACACATTTCGCCTCTATTAAATCGCGGAAAATCGATTTTACTATTGATAAAATTTGGCTATGGGTTCCTCCTTTTTGTGGATAAGTACTTTCATATGATTTGAATATATCATTGATGTATTTTTGAACAGACTTGTCTTTGTTAAAGTGGTATATTTGGCTTGAATAAAATTTATCAATGTATCCACTAAAATCAACACCATCGCCATATTTATGAGAAAATATTTTCCTAATGTTTTCTATGTCACAGACAAAGATGATTTTGTCAAATCCGAATTTGTTGTTTTTTATTTCTTCTTCATTGGAATAATAATTCACATGGTCGAAATGAGCGCTAAAAACATTAAACAAGCGAAAAATATGTTCTGGATCAAGACGGTCTAAATCATCAATAATAAGGACTTTTTTTAATTGACCTTCTGTTTTATTAGCGTCTGATATTTCATCTAGCTTTTCGGCAATAAATTGAGAAACATGATCGTATTCTAGCAGAAAATTTTCTTGAGTTTCATGTTGGAACTCAAACAACATTTTTAAATCTGGGTTTTCATTAATTTCCTTTTTCCCTTTTCGAAAGGCATCAATTAGTTTGCTGAAATTTTCGATACCATCAACGGTACTTTGAATCTTAGGTATCAACTTCAGTAGATTTTGAAGGATTAGAAATCTGTTTTCTCCAATAAAAAAGTTTGCGTAATCAAGGTCTGAAAAATTGAATTCATTTTCAATTTCAAATCCATTAGTATTAATTAATTGCAGTAAGATATCGTACTTTATCAACTTAAAAACATCTTCATTCGATAATAATGAATAGTTTACAGGACGTAGGAAAATGGGAAGATATTTGGGTTTTCGATTCTTGAAAAACTTGTCCAGAAAATAGGTTTTCCCAATACCGAATGGGCCGGAAAAGATTATTCGCTTGTTGGAATCCGGAGAAAGAAAATCTTCAAAATCTCTTTCAATAGAATCAATAGGTATTACTAAAGGTTTATCGTCAGTCATTTTTCCTTTAAAATTACAAAAACATTATGCTGCTTTGGGCGATTGTTGATAAAAAGTGGGGAGAAAACTAAGAGAGCTTTCAGTCCGCCTTCTGCCTTCGTTACGCCCAACCACATCATTGCTGGTTTTAAGGTTTTCTATGGGCTACTCAGGCAGCGGCTCCGGTAGCGAATAGTATTTAGACCTGACAGGTCTAAAGCTATACCCCTTAATGCGAATTTAGCTCAACACGCGGTATGCCAATAAGGATTTAAGTGGCAGGAGAAGTTCATCACTTGTAAAAGTTTGTTAACGCAGGATTCAGACGCTAAACACAATATTTTTTCAGGCTATATTGCGTGTTGTTGTGTGTAATCCCAAAAAATTAAATCATTTTCTGATATTTATGATGGCATATTTTTATATTTAGACCAAAACCTAATCCAACATGAAAAAACCAACATTATTATTAGTTGCAATGCTACTGCTGGCGGCGTTCAAATCTGCGTCGGGCCAGGAGTTGAAACTCAATGATCTTGAGTATTTCGAGACGCAAGGCGTCAATGTCCTTGTGTACAATAACCTCTTTACCGGAGGTTTTAACGATGAGAAGACCGCCGGAATAGAGTTGATTCACCATGGCGTCAGAACATCGCAAGGCGGCGCTGTGAGACTTTCCAACACTCCGGAGCAGTGGGATCTTGTTCCTGCAATCTCAAACCGAAAGGTAGACCGTGCGTCGCAAACCATTGAGGCTACGTTAAGGTATGAAGATTACGATTTTGATTCGCGGGTGGTTGTAACGGCAAAGGGTAAAGGTGTTGAGATAGCTGTTTACCTGGATAAACCCCTTCCCAAGGCACTTGAAGGAAGCGCCGGATTTAATCTTGAATTTCTGCCCTCGCAATATTGGGCAAAGACTTATTTGATGGATGGGCGTCCCAATCGATTCCCGCGCTATGTGGTGGGCAATACCATTACGAAGCCTAACAGCACAAAACCTAAGCAATTCAAGGGTTTTGTAACTTCCGACGACAGGGGGACAGGCAGATTTATCGATCCGCTTCCTCTCGAAACCGGCCGTACCTTTCTGCTTTCACCCGATGAACCCGAACGTTTGGTAAAAATCACCTCGCCGGATGCCGATATTATGCTTTTCGACGGCCGTATGCTGGCGCAAAACGGCTGGTTTGTAGTCCGCAGTTTACTTCCGGTAGGAAAAACAGGCAAGGTTTTGACCTGGACAGTTGAACCAAATGCCATTAAAGGTTGGATAAGAGAGCCAAATATCGGTTTCTCTCAAGTGGGTTACCTCCCTTCGCAACCAAAAGTCGCTGTCATTGAACTCGACAAGAAAGGCAAACCGCTCGCAAGCGCATCGATCTATAAAATAGGCGACGATGGTAATCCGACCAAAGTATTCAGCGGCAACATTGTATCCTGGGGTGACTATTACAAGTACCACTATGTGAAATTCGATTTTTCTTCAGTGAAAGCCCCGGGTATATACTATATTCAGTATGGAGACTTTAAAACCAATAACTTTTTAATAGATAACAGCGTTTACAACAAGATCACCGACGCCACCAGTGATATATGGATCCCCATACACATGAATCACATGTTCGTAAACGAGGCTTACAGGGTGTGGCACGGCGAGCCTTTTAAGGACGGTTATCTCCAGGCTCCGCCAAACTCCGATCACTTCGACCTTCATAGTCAGGGACCAACAACCGATACAAGGTATAAAGCGCTGGAATTGATTCCCGGATTAAACATTGGCGGTTTTTTCGACGCTGGTGATTTTGATATCGAGACCGGAGCGAACATTGGAGTGGTACAGAACTTTGTTCAAACCTGGGAATCATTCAAACCCTTACGCGATCAGACTTTTGTCGATCAGAAGCAGCGTTATGTCGATCTTCATCGTCCGGATGGGACACCAGACGTGTTGCAGTTTATCGAGCATGGAACATTGAACCTGGTTGCACAGGCTGAGATTATTGGCCACATGACACAAACGCTTTCTAATGCTGTTCTCGATAATTACCATCACCTTGGCGACGCAGCCTCGTTAACCGACGGCCTTCCTTATAATCCGAACCTTGGCCCTTATGAAGTGGCCGCCGACGGCAGGTCGAGCGGAGTTAAGGATGATTTGTGGGCATTTACAAGCCGCAATCCAAGCCTCGATCTCAGGGCAGCAACGATGTTTGCCGCAGCAAGCCGGGCATTGAAGGGCTATAACGACGATCTTTCGGCAAGGGCATTGCAACAGTCAAAAAGACTGCTGAAAGAGGCTACTGAATTAATTGCCAAACAGCCGCAGAATCCCGCTGGTAGAGGTGGCGGAGGAGCAGATATGTCCACCAATCTTCAACTGTACATCTCAACGGGCGAGCAACAATACATCGATAAATTTCAGGAACTTTTATGGCCTGCACTTAATCGTAATGTCAGTTTCACCATTTCGACGGCATTAGATGCCATACCGCACATGAATGCATCGTATAAAGAAAAGCTCCGGCCGTATGTTCTAAAGTACAAAGAATACATCGACGGGCTTGAAAAGGATAATCCCTACGGAGTACCTATCGGCCTTCGGAACTGGGCAGGTGGCGGAGGCGTAGTGAGCTTTGGTACCACCATTTGCTTTGCCAGCAAATATTTCCCTGATATTATCGACGCCAGCCATGCTTTCAAGACCACCAACTGGCTATTTGGCTGCCATCCGTATCACAATTATTCGTTGGTGGCAACGGTGGGTGCCGCTCGTCCAAAGGCAGTTTTCTATGGTAATAACAGGGCTGATTTCTCATTTATTCCAGGAAATGTTGCTCCAGGTATATTGTTCAGACAACCCGACCACTTTGAAAACTACGACGATTGGCCATTTCTCTGGGGGCAAAACGAGGGCACTATTGGTGGAAATACCAGTTATTTAATTTTTGGATCAGCTTTTAAGAATTTAATGAAGTAAACAGGTTGTTTTAATCAATACTGGTTCAATCTGTTCCGATTTAGTGCAAGTAAAAAGTCCATTGAATTGAGGCTTTTTACTTGCGCTATTTTTTTTAGCTGCTCGGGTGCCGCGATTTGTAATCGCGGAAATTAAAAACGGAGATTAAAATCGCCACACCCTTATCCCATGTTTTCTATCTTTAACCAAACTTTAACCAAACCAAGATGAAAGTATTATTTATCGGCGGCACCGGATTTATCAGCACATCTGTCAGCCGCATGACCATTGAACGGGGAATGGAACTTTACCTGCTCAACCGTGGAATCCGTTCGTCTGAAATCCCGGGAGCCCATCAATTAACCGGCGACATCCACCATCCGGAGAGCATGCGCAACGCGCTGAAAGATATTAAATTCGATGTAGTTGTTGATTGGATTGCCTTTACTCCTGAAGATATTGAGCGCGACATTGCACTCTTTCGTGGACGAACCAAACAGTTTGTGTTTATCAGTTCGGCTTCGGCCTACCAAAAGCCATCGCTCAATTACCTGATCACCGAATCCACACCGCTTTACAATCCCTTCTGGGATTATTCGCGCAACAAAATTGACTGCGAAGACCGGCTGATGAAAGCCTACCGTGAAGAACATTTCCCAATCACCATCGTGCGCCCGTCACTCACTTACGATCCAAATTTTCCGATTGCCATTGGCGGCTGGGGCTGCTACACGCTGGCCGATCGGTTGTTGAAAGGTAAACCGATCATTGTACACGGCGACGGCACTTCACTTTGGGTAGTCACCCATGCCGATGATTTTGCCAAAGGGTTTCTGGGCTTGCTTGGAAACGACAAAGCCATCGGTCATGCGTTTCACATTACCTCGGACGAAGTTCTGACCTGGGACCGGATTTACCAAACCATCGCCGAAGGCCTGGGCGTTGACGCCAATATCGTTCACATCCCGTCCGATTTTATTGCCCGTGTGGCGCCCGAAAAGGCTGGTAGTTTGCTGGGCGACAAAATGTGGAGCGTAGTTTTCGACAACTGCAAAATTAAATCGTATGTTCCGGGTTTTCAGGCCTCCATTCCTTTCAGACAGGGAATACGCAGAACTCTGGCTTGGTTTGCTGCCGACGAAAAACGACGACGCATTGATGAAACTGTTAATGAACAGATGGACCGGATTATTCAGTCTTATTTTAAAAAGGGATGAATTGACCCGGTCTCTTTGACTTTCAAAGATCAACAGAGGTTCCGGGCATTTAAACTTCCTGAAATTTACGGCAGACTTCCTTTTTTGAAAGTTGAATGTGTTTTGAATCCATTGAAATCAGGATAATCTGAAATTCCGGGATTCATGTACTTTTTTCATCTGTTTGCCGATAAAATGCCAAAATCCGGGATTTTTTCAGGGCTGATTATGATAAGATTTGCCTATATTTATTCCCAAAATCACCCTAAAAACTCAAATATGTTACTTTCTTTTTTCCCGGTATGGAGCGAATTGGACCTTATGTCGCAGGTATACTGGACCATTACAGCTCCCGCAACTTTAGTTTTTCTTTTTCTGATTGTCATCAGCATTTTCGGTTCCGATGTCGACAGCGATGTTCCAACCGGAATTGATCATTCATTTACCGACGGCGATGGGATTCCATTCCAGTTTCTTTCACTGAAAAATATCGTAGGCTTTTTTACCATGTTCGGTTGGTCTGGACTTGGATTTATCAGTACCGGAATGGCGCCCTGGTTGGTTATTGTGCTGTCGTTCTTTTGTGGATTCGCCATGATGCTGGCTATGGCAACACTCTTTTATTTCATGTCGAAGCTAGTTGAAAGCGGAAATCTGAACATCAGGAATTCCATTGGTCGTTCAGGAGAAGTTTATCTACCCATTCCTCCCAAACGTCAGGGTATGGGAAAGGTACAGATTATGGTGCAAGGTTCACTTGAAACACTTGATGCTGTGTCTGATGACCCTGAAATTATTGCAACGTCTTCACTGATTCAGGTGGTCGATGTAGTTAACAATCAAATTCTTCTGGTGCGAAGAAATTAAATTCTAAATCATCAAATCAATCAATAACCAAAAATTCCAAAAACTATGCAAGATTATTTTGTAATGATGGTAAGCATTGCCGTCTTATTTCTGTTTGTCATTATTGTAGCTATGCTAAAACGCTACAAACGTTGTCCATCCGACCGGATCCTCGTTGTGTACGGAAAGGTGGGCAAAGGTGTCGAAAGCGAATCACGTTCGGCTAAATGTATTCATGGTGGCGCCGCATTTATCTGGCCCATCATCCAGTCGTATCAGTTTCTAGACCTGACGCCCATTTCAATTGAAATTAACCTGAAAAGCGCGTTGAGCAAGCAAAACATTCGTGTGGATGTGCCATCCCGTTTTACTGTCGGGATTTCTACTGAAGCCGGTGTAATGACTAATGCTGCCGAACGTTTGCTGGGTCTGACCCAGGAGTCGATCAGCAATCTGGCGAAGGACATTATTTTTGGTCAGTTGCGTTTGGTTGTGGCCACTATGGACATTGAGGAAATCAACAGCAACCGCGACAAATTTCTTGCCGCAGTATCTTCAAACGTGGAAGCTGAATTGAAAAAGATCGGTTTGAAACTGATCAACGTGAACGTCACCGACATAAACGATGAATCGGGATACATCGAGGCATTGGGAAAAGAGGCAGCAGCAAAAGCCATTAACGACGCCAAGAAAAGCGTGGCCGAGAAAACCCGTGACGGTGAAATCGGTCAGGCTGAAGCCCATCAGGCACAGCGTGTACAGGTTGCAAAAGCCGATGCAATTGCTGTTGAGGGAGAAAATATTGCTAAAATTACCATTGCCAATTCGGATGCCGACCGCCGCGAAAAAGAAGCTGAAGCCCGTCGAAAAGCCGTTGCCGCTGAAAAAGTAATGGAAGCCAAAGCGTTGGAAGAAGCTTATGCCGCTGAAAAAGAAGCTGAGTTGGCCCGTGCTTTGCGCGAAAAGGCAACCCAGACTGCCAACGTAGTGGTTTCTGCTGAAATCGACAAGCAAAAAGTTGAAATCGATGCTGAAGCCATTGCCGAACAAACCCGCCGCATGGCCAAAGGGGAAGCCGATGCTATTTTCCTGAAAATGGATGCCCAGGCAAGAGGTATTTACGAAATTCTGAGCAAACAAGCCGAAGGTTTCGAACAAATGGTTAAAGCTGCCGGAAACAACTCGAAAGACGCGGTAATGATGATGATTGCCGATAAATTGCCTGAACTGGTGAAAACTCAGGTGGAGGCAATCAAGAATATTAAAATCGATAAAGTGACTGTTTGGGAAACCGGAAATGGCAAAGATGGAAAAACTTCTACTGCCAATTTCATGCAGGGAATGTTGGGTTCCATTCCACCGCTCGATGATGTTTTTAAATCGGCCGGACTGGAATTGCCGGATATTCTGAAAGGTTCACAAAAAACTGCATCTGCTGATGATGTAAAGTCAAAATCTGAGGTATAATTTCACCGTAGGGGTCATTGATACGAAAAGCCACTTCCTAAAATTGGGAGTGGCTTTCTTGCTTTTAATTAATTTTGGAAATTTGAGTCTTGAATTCAAAAGGGTTTACAACAAGAAGTTGGTGCATAAAGAAGATTTAAAATTCGGCAAATCAGAATAATCCTGTCTATCCTGAAATCCTGTTCAGCCCCTTTTCAGCACATGCAACTTGCAATCATCCAGTTTTCGGTAGGCAATTGTCTTTCCTGAAATGTGGGGAGCTTCAACCCCTTTCCCGAAGAATTGATTTCCAGTATAAACAAAAGCTTCGTCCCACAAATTCAGTTCCAGAAAGCTGTTCAGCAATTCGCTGCCGCCTTCCACAATGGTTGAAAGAATTTCGCGACGATACAATTCGTCCATCATTTGGGGTAAAATATTCCGGTCGAAATCGAGCTTGATAAATTTGATGTTTTCTGTGTCCGGTTTTTCGATGCCAGTAAAAACCCAGGTTGGCGCCTTTCCGTCAAAAATAGTCAGATCGGGATTCAGCCTTCCAATCCGGTCAATCGTCATCCGGATGGGCTGGCTGCCCGACCATTCGCGCACAGTCAGTGCCGGATTGTCAAATTCTGCGGTATTTGTTCCAATCAGAATGGCTGATTCTTCGGAGCGTTGTTTGTGTACCAAACGTTTGGCCAGCGCATTGGTAATCCAGGTTGGATGTTTCGTTTCCGTACGGTCGGTATCAATAAACCCGTCGAGTGTTTGCGCCCATTTCAGGATAATATACGGACGTTTTTTCTCATGAAATGTAAAGAACCGTCGGTTCAGCGTTCGGCATTTTTTCTCCAGAATACCCACTTCCACTTCAATTCCTGCTTTTTGCATGCGCTCAATTCCTTTTCCGGCAACTTCAGCAAACGGATCGATTGTCCCGATCACCACTCTTGGAATACTGTTTTCGATGATCAGATCTGAGCATGGGGGTGTTTTACCGAAATGGGCACACGGTTCCAGCGAAACATATAAAGTTGATTCTGTCAGTAATTCCTGATTCTTCACCGCACGAATCGCATTTACTTCGGCATGCGGGCCGCCAAATTTTTCATGGTATCCTTCACCAATAATGATCCCGCTATGCACAATCACGCAGCCAACCATCGGGTTGGGAGCCACATCGCCTATTCCAAGCTGCGCAAGGTCGAGGCATCGTTGCATGAAAGTTTCGGCAGTACTCATCGGCGAAAAAATTAACTTTGCCAAAAATAACAATAATGAAGGCAGGTATCGCATTCGTCAGAAAAGAATTGACTGGAATCTATTCGAAAGGAGAGATTGAAAGTTTCATTTTCATGATTTTCGAAAAGCTGAAAGGACACACGCGCACACAGTTTTTGCTGGCAAAAGACGATATTCTAAATTCGGAAGATCAGAATGAAATTTCTAAAATTATTGTCCGGCTAAAAAATCATGAGCCGATTCAATACATCTTGGGACAAACCGAATTTTATGGACTCCCGTTTTACACTGTTCCTGAAGTCCTGATTCCACGCCCCGAGACTGAAGAACTTGTTCAATGGATTATTCAGGAAAACAAACTGGTAAAACCTACCATTCTGGACATTGGAACCGGAACGGGCTGCATCCCGGTTTCGCTCCGGAAAAACATTCCGGATTCAAGGGTTCTTGCCTGCGATATTTCACCTGTATGCATTGCAACCGCGCGCCGGAATGCCAAATTAAACAACTGTGAAATTTCAGTTTTTGAATACGATATTCTCACTCAAACTCCGGAAGTCAATTTTCCTGAACTGCATATTATTGTGAGTAATCCGCCTTATGTTCTTGAGTCTGAGAAATTACAAATGGAGAAAAATGTACTGGATTTCGAGCCTGAATTGGCATTGTTTGTTCCGGATGAAAAACCATTGATTTTCTATGAACGAATTGCTGATTTTGCACTTCTCCACCTCAAAAGCCAAGGCAAGCTTTATTTCGAAATCAACGAAGCTTTTGGTTCCGAATGTTCCGCAATGTTGCAACAAAAAGGATTTTCGGAGGTTATTCTGAAAAAGGATATTCACGGGAAGGATCGGATGGTTTGTGCAAAAAATATTAACCCATAAGCGATGATTCTTGTATCGTTGTCATTTTCTTCCCATTTTCTATATTTGTAAAAGACCCAGGCATCGTGAATAAAACTAAATTTCAAAATCAAACTTTTTGAAACAATTTTTGATCTATATTCTTTTGCTCCTAAACCTAATTGCAGTAATTGCATTGGGTATTTCGTCGGCTTCAGTTTTTCTCAGTCCTGAAAAAATTTGGTATGCAGCTTTGCTGGGAATGGCTTATCCGTATCTACTGGTCATAAATTTAGTTTTCATCGTTTTATGGCCATTCATTCGACCCAAATACACTTTAATTTCGCTTATTGTGATTCTTGCCGGGTACAATCATCTACAGAATTACGTTCAGTTTTCAGGGCAAAAGACTCAGGAAAAAGGTGTGAAAATTATTAGCTACAATGTGAAATACTTCATGGGCAGTTCCGATGTTCCGAGCAAGGAAAATGCCGATAAAATCATGAATTATTTACGGCAAAACAATGCTGACATTATCTGTTTACAGGAGGTTAGACTGAATAAGCGACAGATTTTCGACATCAGCAACATCAACCTGCCACAAATTAATCACCTGCAATTGGCACATACAAGCTATGCCGGAGGACAACTTACGATGACTCGTTTCCCGATCCTTAACATGGGTGAAATCAGGTTCAAGAATTCCGGAAACATAATCATTTTTACCGATGTCTTGATAAATCCGGACACTGTCAGGATTTATAATTGTCATTTGCAATCATACCGTTTGCGGCCAAATGAAATAAACTCGATCGATTCGATTGAATTCGAGAATAACCCCAAAACCAAAGCAAAA
This sequence comes from Prolixibacteraceae bacterium, assembly GCA_041652995.1. Classification (GTDB taxonomy): domain Bacteria; phylum Bacteroidota; class Bacteroidia; order Bacteroidales; family Prolixibacteraceae; genus Aquipluma. The sequence goes on from JBAZGO010000028.1 coordinate 53,638, forward strand.
CTGAAAATACTCGGTTCTAAATTCAAGAGTGCAATCATCAAACGGGCAGAACAAGCTGCTACACTTCGCGAGCATTTAAACCAATGTCGCTACCCGGTGATCGTTTGCGGCGATTTTAACGACACTCCTGTTTCGTATACGTATCGCACAGTTCGGGGAGATTTGAAAGATTCGTTTGCCGAATCGGGAAAAGGAACAGCGAATACCTACAATGGCAAATTGCCTTCTTTCCGGATCGATTACATTTTATACAGCCAAAAATTTTCAAGCTATAATTTCGAGGTTTCAAACTTCAATTGTTCCGATCATTATCCGATAAGCTGCGACTTGCTTCCGGAGGAGAAATAAGAAACAGTTCTTTCTGACAAGACAAAGGCGCAGAACTTCTAAATCCATAAGTTAATTTTTTGAATCGCTCGATTTATTTTTATTCCGAAGGTTTTTATTTCTGACAATAGAATTTATATTTGCATACCGATCGTTCAGTATGCAAGAATATGGATAATACAAAAGAATTTATCACCGACGAAGCTTTTAAACTATTCCTGAATCATAGTTACGAGGCTGTTTCAATTAGCGAAATAAGCCAGGCTATTGGCTTTACGAAAGGCGCACTATATCATCACTTTAAAAATAAAGAGGAACTGTTCAAATCGGTGATCGACAAATACGTTCTTATGCCTGAGTTAATTGCTGATGTTGATAAAATCAGCTTGGGAGAGTTTATTCAATTAAGTGTAACTCAAACAGAAAAGATTATCAGAAACCTGTTTGGTTTTTCACTAGTTTATGCGCCTATCAATTACATGTCGATGTTTGCTGATGCGTTCCGTCATTATCCGGGTTACGCCGAATTAAAAGGTGATTTCATTAACAATGAAATTGCAAAAACAAAAAAGGTCATAGAAAATGCGATAAAATCAGGCGAGATCAGAGACGATATCAATATTTCGTTGATTGCAACCAATTTCTTTTCGATCAACATGGGTTTAGCCGGAAATTTAGTTCGGAATAATTCGATTGACGATGCCATTAATTTATTGAAAGAACAAAACTTCGAATTTTATAAACTATTAAAAAAGCAATGATCCTTACAGAAATGGATACTATAAAAACATCGAAAATATATTCGAAACATACCGGTCGTTTAGTATGTAATAAAACTAGACCTACTACATACCAACCGTTCAGTATTTAAACAATTAAACATTGCGCATAATGAAAAACAATCTGATTTTATTTGCCATTTTAATTTTAATGGCAAGCTGCGGACAGAAACCTGAACCCTCCAAAGAACGAGTTGAAGCCATTAAAGTAAAAACTCAGGTGGTGCAAACAGCAAATGGCTTGTCAAACCTACATTACAGCGGAACTGTGGAGGCTGCGCAAACCATTCCGCTGACATTCCAGAGTTCAGGAACTGTTGAGCAGGTTTTGGTTCAGGAAGGCGATGCCGTGCGTAAAGGCCAGTTGCTGGCAGTTGTAAACAAGGCCGATAACCAAAGTATTTATAACTCATCACTGGCCATGTACGAACAGGCCAAAGATGGTTACGACCGGTTAAAACAAGTGTATGATAAAGGTACCCTTAAAAACAACAAAAAAATCATTGAAGCAGGGCTTAACGTTAAATCATCGGAGGAAGTAAGAAAAGACGCATTCACCAATTATTTCCCGAAAGTCAGCGCCTGCGCCATGTCCATAAAATCCAGCGATTACCTGATCAAAGGGCAGATTCCTGAAATGAACTTGCCAGTTTACGACAGAAATGTTGAAAATTTAGCCAGTGCAACACAGTTTGCCTATTTCCCGGCGACTGCTATAAACCTAATGGATTACCTGAATATGGCGAGCCTATCAGTTTCTTTACCCATCTATGCAGGAGGCCAGATCAGGAATGGAAACAAACTGGCTGCCATTGGTGAGGATGTAAGCCGCAAACAACAAACCATGACTACTACCGACGTGTTAGTCCGCACCGACCAGTTGTACTGGACGATTGTTTCGCTGAACGAAAAACTTAAAACGCTGGATAGTTATCAGGCTCTCTTGGATACTTTAAATCGCGATGTGAGTAACTATACCAAAGCCGGGTTATCCCAGAAAAACGATTTACTGAAGGTACAACTCAAACAAAATGAATCGCAATCGAACCGGTTGAAATTGGTGAATGGCATTTCGCTCACCAAAATGGCATTGTGCCAGCATATTGGCATTTCTTACAACTCAACATTGCTCATAACTGACGAACCAACAGTTACAATACTGTTTTCAGAATCATCATCAGTGAATGAAGCTGTTGCCAACCGATCCGAATATCAGATGCTCAATAAAGCAACCGAGGCCGAAGAACTTCAGCTAAAAATGACCCGTGGCGAATTAATGCCACTGTTGGCACTCGGCGGCATGGCTGCTTATGTTGATGTTGCCAATTCGGGTGTTACCCAAAAGTTTGCTTTTGCCAGCCTGAGTATTCCAATTACAGACTGGTGGGGCGGGTCACACAAAATCAAACAGCAAAACCTAAAGATCGAAAAAGCCCGAAACAAGCTAAGCGAAACCTCAGAGCTGCTTATGCTGCAAATTAACCAGGCCAACAACGAAATAAAAGAAAGTTTCGATCAGGTACAGTTGTCTCAAAAGTCGGTTGAACAGGCTCAGGAAAACCTCAAAGTAACCGACGACAATTATCGCTCAGGAAACATTAGCATTTCCGATTTGCTGGAGGCACAAGCTCTTTTGCAGTCTACAAACGATAACCTGACCAATTCGCGTTGTAATTATCAGATTGCCCTGTCAAAGTATTTACAAGCTATTGGCAAATATGAATAAGAAAAAATGATCTGCGCAAAATATAATTAAAGGCAAAACGTCAATAATTATATCGAGATAATATAAAAGTTCAGAAAACATCCAAAGTCCCTGTTCATTTATCAAATTATTCAATATTGAAATTTGGGCAGGGGCATCATTGAGACACCAGAAAATGATTAAGAACGAATTGACTACCAAACATGAAGCTGGAATACTGTATTCCGGAAGCAATCGTGAAAACAAAACAGTCGATTACGAATTCACGATAATAGTACCCGTGTTCAACGAAGAGGATAGCATCTATGCGCTGGAAGAAAAGCTTTCAACCTTTATGTCGCAAGTGTCTTTGTCAACATGTGTTTTGTTTGTAAACGACTGTTCGACAGACCAAAGTTTGGAACGAATTGCTAAGGTATGTGAACGCCAAAGCCATTTTTTCTATCTCAGTTTTTCAAAAAATTCAGGATTAAGTGCTGGTATTAAAGCCGGAATTGATGCCGCCTTTTCAACGTATGTCGGGTACATTGACGCCGACCTTCAGACGACTCCTGAAGATTTTAACCTATTGATACCTCACCTGAACGAGTTCGAGATGGTAATGGGCATCAGGACAAACCGTAAAGATTCGTTTGTCAAACGGATTTCATCGGGAATTGCAAACAATTTCAGAAAAATGATGACGCACGATGGAATTGAAGATACCGGTTGTCCATTGAAAATTATGCGAACAGAATATGCCAAACGAATCCCGCTTTTTACCGGCATGCACCGCTTTTTGCCCGCCCTCATACAATTGCAAAACGGCAAGGTGAAACAAATCCCCGTCAGGCATTTCCCACGCGTTGCCGGGCAATCGAAATTCAACCTGGGGAATCGGCTGGTTTCGCCTTTTATCGACTGCTTTGCCTATCGATGGATGAAAAGCAGGTACATAAATTTCCAAATTGCAGAAACAAATATCAAAAAATGATCATTTACGTTATAGGGTTCATTTCACAAGCACTTTTCTTTACGCGCACGCTTATCCAATGGGTTTTGTCGGAACGCGCCAAAAAGGTGCTTTCGCCAACCATTTACTGGGTATTAAGCATTGTTGCCTCCTACCTTTTCGTACTCTATGGATGGTTTCGCAACGACTTTGCCATCCTTCTCGGACAGCTCATTTCGTACTATATCTACATCTGGAATCTGAATGAAACTGGGGTATGGAAACGGATAAACCGTTTTGTGAAGTCAGTGCTCATTGTCACGCCAATTATTGCAATTGTGTTTGTGATACAAAATGGCCACTATTTTATAGAGAACTTTCTTACCAACGAAAAAATCCCCATTCGGTTGATCATTTTTGGAACCTTAGGGCAAATCCTGTTTTCCTTGCGTTTTGTCTATCAGTGGCTTTATTCGATGAGCAAAAACGAATCGCTTCTTCCCATTGGCTTTTGGCTGATCAGCCTGGTTGGCTCCGGGATCATTGCCATTTATGGAATCCTCCGGGTCGATCCCATCCTGATACTTGGGCAATCGGTCGGGTTTATTGCTTATACCCGGAACATTATTCTTTATAAGAAGGAATTAAGAACCAGATCAGATGTTGAAACGATATATAAACAATAATGCCCTGAGGTATGCAATGTATTTCATTGCTGTTTTGCCCCTTTTCATCTTCCGCGACTTCACTCCGGATAATGAACTAAGATACCTCAGTATTGCCGACGAAGCACTCCGCAATGGCTCGATATTTACTTTTTTCAACCACGGATTGATTTACGCCGACAAGCCGCCACTTTACCTTTGGATCGTGATGTTGGGCAAATCAATTTTGGGGTATCACAGCATGTTTTTCCTGAGCATATTTTCATTTGTACCCGCCTTGGTTGTGGTTTACATCATGGATAAATGGGTCGGGAAACTCCTTTCGGAAAAGGAACGCCTGATCGGAGAACTGATGCTTATAACTTCCGGCTTTTTTATCGGAACTGCTATTGTTCTCCGGATGGATATGCTGATGTGCATGTTTATCGTTCTGGCACTTTATACCTTTTTCAGGATATACAGCGGCGAAGGAAAACCACGCGATTCGTGGCTGTTCCCCATCTTTGTATTCCTGGCCATTTTCACCAAAGGGCCGGTTGGAATTATCGTTCCATTGGTTTCAACTTCAGTTTTTCTTTTCCTGAAAAAAGAAATTAAAACCATTGGCAGATATTGGGGCTTGAAAACGCTGGCGGTATTATTAACCCTTTGCGGGGCATGGTTTGCAGGGGTTTATGCCGAAGGAGGAAGCGCCTATTTGAACAACTTGCTTTTCAACCAAACGGTGAACCGCGCTGTGAATTCGTTCCACCACAAGGAACCGTTTTACTTTTATTTTGTGGCATTCGTATATTCGCTCGCACCTTGGTCGCTGCTGATTGCCGGAGTTCTGATTTCAGGAATAAAACGAAAGTTAGTGTCAACCGATCTGGAACGCTTTTTTCTGACTGTTGCTTTATCAACTTTTGTAACCTTGTCGCTTTTCAGTTCCAAACTGGCTGTTTACATGCTTCCGGCTTTCCCGTTTTTTGTTTACCTGTCGGTTATATGGCTTGCAAAACTTGGTCAGCAAAAGTGGGTGTTCGTTTTGGTTGGCATCCCGGCTTGTTTGCTTTGTTTGGCATTGCCCGGAATAACCGTTCTTCCCTATTTTGTTGATCTAAATGGGCTTAACTTGTCTGCAATTGTTATTGTTTCAACTGCTATTTTATCGGGTTCAGGAATACTTGCCTTAAAATACTTGTATAGCCACCACCTAAACCGTGGAATAATTGCCATGAGCGCCGGAATGTTGCTGGCCGTTTTTGCCGCTTCATTCTCCATTCCAAAGATAAATCCAATCATCGGACTCAACCAGTTGTGCAATCAGGCAAAAGAAACAGCGATTAAAAAAGGAGGTGTGAACTACTATTATTGCGAAATGGCAAAAGGCGATAACCTGGATGTTTACCTGGGGAAACCACTTGAAATGTTGAAAATAAGCGATCTGTACAAAGCAAATAAAATAAAAACACCAGCAATTCTATTCACCTGGAATAAAGCCATTGAGCGAAACGACTCCATCCAGGTATTTATTAAAGGTAAGAAAACCTGCCAGACAGGAATTTACTACTATGTAGAAATAGAATAAAAAAGTATGCCATGAAGATTTTAGTAACAGGCGCCGCCGGTTTTATCGGATTTCATACAGTAAAACATTTTGCTGAAAAAGGGAACCGGGTTGTCGGGATCGACAACATCAACAATTATTACGATGTGGAATTGAAATATGCACGTCTGGCTGAGAACGGAATCAGTAAAGAACTCATACAAAACCACCAATCGGTGCAAAGTACAGAATATCCAAACTATAGGTTTGTTAAAACCGACCTTCAGGATAAAGTATTTATTGACAAGCTTTTTGAAATTGAGCATTTTGACGGGATTTGCCATTTGGCCGCCCAGGCCGGGGTGAGGCATTCGATTGACAATCCGTACGCTTACATCAATTCCAACATTATCGGGTTTATGAACATCCTGGAAGCATGTCGTTTTTATCCGGTTAAACATTTGGTATACGCCAGTTCGAGCAGTGTTTACGGCCTGAATACGAAAGTTCCGTACAGCGAATCAGACATGGTTGATTCTCCGGTTAGCCTGTATGCGGCAAGCAAACGATCGAACGAACTGATGGCTCATACTTACAGCAAATTGTACAACATTCCAACCACCGGGGTGCGTTTCTTTACCGTTTATGGCCCGTGGGGAAGACCCGACATGGCGCCGTTTCTATTTATGGATTCGATCGTAAACCAGAAACCAATAAAGGTTTTTAACTACGGAAAGCTTTCGCGCGATTTCACTTACATCGACGATATTATTGACGGATTATCGGTAATTATCGATCATGCACCAGCCAGTGAAATTCCATCGAAAATTTACAATATCGGGGCCGGGAAACCGGTTCAACTTCTCGATTTTATTGCTGCCATCGAAAATGTGACGGGCAAAACGGCCATCAAACAGATGGTTGAAATGCAGCCAGGCGATGTTTATCAAACTTACGCCGACACTACGGCGCTCGAACAGAACTTTAACTACAAACCAAAAACATCTATGATGGATGGAGTTAACATTTTGTACCAATGGTACATTAGCTACTCCAAACGATTTGAGAAACGATCTACTTACCAATAGGTTACATGATGGTAAAAAACAAAATAAAGGCAGAGATGGGATCAGTAAAAAATTCTTTATTCAATAAAAAAAGTTTTTGGTTGCTGGGAACTCTCATCATCTTTGCACTTATCAAATTATTCGTTGCTGTCCATTTCGAGTTGAATTCGGAAGAAGCACAATACTGGACATGGAGCAAACATCTCCAATTCTCCTATTATTCCAAACCACCAATGATTGCCTACCTGAACTGGTTTTCAACTTTGGTTTTTGGCAACACCGTTCTTGGCATACGAATAAATGCAGTAATTATCGGGATGTTGATTTCTATTGTCAGCTATCTGCTTTCTTTTGAGCTTTTTAAAAATCAAAATACAGCTATTCTAGCCGCTGTGGTCACCAATGTCTTTCCTTTTCTTCTATATAGTTCAGTCTTTTTCTCAACCGATTCGCCACTGCTTTTATTTTGGCTTTGTGCCATGTTGTTCTATTGGAAAGCTTTAGAAACCGAAAAAATTAAATGGTGGTTGCTTTTTGGTGCAAGCCTTGGATTTGGTGCATTATCAAAATACGCCATGTTCCTAATCATTGTCCCTCTTGTATTGTTCTCATGGAAGCACCAGCCAAAAATTTTAAAATCAAGATATTTCTATCTCTCCATCGTCATCGGGCTGGCAATATTTTCACCGGTTATCTATTGGAATATCAGGCAAAATGGAGTTGGAGTAATGCATCTGATTCATCTCGCCGGAGTTAACGACCATCCCCATTCAGGTAGTAAAATTATTTCGAACATGCTGGTGTTTGCTCTCGGCCAGATTGCGATTTTGTTGCCTTTTTACCAATACCGAAAGATATACCAGAAAATCAGGCAAAAAACCTTGACCAGGCCTGAAGCGTTTTTAATCCTTCCGGCGATTATTACCTTTTTTATCTTTCTGGTTGTTTCAGCCAACCGGGACTCGGAGGCGTACATCAATTGGGCCATGTTTGCCTACATGGGTATGCCAATCCTTTTTTCTCATTATGCGTTAACCGATCACAGGTTAAAATTCAACCTGGGTATTTTTCTGTTGATGATAACTGCCTTTTTTCTGTTCATTGGTTTGACTTCGCCTAAGAATACAGTTGCACCCCTTGGAAAGTTTAATCCGGCAAATAAAATGATCGGCTGGTCGCAACTGGCTGCAAAAGTCGACAGTATGAAAAATACGTTATCCCCCGGAAGTTGTTATGTCTTTTCGTCGAATTATCACATCACTTCCGAACTTTGGTTTTACCAAAAAGGTCAACCGGAAACTTACTTACTTAACCTGAATTCGCGTATGACACAATTTGATCTTTGGCCCGGAATAGAGCAATTCAGGAACTCTGAAAAAATAGGAATATTCGTTGACCAAGTAAAAATTGATTCGGAAATTAAGGCAAGTTTCAGGTCAATTCTTAAGGAAGATTCCTGTACTATTTATAGCCAAAACAACCAAATAGATACTTATTATATATACCTTATGAAGGGGATGAAGGAATTTCACAAACAACATTCTTCGTACTAATGAATCGAAAAACACATTAAAATAAAATTTATATGGCAACTTAAATGATTGGAAACATGTATATTATAGAATATAAATTTTCGCAGATATTCAAATATATGGGATTACCAGTAGAACAAATCCGGCCGGAAGCCTCATTTGTTGCCGATTTTGATTTTGAGGATTTTCAATTTAACTGTCTGGTCTTATATATCGGGAACTATTTCAATATAAACATCAAGGAAATTGATTATCCCAAACTGAATACTATTGGCAATGCAATGGATTTTGTGAAAAGAAAACTTGAAATCAACTAATGTAAAATCAAAATTCCATGATTCAAAAATTACTGCGGATATCCATCCTGAATATTCTGACTCTATGTTTATTCTTTCTTTATCCATTTGTGGGCATGGCACAAGAAAAGACGAACCGTCCAAAAATTGCATTGGTTTTAAGCGGCGGTGCAGCAAAAGGTTTTGCACATATTGGTGTACTTAAGGTTTTGGAAGAAGAAGGGATTCCGATTGACCTGATTGTTGGAACCAGTATAGGAAGCCTGGTTGGCGGTATTTATTCACTCGGATATACTGCCACGGAACTGGAAACGCTGGTTAAATCGCTTAATTGGGAATCTACACTTTCAGATGATGTTCCCCGTGCGTTTTTATCGAAAAACGACCAACTCATCAAACAGCGGTATATGTTTTCGCTTCCAATCAATGGAGACAAGAAACTCAGCCTACCACAAGGATTAATTAAAGGACAGAATGTACTGAATATATTTTGTGGCTTAGCCGGGAATGTGTCCTCTGATGCCGACTTTTTGAAATTGCCAATACCTTATGCCTGCATAGCGACAGACCTTGAAACCGGCGAAGAAATGATTCTCAAAGACGGGTTTCTACCTACAGCTATGTTTTCGAGCATGGCTATTCCACTTGTTTTTCAGCCTGTTAGCCGCAATGGCCGGTTGTTGGTTGATGGGGGTATTGTTGATAATTTTCCAACCGATGTTGCCAAGAAAATGGGTGCCGATATTATTATTGGAGTCGATGTACGGGGTGATTTTCGTGATCAGATGAATCTGAAATCAATCAATAGTGTGCTGAGCCAATTGGTCAATTTCTTTGATCAATCGAAAGATTCAATCAACAAAAGCCTGTGCAACCTCATTATCAAACCAGATGTTAGCGGATATTCTGTATCAAGTTTCAATAATGAAGCAGTTGACTCTCTAATTTTGAGAGGTGAAAAGGCTGCATATAAATTCAGGACTGAACTCCGGGAACTTAAAAAGAAATACGATCTTGAACCAAGGCAAATATCACGAACACTTGTTCAGACCGATCGATGGCACATTAACAAACTAACTTTTACAGGTAATTTTCATCTCGAACAGGAATTCTTGCAAAAAACACTTAACATGGAGATTCCCGGAGATTACTCTTCGGAAGAGATAAAAACGGCCATCGATAAATTATATGGTTTGGGTGGCTTTGACCGGATTTACTACAATTTGATTAATACCGGGAATGGTGAAACCCTGAACCTTAATATTTCAACTCAGGAAGTCTTTACTCATAACATTGGTTTTAAAGCCAACACGACCGATGCTGCCGCCATCCTGGTAAACACAACACGGAAGAATTATAAAAATGTTTTTGGATTGTTATCGGCCAGCGCTGAATTATCGGTTAATCCAGGATTGATTCTGGTGGCCGAATCGAATCGGTCAAAATTTCCAACTATGGGAATCAACTTAAAAGGCAAATACCAAAATTACAATGTGTTCGACAAAGGCGACAAGGCTTTTGAAGCCAATGTTCTCTATTCTTCAGGAGCAATTTATGTGTACCAGCCATTTCTGAAGCAGCTTAATTTGGGACTTGGGCTTCAGGAAGAATATTACCGTGGAGATATTTTCAGTAAAAACAATACTTCGCTTATTGTAAGCAACAGAATAGATCAATTCCTGACGAACGCTTATTCGTTCCTGTCGTTTGACAACATGGACGATTATTATTTTCCGTCAAAAGGGACAAACCTGTATGCAGAATTTTCGATGATATCCGAATTGAAAAATTCCAGTAAAATTAGTCCGGTGCTTCTTTTCAAAATTCGAAATGTAATACCATTGTCACAAAAAACGGCGTTGTTACTCGATCTTTACAGACGTGATTTGTTTAATTCCGATTATCCACCAATGAAGACGACGATGATTGGAGGTGAGCCGTATTCACAATATTTCAATTACCACCTGCCGTTTGTCGGACTTTCAGCAGTGAGTTTTGTCGATCGGTTTGTAAACATCGGGTTGATTGGTTTTCGGTTTAATTTTGCTGATTCACAATATTTTTCAATCCTGTTTAACGCGATGACGCAAGGCAACGAGTCGATGGGATTAAAGAATGTGAATACCATCTATGGTGGTGGCATAAAATACTCTTTAAAGACTTTTCTTGGTCCGTTGGATATCACTCTGGGATATTCAGGTTCAACAGATAAACTTAGTTTCTCGGCCAACTTTGGGTATTGGTTCTAAAATAGAAGTAGAAGTAGTCAATGGTCAGTCTCAGAGGTCAAGACTGAAGACACCAACGATTGAAGCTAGTGTTGTGTTAAGGTCGAAATATTGATCGTCATGCTAAATTTATTTCAGCATCTCCCCATGAACAACAGATTCCGAAACAAGTTCGGAATGACTTACCGCCATTAGTTACTTAACACAACACTAGTATTTGTGGAGTAGAAATAAGAACTCAATCGGCAGCAACTTAATACAACCGTTTTCTCTTCAGCAAGTAGGTGTAAAGCACATGCTTAAAGTCTTCGTTGATATCGGCTTCGGCCAGATCGATGTGGTACTGGCCACAGCGCACACGCATTTCTTCGAAATAATCTGAAATAGCTTTTTGATAGTTGGATTTCAAATCGTGAGGCGAGAATTTCAGGTGTTCACCGGTTTCAAGATCGACAAAACGATACGGCTGATTCCTGAAATCAAATTCACGCTCCTGACGGTGATCGGTCACATGAAAAAGCAAAACTTCGTGCTTATTGTACCTCAAATGCTGGAGCGCTTCGAACAATTCATCCGTTTTCTCCTGCTCAATCATATCGGTAAACAGGATAACCAGCGAGCGTTTGTGAATATTTTCGGCAATCATGTGCAGTGCGTCAACGGTATTGGTTTTTTTGTGCAATTGAGCCTGCTCCTGATTTAAGAGTGAAGCCAGTTGATTGTAAAGTAAATCAATGTGAACTGACGACAAACGCGCTTCAGAATGAAATTCGATATTGTTTGAAAACAAGGAAAGCCCGACTGCATCGCGCTGTTTCCGGAGTAAATAAACAATAGCGGCAGCCGAATACACTGAAAATGCCAGTTTATTTATTTTTGAAGGTTTCCCTTTTTCGTAAGGGAAAAGCATTGATGACGAAGTGTCGATCACCAACTGACAGCGCAAATTCGTTTCTTCCTCGTACTGCTTCACAAATAAACGGTCGGTGCGGGCAAACAGTTTCCAGTCGAGATGTTTGGTCGATTCGCCGGTGTTGTAAAGCCGGTGCTCGGCAAATTCGACCGAGAAACCATGAAACGGGCTCCGGTGCAATCCGGTGATGAAACCTTCAACTACCTCCTTCGAAATGAATTCAAGGTTGTCAAACTGCTGAAACTGTTGTATGTCGAGTAGATTGTTCAAAATCAGGAATTAGATATTTGAAGTCAAAAATAGTCAATAAATTGATATTGGGTGCGGTGATGCTGAGCTTACGAATACCGCTTTCCATAAAATTATAGGATTGGGAATACATTTTACCCGTTCAGAATAAACAAGGCGTTTAGAAATTTTTCATTTCCTCCAAAACCATAGAAGCCATGTCGTAACTGGGCTTAAATCGTTTATTCATGATAAACCCGGTTGTCATTCTCCGAAGATCAGCATGAATGTACTCCAGCGATTGGATAATTGTTGTGCGGAATAAATCGATACATTCTTTGCAAAACGATTCCTCCATTTTTGAGGTCATTGTGTAAGCATACTTTAGTGATTCGATTGATCTCGGGTAATCTTTGTTCAGATGATAGCTATGCGAAGAAGCAAAGCTTTTATTAATCACCGAAAGATAATTTAAACAGGCGTCTTCCTCTACGGGACAACCGCCCACTAACTCAAATTTTTCCTGATTATCGTTAAAATATTCACTCTCTTCTACTGAAAGTGAAGTTAATCCCCGCCACAGATCTTTCATCCTCTTTAATTTTTCTGTAACAAATTAAGCGATTAAATTTTGAAATTGAAATAATGTGTTGCTTAGTTTTCAGCTTGTTAATTGATATTTGCGTATGTTTTTTAACAACTTATGATGCCTCACTTCGATAAAAGCCGCTTTTTTCACAATTCTTATGATAGTTCTATCGCATAGTTTTTAATTCAATTCCCAGTTTAAAGTTGTTTAAATGACGGGTTAAATCTTTCGCTTGAAGGTGGGGTTTCTTTTAGTTCCATGAATATTGACACGGAGATTAAAGTGTTTGATGAATCCAATTCTGACATTCAGGATTTTGATGCATCCGGATTTTATTTCCAGCCCGGAATCAGTTACTTCAAGAAAATCATTCCGCAATTAAAAGTCAATGTCACTGTCGGATATTACCTGGGTTTTGAGAATGGCTATTACCTTCATGGACAGAAAGATCAGAAAATAATTCTTCAGGACACAAAAACAACAGTAAAACCGCAGTGGAACGGAATTCGGGCAGGAATTAACCTGTACTGGGACTTTCCTTATCGTTCGGAATGGGTGAAAAAATTACATCAGGAAAAACTGCAATAAACAGTGCCGTTCATTCAAAATAGAACTGAAAACAAATCTACATTGAAGGATTCAAAGGCCTGAAAATAAATGATTTTTGCCCATATTCCTGGTTTGTGAAGACCAGATTCCCGAATATTCTTCATAACTTTAGTTTAAAGACATAAATCAGGAATCACACCTTTAAAATTTGTGTTATGGCAAGAATTACAAAAGAAGACGCCCTGCGCTACCATGCCGAAGGACGTCCCGGGAAACTGGAAGTAGTAACTACAAAACCCCACACAACCCAACGCGATCTTTCTTTGGCCTACTCTCCCGGAGTAGCACATCCTTGCCTCGAAATCAATCAGAATTTCGATGACATTTACAAATACACCTCAAAAGGAAACCTGGTGGCTGTAATTTCAAACGGAACCGCTGTGCTTGGCTTGGGCGATATTGGGGCCGGCGCGGGCAAACCCGTTATGGAAGGGAAAGGTTTCCTCTTTAAAATATTTGCCGACATCGATGTTTTCGACATTGAAGTTGAAACAAAGGACATTGACAAATTTGTGGAAACTGTTAAAAACATTGCAGTTACGTTTGGCGGAATTAACCTCGAAGACATCAAAGCTCCGGAATGTTTTGAAATAGAAGAACGCCTGAAGCGCGAAATTCAGATTCCCTTAATGCACGACGACCAGCATGGGACAGCCATCATTTGCTCTGCCGGAATTATCAATGCCCTTGAACTTTCAGGCAAAAAACTCGATGAAGCCAGAATCGTGATTAACGGTGCCGGAGCCGCCGCAGTGGCTTGTGCCAACCTGATTGTTTCGCTGGGAGCCAAACATGAAAATATAGTGATGCTCGATTCAAAAGCTGCGCTACGAAAAGACCGGAGCGATTTGAACAAGTACAAAACCGCATTTGCAACCAACCGGAACATTCACACGCTGGAAGAGGCGATGAAAGATTCCGATATTTTTCTGGGGCTTTCGAAGGCGAATGTAGTATCAAGGGAAATGGTGATTTCAATGGCGCCAAACCCCATTGTATTTGCCATGGCCAATCCCGATCCTGAAATTGCTTACGACGAAGCTATGGCAGCCCGCAGCGATTTGATTATGGCCACCGGACGAAGTGATTTTCCGAACCAGGTAAACAATGTGCTTGGTTTTCCATACATTTTTCGGGGAGCGCTCGATGTCCGTGCAACCTGCATCAACGAAGAAATGAAACTGGCCGCAGTTTATGCACTCGCCGGACTGGCAAAGGAAATTGTTCCTGAAAGTGTGAGCAAAGCCTACAATGTTAAGAACCTGATTTTCAGTAAAGAGTATATTATTCCAAAACCGCTCGATCCAAGGCTAATTACAACTGTTGCTCCGGCAGTTGCCAAAGCGGCAATGGACAGCGGTGTCGCCCGCAAACCAATTAGTGATTGGAATGAATACAAACTTGAATTAAGTCGGCGACTTGGGCTCGACAACCAGTTATTCCATGGCATTGTAATCAAAGCCAGGCAAAATCCCAAAAAGATTGTATTTCCTGAAGGAAACAATCTGAAGGTTCTTCGTGCAGCAAACGAGGTTTTGCACGATGGAATTGCCATTCCGATTCTTTTGGGAAATGTTGATGAAATAAACCAGTTGATTGATGAAAATCATTTTGACCTCAAAAATTCGACCATCATTGATCCGCATTCTTCCGGAAACTCGGAAGTTCGCGATGCTTTTGCCAACATGATCTGGAAAAAACGGCAGCGAAAAGGATTGACCTACGAAGATGCTTACGAATTGACTTTTAACCGCAATTATTACGGAATAATGATGGTCGATTCCGGCTTGGCCGATGGAATGATTTCCGGAGTTACAAGTCACTACGGCGATGTGCTGAGTCCTGCGCTGAAATTAATTGGCCCCAAACCAAATCTGAATCACATTTCGAGCATGTATATTGTAATGACAAAGCGCGGACCTCTTTTCTTCGCCGATACCACTGTTAATTTTGACAATGAAGTTGAAACTTTGGTTGAAATTACTTTGCTTACGGCCGATGGCGTGCGAAAATTCAACATTGAGCCGGTAATTGCCATGGTTTCCTATTCAAATTTTGGATCGGTTAAATCTTCGGTGCATACGAGGTCGCTCGACCGTGTCCGGCAAACCATTGCAATTTTGCACCAGAAACATCCTCAACTTGTTGTCGATGGTGAAATTCAGATGAACTTTGCGCTCAATAAAGAACTTCGCAGTCATGAATTTCCATTTTCGCTTCTGGAAAATAAAGATGTGAATACAATTATTTTCCCAAGCCTGACCTCCGCAAATATCGCCTACAAAATGATGTACGAAATTGGCGGCGCTGAAGTTGTTGGCCCAATTCTGATGGGCATGAAAAAACCGATCCAGGTAGTTCCAACCGAATGTTCGGTTCGTGAAATTGTGAACATGGCCACTATTGCCGTAGTTGATGCACAATAATTTCTGGAATTAGGAATTCTGTTGTTTCTGAAAATTAAATACTTGCAGTTAAAACCTTTTTTATTTCTGAAAACGGCAATTACCCACAGTATTTATTCAGGAAAGTCGTGGTCAACATATTGAGCGCTCGAATGTTTCAATCAGTATTTATTGCGAAACGTTTGAAACAAGTCATTCACTTACACGAAAATCAAATATGTCAAAACTTTTTTCGCTATTTACAATCAAAGGTGTTACGTTCAAAAACCGGATAACCATTTCACCCATGTGCCAATATTCGGCCGTTGATGGTTTTGCCAACGACTGGCATCTGGTACACCTTGGAAGCCGTGCAGTTGGCGGCGCTGCTCTAATCATTCAGGAGGCTACAGCGGTTTCTCCTGAAGGCCGCATCACTCCTTCAGATTTAGGATTATACAAAGACGAACACATTGAAAAGTTAAGGAATATCACTTCATTCATACATCAGCATGGGGCTGTGGCGGGTATTCAATTGG
Source organism: Prolixibacteraceae bacterium (assembly GCA_041652995.1). Taxonomy (GTDB): domain Bacteria; phylum Bacteroidota; class Bacteroidia; order Bacteroidales; family Prolixibacteraceae; genus Aquipluma. Next base: position 69,958 of record JBAZGO010000028.1, read on the forward strand.
CTCATGCAGGCCGCAAAGCCAGTTGCGCCAGTCCGTGGGACGAAGGAAAACAGCTTGCCTCTTCGCAGGGTGGCTGGACAACTGTTGCCCCGTCAGGAATCAGTTTTTATCCTGAAGATGCTGACCCTCATGCATTAACTGCAGATGAAATAAAAAATGTAATTTCTGATTTTAAAGCTGCGGCACAACGTGCTGTGCTGGCTGGGTATAAACTGCTCGAAATTCATTCGGCTCACGGGTATTTAATTCATCAGTTTCTTTCGCCTTTAAGCAACATGCGAACCGATAATTATGGCGGAAGTTTTGAAAACCGCTCTCGACTTTTGTTCGAAATTGTTCATGCAGTGCAAACTGTCTGGCCTCAAAATCTGCCTTTGTTTGTTCGTATTTCAGTAACCGACTGGGCAGAAGGAGGCTGGGATATCGACGAAGCGGTAAAACTTTCGGCAATTTTGAAAGAAAGGGGTGTCGATCTGATTGATTGTTCTTCAGGAGGGCTCGTGCCACATGCAAGAATTCCGCTTGGTCCGGGCTATCAGGTTCATCTTTCAGAACGTATCAGGAAAAAAACAGGTATTTCAACCGGTGCAGTAGGTTTGATAACTGAAGTGCACCAAGCAGAAGAAATCCTTGAAAAAGATCAGGCCGACCTGATTATTATTGCCAGGGCTTCGCTGAGAGATCCTTATTTTGCCTTGCATGCTGCCAAAGTTCTGGAAGACGAAATTGACTGGCCGTTGCAATATCAGCGAGCAAAATTGTGATTGAAAAAATTGCAAATCGCCGGCATAGTTCCTTTCATGAAATGTTTTCCACCAGATTTTTAATTACGAGGTAAAATGTGCTTCCATAATTTGGACTGCTCTCAGCCCATATTTTACCTCCATTTTTCAGAATGAAATCTTTGCAAATTAATAAATTACCAATACAGCGACTACCATTACACTACAAAATTTAAGAACAATTAAATTTACCATAATTATTTTTTGACTCTCTTATTAGAATCGTTATCTTTAGCACAGTTCAGAACTAATGAGTGAGATAACAGGCTTTTTAATATATTTTCTATGCAGGAAACAAATCCTACCCTAAAAATTTTGGTAATTGACGATAACGAAAGTAATCTTCTACTTGTTCGAAGCATATTCAAAAAAAGCCACCCCGATTTTGAAATTCTAACAAGTTTATCGGGTAAAGCAGGCATTGAAATTGCCCGGGAACAAATTCCACAGACCATTTTACTGGATATTTTCATGCCCGAGATGGATGGCTACGAAACATGCCGGATTTTAAAATCTTCTCCAAAAACGAGTAGTATTCCGATATTAATGATTTCTGCCGATGGACAAAATGCAGAAACAAGGTTAGATGGTTTAAAAGCAGGAGCAGACGCAATTATGTCGAAACCATTTAAACAGGAGGAGTTTATTGCCTTGGTAAATGTTATGCTTCGCATCAAAAAAGCCGAGGATACTTTAAGGAGGCAAAATCAGGAACTCGAAATATACATAAAAAAGCAAATTAGGGAATTCAATTTTTCTGAAGAGCGATTTCTTCAAATCTCCGGCTATGCGCTTGAATTCTTTTGGGAGATGAATTCGATGGGATTGGTTACATACATTAGTCCTATTATAGATACAGTCTTGGGATATAAGGATGAGGAGATTACCGGTAAACTGTACTTTTTCCCACTTTCATCAGAAAGTAAAAAGCAAACTTTCGTGAAATTTATAAAAGGGAATATGAAATTTGATAAAGCGTTCAAAAATGAACAACTCATTTTCAGGCATCGAAATGGTGAAAAAGTATGGATGTCGGCAAGCGGATTTCCGTTATTCAATAATGCGAACGAATTAATTGGATATCGCGGTATTTGTCAGGATATTAGTGTCAGGGTTCGGGCAGAAAAAAGCCTTCAGAAAAGTCTGGAACAAATAAAAGAATATCAGGTAAAGCTGAAAAGATTGAATTCTGAATTATCCATCACAGAGGAAAGGGAACGTCGTAAGATTGCAGAATTTTTACACGATGGAATCAGCCAGATACTTTCGCTTGCAAACATTAAGCTTTCCACCATTCCGGCTTCCGATCAAAACTTAAAAACCATTCAAACAATCACCGAATCAATTGAATTAATTAACAATGCAATCTCGCAAACCCGGTGGTTAACCTATGATCTTAGTCCTCCAATTCTGTATGAACTTGGATTAATTCCAGCTATAAAATGGAAATTGGAACAAATCGAAAATAAATATGGTATTTCAACATTACTTAAAAGTAATGTTGAAAAAATTATTCTAAATACCGATGTTAGAATATTGGTATTTAGAATAATTTCAGAACTTCTCAACAACGTAATAAAACATGCCAATGCTAATTTAATTGATATTGATGTTTCAATTGAACAAAAAACAATGTATATTTCGGTTGTTGATAATGGAAAGGGATTTAATTTCAGAAAAATAACCAAATCAACAAATCAAAGTGGATTTGGATTATTTAGTATCAAAGAAAGACTGGATTCAATACATGGAACATTGTATTTCGAATCGGGTAAGTTAGCTGGTACAAAAGCTGTTGTTCAAATTCCGATTTAAGTTTTTTATTTTATGACAATTAAAGTTATTCTTGCTGACGATCATCAATTATTTCGAGAAGGATTGGCCAATTTATTAGCCGATTTTCCGGAAATTGAAGTAATTGCGCAGGCGGTAAACGGTAAAGATGCTATTGATAAAGCCAAACAACTCAATCCGGATGTTGTAATAATGGACATTAATATGCCTGATCTGGATGGAGTAGAAGCCACCGCTCAACTGTTGAAAGAAAAACCCGGAATAAAAGTAATAGGTCTTTCCATGCATGTTGACAAACCGTACATAAAAGGCATGTTAGAGGCAGGTTCATCAGGTTATTTATTCAAAAATTGCTCATACGACGAATTGATAAAAGCAATCCAGACTGTTTACAGTGGTAAAAAATACCTAAGCGAAAAAATCACGGAGATATTGATACAGGAATATCTTAATAAAGAAGAAATCGGACCATCAACCAGTTCCGATTTAACAGACCGGGAATCTGAAATATTGAAATTAATTGCTGAAGGTATTTCGGTCTCTGACATTTCGAATCAACTGTTTGTCAGCATTAAAACGATTAATACCCATAAGCAGCACATCCTCGAAAAACTTAATCTGAAAACGACAACGGACATCGTTAAATATGCCCTGAAAAAAGGAATTATTTCGCTTGAATAGAGTATCTTATCTACTTCACTTCAGAATACAACTCCATCATTTCATTTGCGTGTAGCTAAAAAATCAGTATTTCGCACCCCCAATATCAGCGTTTTGCTGATTGACTCCTGTATATGCTCACCGTACTTTTAACCTATCGAAAAATGGGAAAGTACTACGATGGATATATTTGAATTCATAGAGAGATTTCCGGGCGAAAAAGAATGCGTCAGTTATTTCATTGAAACCCGCCAGAAGGTTGGGATCTTTTGTCAGAAATGCAACAACGACGAACACATCTGGTTAGCCGATATCGATCGGTTTGAGTGTACGAAATGTGGCAATCGAATCGGCATAAAATCCGGCACCTTAATGGAAAATTCCCAATTGCCCATTAAATACTGGTTCATTGCCATCCAACTACTAACCTCAGCCAGCGATAATTTTTCGATTGCAGAAATTCAGGAAAAGATAAGTTGTGCAGAACAGAACGAAATCCTCGAAATGTTGGAAATATTGAAAGCTCATCTGGATAAGCTCAAAAATGGCCAATCCTTCGACCAGCTTCTTCTGGCTTGCGTAGTCAACCAAGGCCAAATACCTGAAAGCAAAACAGACAAACAAAACAATATTATTTCAAACGCTCCTTCAATAAATCCAACATACTTTCTATTAACAAATAAAATTAAAACCATAAATAAATAGTTATGAAACAATTTTTACTCTCAATTTTATTAGCATTTGCTTTGCTGCTTGGCAGTATGACGTCAAGTTTTGCACAATCAACAAAAACAACTTATGATTTTTCAACAGCAGCAACTCTTTCTTTTGGTAGTGGCGGCTTTGGTATTTGGAAGACACAAGCAGACATAACAATTGCTGGTACGGCATTTCGGCTTACATGTGGCGGCAATGGTTCGTTTGCAAATTTGACCAACGGAGGAGTTTCCAACAGCGCATGTTTACAAAAGGATGGTTCCGGCGGAGATCAATTTACACTTCAACGCACTGATGGGCAACCATTTCAATTTTATGGAATTTGGGTTAAGCACCAAAGTATGAATTCATATTATCAATATGTTTCTCTTCCTCCCTGGTATACATTAACTGCTTCTACATTCTCTTATCAGGATAACACGGCAAGGGTGTCTAATACTGGTAATACTTTATCTACTCAAACAATTTCTGCCGGTACTAATGGTGTCACAACTTCATCAGTCTCAATTAGTTTTCAGGCAATATTGTATTTTTGGATTGATGATATTATCGTTGGGCCTGCGCCTGCATCTGCATCTTTAAGTACTATAACAACTCAGGCTGTTTCAGGTATTTCAACTACAACAGCTACTGGTAATGGAAATATAACAGCTACCGGAGGAGCAAATATTACCGAGCGAGGGATTTATTATAGTACAACCAGTGGCTTTGCCAACGGTACAGGAACAAAAGTTTCTACTGCCGGAAGTTGGAGTACGACCGGTGCTTTTACGCAATCAATTACCGGTCTTTCTCCCGGTACTACTTATTATGTGAAAGCTTTTGCCACCAATTCGGCAGGTACAAGTTATGGTGCACAGGTTAGTTTTACTACTTCGGTTGTAGCCCCCACTGCAACCACCAATGCTGCAACCGGCATTACAACAACAGGTGTAACTTTAAACGGCACGGTAAATCCAAACAATGCTACATCAGTTGTTACCTTCGATTATGGAACAAGTACATCCTACGGCAGTTCGGCTACAGCATCTCAAAGTCCTGTAACTGGAACAAGTGCAACATCGGTGAGTTCGGTCCTTACCGGTTTAACTCCGAATTCAACATATCATTTTAGGGTGAAGGCTGTAAATACGGCCGGTACTACATACGGTTCAGACTTGACGTTTACCACTTTGCCAGTTGCTCCTACGGTTACCGGTATTTCACCAACAAGCGGACCAGCTACCGGAGGTACTTCAGTAATTATAACCGGAACAAATCTAACCGGTGCTTCGGCTGTGAAATTTGGTGCAAACAATGCTACAAACGTTACGGTTAATTCTGCTACGCAAATTACAGCTATTTCACCTGCAGGTTCTACCGGAACTATTGACGTTACCGTTACAACTACAGGAGGGACAAGTGCAACAAGCAGTTCTGATCAATATACTTATATTGCCGCCCCAACTGTTTCAGGTATTTCACCAACTAACGGACCAATTGCCGGTGGTACTTCAGTAATTATAACCGGGACAAACTTAACTGATGCTACAGCAGTGAAATTTGGTTCTGCCAATGCTTCAAGCTATACGGTTAACTCGGCCACGCAAATTACAGCTACTTCACCTACAGGTACTGCAGGAACAGTGGATATTACTGTCACTACTACCGGAGGAACTAGTGTAACCAATACCAGCGATCAGTTTAGTTATGTAGGTCCACCCACATTTAATACTACGCCTTCTGTTATTACGGTGGATTATGGAACACCATATTCATACGGTGCAACTGCAACCGTAGAAGGTGATTTACCAACTACCATTACAGCTACTACACTTCCAGATTGGTTGACTTTTAGTACTGCCGGACAAAGTACAGCATCATTATTTGGAAATATTCCGACAGGAACTTTAATCTCAGGTGTTGCCGGAGATAATGACGGTAATATATTTGGAATTACACAAAACGGGACAACTATTTACAAAATTTCTCCTGATGGCACCACCACAACATGGAAATCTGGATTACCAAGTGGGAATGTTTATGCTTTACATATATGTGATGGTTATATCTATATTCCAAGATACCTGGATGGAACTAACTCGATTTACAGGGTTCCATTAAATGATGCTAGCGCAACAGCAGAGTCAATGGGTGGAACCTCTTCAGATGGGGCACTTTCACTAACTGATAGAGGCAACTACATTTACGCAACAGGTATTAGTCGACGTGAAATTTATAAAATAGATAAAACATCAAAAGTTTCAACGTTATTTCTTACTACAAAGATAGGTAGTTATCCTTTTGGTATAACTTTTGACCTTTCAGGGAATTTATTTATTGCATCCTGGTCATACAATGAGATCCTAAAGTATGATGGAACTCAAACCACCACTATTTTAACTGGGCTTAATAACTCTCCAAGTTCAATACGAACAGATAAAGATGGTAATTTTTATATATCAGGTAATAGTGGCGGAGTTCGAAAATACAAACCGGATTTTAGCAGTTATGTAAATGTGTCTAATACTGCAACCGATAATGTATGGTCACTATCGTTTACGACAAATGGGTCATTGGTGTATGCAATTTTCAGTACCAATCAAGTATATCGGTTACAGACCGGAGCTGTTATTCAGGGCACACCAGCCAAGACGGATGTAGGCGTGCATCCTGTGGTGCTCAGAGCAACCAATAGTGCTGGCTATAACGAGCAGAGCTTCTCAATCACTGTAGAAGATAATGCTGGGCCTGTTATTACTTCAAAAAGTCCGTCGAACAATGCCACCGGAGTTGCTTTTCAGCCCACTTTAAGTATGACTTTCGACGAAGAAGTTAGCTTGGGTGCAACTGGAATCATTGGTCTTTATAATGGTGCTACACTAATAAAATCTTATGACCTTTCGGTGCCTGCTGAAAAGGCATTGGTATTACTTTCCTCTGATAACAAAACGCTTAGTGTCGCACTTACTGAAAATCTTTCTGTCAATACCTTGGTCAGCGTTGGAATCGATGCAGGTTTTGTAAAAGATGTGCACAACAACAACTTTATTGGATTTACCGCTGCATCCAATACCTGGAGGTTCACCACGATAAATAAATCCACACAGACCATTACCTTCCCTGATATGGCAACAAAAACTTATGGAGATGCAGCATTTACTCTTGGTAATTCAACTACAGACAGAAATCTGACAGTAACTTATACTGCAGAAGATACCACGGTTGTCAGCATTTATGGTAATCTGGCGACGATTCTGAAGGCAGGTAGTACAAAAATAACCGCAACTCAAACCGGAGATAATTCGAATTTTGCCGCAACACCTGTTGAGAGAACTTTAAATGTCACCAAAGCTTTGCTGACCGTCACTGCTGAAGCACAAACCAAAGTTTACGGAGCAACGAATCCAACACTGACTTTCCAGTATTCAGGATGGGTGAACGGTGTGGAAACCATCGATACCCCACCAACAATCAGTACAACTGTAGATGGAACAACAGAAGTTGGATCGTATGCCAATGCGATCACACTTTCAGGTGGAACCGATAACAATTACACCTTTAGCCTGGTGGCCGGAGACTTTGAAGTAACCAAAGCCGTTCTGACTGCCACTGCGGATGACCAGACCAAAGTGTACGGAGCAACAAATCCGACACTGACTTTCCAGTATTCAGGCTGGGTGAACGGAACCGAAACAATTGACACTCCGCCAACAATCAGTACAACTGTAGATGGAACAACAGAAGTTGGATCGTATGCCAATGCGATCACACTTTCAGGCGGAACCGATAACAATTACACCTTTAGCCTGGTGGCCGGAGACTTTGAAGTAACCAAAGCCGTTCTGACTGCCACTGCGGATGACCAGACCAAAGTTTACGGCTCGGCCAATCCGACACTGACCTTCCAGTACAGCGGCTGGGTGAATGGAGTGGAAACGATCGATACCCCACCAGCAATTTCCACTACTGTTGACGGAACAACAGAAGTTGGATCGTATGCCAATGCGATCACACTTTCAGGCGGAACCGATAACAATTACACTTTCAGCCTGGTCCCCGGAGATTTTGAAGTGACCAAAGCTGTTCTGACTGCCACTGCGGATGACCAGTCCAAAGTTTACGGAGCAACGAACCCGACACTGACCTTCCAGTATTCAGGCTGGGTGAACGGAACCGAAACGATCGACACTCCGCCAACAATTTCGACAACTGTTGACGCAGCAAGCGTGGTAGGAACTTATTCCAACGAGATTACTTTAACCGGTGGAACCGATAATAATTACACCTTCAGCCTGGTGACCGGAGATTTTGAAGTGACCAAAGCTGTTCTGACTGCCACTGCGGATGACCAGACCAAAGTTTACGGCGCAGCGAACCCGACACTGACCTTCCAGTACAGCGGCTGGGTGAACGGTGTGGAAACCATCGATACCCCACCAGCAATTTCCACTACAGTTGACGGAACAACAGAAGTTGGATCGTATGCCAATGCGATCCAACTTTCAGGCGGAACCGATAACAATTACACCTTTAGCCTGGTGTCCGGTGACTTTGAAGTAACCAAAGCTGTTCTGACTGTCACTGCGGATGACCAGACCAAAGTTTACGGATCAACAAATCCAACCCTGACTTTCCAGTATTCAGGATGGGTGAACGGAACCGAAACAATTGACACTCCTCCAACAATCAGTACAACTGTAGATGGAACAACAGAAGTTGGATCGTATGCCAATGCGATCACACTTTCAGGTGGAACCGATAACAATTACACCTTTAGCCTGGTATCCGGAGACTTTGAAGTAACCAAAGCCGTTCTGACTGCCACTGCGGATGACCAGACCAAAGTTTACGGCTCGGCCAATCCGACACTGACCTTCCAGTACAGCGGCTGGGTGAATGGAGTGGAAACGATTGACACCCCACCAACAATCAGCACAACCGTTGACGCAGCTACTGAAGTTGGATCTTATGCCAATTCAATCACCTTATCTGGCGGAACCGATAACAATTACACCTTCAGCCTGGTATCCGGAGATTTTGAAGTAACTAAAGCGGTACTTACAGCTACGGCTGATAATCAAACTAAAGTTTACGGAGCTTCGAATCCAACCCTGACTTTCCAGTATTCAGGATGGGTGAATGGAACCGAAACAATTGACACACCACCAACCATTGCCACAACCGTTGACGGAACAAGCGTGGTAGGAACTTATTCCAACGCGATCACCTTAACCGGTGGAACCGATAACAATTACACGTTCAGCCTGGTAGCCGGAGATTTTGAAGTAACCAAAGCAGTTCTAACTGCCACTGCGGATGACCAGACCAAAGTGTACGGAGCTGCGAATCCAACCCTGACTTTCCAGTATTCAGGATGGGTGAACGGAACCGAAACAATTGACACACCACCAACAATCAGTACAACTGTAGATGGAACAACAGAAGTTGGATCGTATGCCAATGCGATCACACTTTCAGGTGGAACCGATAATAATTACAGCTTCAGCCTGGTATTCGGAGATTTTGAAGTGACCAAAGCTGTTCTGACAGCTACCGCGGATGACCAGACCAAAGTTTACGGAGATGTAAATGATGTTCTGACTTTCCGGTACAGCGGATGGCAGAACAGCGATGATGAAACCGTACTGGATACCAAACCAACAGCATCGACTACCGTTGACCTGCTGACAAACGTTGGTACCCATGTAGGTTCGATCACCGTTGCCGGTGGTGCTGACAACAACTACGACTTCACTTATGTGCCGGCTGACTACGAAGTGACCCGGGCCATGCTGACTGCCACTGCGGATG